>CAYNSM010000027.1:0-19552 GCA_964400065.1 uncultured Planctomycetales bacterium
CCTTGATAACTCCATGGTTCACCAGTTTTTTCATCTACACCATCCAAAACAACATAGCGCTGACCTTGGGGGCATTGTGTTCTCATTTCGTATCTAATTACGCAATAGAGAACAACAAATAACAAAATCAAAAAGAATAGTAGGAGGATTTTTTTTATAATTAATGAATTGAATTTTTTCATCCACGTACCTTCTTTGATAGTTAAATCAAACGCTGTTTGACCAACTCCTCTGCAATTTGCACGGCGTTGGATGCGGCCCCTTTGCGCAAGTTGTCCGCAACGACCCAAAGCCAAATTCCTTTTGGATTAAACGGGTCTTTGCGGATACGCCCGACAAAAACTTCGTCCTTGCCTTCGGTATCGATGGGCATTGGATAGGTCGATGTTTTAAGATCATCGACGATGATAATCCCGGCAGCTTTTTTAAGTGCGGCTTTGACTTTTTTAAGATCCAGCGGTTTTTCGGTTTCCAAATAAACAGATTCGCTGTGGCCGTTTTTAACAGGAACACGGACAGTTGTCGCTGAGACTTTGATTTTGTCATCATGCATAATTTTTTGTGTTTCGAGAATCATTTTCCATTCTTCGGACGTAAAATCATTTTCGGCAAAAGAACCGATGTGCGGAAAAATATTAAACGCAATGCGTTTAGATAAAGCTTGCGGCACGGCGGCTTTGCCGTCTAAAACATCCTTAGTCTGGGCAAAAAGTTCGTCAACGGCTTTGCTGCCCGCACCGGATGCAGCTTGATATGTAGAAACAATGACGCGCTTGATCTTTGACATTTTGTGAATTGGGGCAAGAGCCACGACCATTTGTATCGTCGAGCAATTAGGATTCGCAATAATCCCGCGCCCTTTTTTGGCTAACTTCACATCTTTGCCGTTAACTTCGGGAACGACGAGAGGAACGTCCTTTTCCATACGAAAATCCGCGCCATTGTCAATCACGATACATCCGCGTTTGACCGCCTCATCCGCAAAAGTGACCGCAGCGCCTTTTTCGCCTTCTGTCCCGGCAAAAAGAGCAATTTGCATTCCGTCAAAACTTTGTGCTGTGATCGGTTCGACATGATAGGTTTGTCCATCGACAGTGATGTCTCGATCACTGCGGGCCAAAACTTTTAATTGCGCGACGGGAAAGTTTCTTTGACGCAAAACGCGTAACATTTCAATCCCGACGGCCCCAGCACCAACAACAACGACATTATACTTATTCATATTTTTACTCCTGTGTTTAAAGTCCCTTGACGACGAGATCTCCAACTTCTGTTGTAGAATAGCCCATTTTCCCTGCGGCAAGATCTTTAAGTTTTGTGCGTAAAACGGTTTTAACCGAAGATTCGACTCCGTCACCAGCTTTTTGTTCGCCAACTTGGCGCAAAAGCATCGCTAGTGCGGCAATGGCAGCCAGTGGGTTTATAATATTTTTGCCCGTGTATTTGGGGGCAGAACCACCAATCGGTTCAAACATTGAAACGCCTTGCGGGTTGATATTTCCGCCGGCGGCAATGCCCATGCCGCCTTGAATCATAGCGCCTAAATCAGTAATAATATCGCCAAACATATTGTCGGTGACGATGACATCAAACCATTCTGGATTTTTGACAAACCACATTGTGGTCGCATCGACATGCGCATAATCTGTGGTGATGTCGGTATACTCTTTGGCCACTTCATTAAAAGTTCTTTCCCAAAGGTCAAAGGCAAAGGTCAAAACATTGGTTTTACCGCAAAGTGTCAGTTTCTTTTTTTTGCCGTGCTTGCGCGTGTATTCAAATGCAAAGCGGATACAGCGCTCAACTCCTTTTCGGGTATTGTGCGAAATCTGAATGGCAACTTCGTCGGCCGTTCCCTTATTTTGAAATTCGCCTAAGCCTTTGTAGAGTCCCTCTGAATTTTCACGCACGACGGTAAAGTTGATGTCTTCAGGCTTTTTATTTTTGAGCGGACAAAAACGTTCATCATAAAGTTCAACTGGCCGAAGATTGATGTACTGATCAAGGTCAAAGCGAAGACGAAGCAAAATCCCTTTTTCTAAAATTCCCGGTTTGACGTCAGGATGGCCGATTGCGCCAAGATAAATGGCGTCAAAAGTTTTTAGTTCCGAAATCGCAGAATCGGGTAAAACTTCTTTTGTCCTTAAATAACGTTCGCCTCCAAAATCATAGGCGTGGGTTTGATATTTAAAATCAAACTTTTGTGCGGCCGCAGCTAAAACTTTTAAGCCTTCGTTAATGACTTCTGGGCCTGTCCCATCACCGGCGATTACTGCAATTTTATAGTTTTTCATGGATTTTCCTTGTTGAAAAGTTTTACGCAGGGATTATCTTGCTCAAGCGGGATTTCGCTAAAAAAGATCCCCACAGCGTTTATCTTAAATTTATCATGCTTTGAAACGTTTGATCAGAATCGAGGCATTGTGCCCGCCAAACCCCAGCGAATTGGACATGACAGAATTCACGGTTGCTTTACGGGCGTGGTTTGGGACATAGTCCAAATCGCAATCGGGATCAGCTGTTTCGAGATTGATCGTTGGGGCAATCATGTTGTCGCGAATCGTAAAAACGCTTGCAGCAAATTCAATTCCGCCTGCAGCTCCGAGTAAATGACCGGTCATAGATTTTGTTGAACTTATCGGAATAAGTTTGGCATGTTCTTTAAAAAGATTTTTGATAGCTAACGTTTCAACTTTGTCATTTAAGTGTGTTGAGGTTCCGTGTGCGTTAATGTATCCGAGCTCTTGCGGCGGCATATTTGCCTCGTCCAAAGCAAGTTTCATGGCGCGTGTAGCCCCAGCTCCGGTTGATTCGGGTGCTGTGATATGGTAGGCATCAGACGTGCGGCCATAGCCTACAACTTCTGCGAGAATATTGGCCCCGCGCATTTTGGCATGCTCGAGAGTTTCTAACAATGCAACGCCCGCGCCGTCGGCCATAACAAACCCGTCGCGGTTAAGATCAAATGGACGGCTTGCCTTTTCGGGAGCGTCATTGCGTTGGGATAAGGCTTTCAGGGCGCAAAATCCACCTATCCCTAATGGAGTCGAAGCACATTCAGTTCCGCCGGCCAGCATAACATCCGCATCTCCGTATTGGATAAACCGGTAAGCATCGCCGATCGCATTTGTTGCACTTGCGCAGGCTGTAACAACACATGTCGCTGGTCCTTTTGCGCCAGTTTCGATTGAAACATGTCCAGCTGCTTCATTAATAATCATTTTGGGAATAAAAAATGGAGAAATTTTTGAAGGCCCACGCGTGATCAATTTGCTGTGCTCTTCTTCTAATGTATGAAGGCAGCCGATTCCTGAACCGATCAAAACGCCCATACGTTCCAAATTAATATTTTTCAAGTCGAGTTTTGCCATGGATACCGCTTCACGTGAACTGACAACCGCGTATTGGACAAACGGGGCAAGGTGGCGTGCTTCTTTAGTTGAAAAATGGTCAAGGGGATTAAAATTTATGACAGTTCCGGCAATTTTGCAGTCAAATTGACTGGCATCAAAATGAGTGATCGGACGGATCCCGCTTTTCCCTTCGAGTAAAGATTTCCAAAAAGCTTCCGCCCCTGTTCCAAACGGGGAAACAACGCCGATTCCTGTTACAACAACGCGTCTTTTTTGCATTTTGATATCTTTTAGAAGTTATTAAAGGTTTAGTATTATAAAGCAGCCCCGACAAAAGTCTTCGGGGCACACTTTACGTTTAATCTTTAATATGTTGATCTTATATATATAGAGGAAAGAAGCTTACTTGCTTGGCGCTTTTTCTTCGATATATTTGATTGCATCACCAACGGTTGCCATTTTTTCAGCATCTTCGTCCGGGATTTCAACACCAAATTCTTCTTCAAGAGCCATGATAAGCTCCACGGTGTCTAGCGAGTCAGCGCCAAGATCATCAATAAAGGATGCTTGTGGGTTGACTTCTTCAGGCTTAACGCCTAATTGTTCGGAAATGATTGATCGGATTTTGTCTTCAACGGACATACAAAAGCCTCCTTTTTGCCCTCTGTGAGTTAGATCGCCATTCCACCATCTACAACAATGGTCTGACCGGTAATATAATCCGCTTCTTTTGAAGCGAGAAATAAACTTACTTTTGCAACGTCTTCGACTGTCCCAAGCCGGCCTAGGGGAATGTTTTTTAAAATTTCGGCTTTAAGTTCATCCTTGAGTTGGCCAGTCATTTCGGTTTCAATGTATCCTGGAGCAATGGCATTTGCGGTTATTCCGCGTGATGCTAATTCGCGCGCTATGGATTTTGTGAAACCGATAATGCCAGCTTTACTTGCGGCATAATTAGCCTGGCCTGCGTTGCCTGTAATTCCAATGATCGAAGCGATACTGATGATTTTGCCTTTTTTGGCTTTTAGCATCGATCGCGAAACAGCTTTTGTAAAATTAAAAACGCCTTTGAGGTTGGTACTTATCACTTCATCCCAATCGCTTTCACTCATTCGGAGCAACAAATTATCGCGAGTGATTCCGGCATTGTTAACCAATATATCAATGGTCTTATATTTGTCAAGAATTTTATTGACGGTTTCTTGCACATTTTGCGAGTTCGCAACATCACACGCAAAAAAATCGCATGATTGGCCGACGTTCTTTATCTCGTCGGAAAGAGCCTTTAAAGCTTGCTCGTTTCGGCCGACTAAGATCACGTCTGCTTCTTGTTTTGCGAACGCTAAAGCAATAGCTTTCCCAATGCCGCGTGTGGCACCTGTTACGACAACGATTTCGTTTTTAAATTTCATAGCAATAATTTTTATCGGTTTAAATACAGCGATATGATAACAATGATAACTTTATTTGCAAGTTAAAAATGAAAAATAAACGCGGATTTATTCGAAGGACAGTTAATTTCAAAACGATGAGTTAGAGAAATTCGACTTGAACGCGGATGAGGCCTTTATGGGTTCCGGCAATCCGGCGAAAAGCGGTTTTGGTAAGATCGATAACACGGCCTTTGCGGACAAAACGTTTATGCGGCCCTCTGTCATTGACACGAACGACAATGGATTTGCCGTTTTCGATGTTTGTCACACGCAGTTTTTGGTTAAAAGGAACATTCCACATCGCGCACGTTAAATCATGATCATCAAAAATCTCATTGTTAGCTGTGTGGCGGTTGATTCCACGATCTGTATGCGAGTACCAAGACGCATGGCCAGCCATAATGCCTTTGTCCAATGGAATCAAAGAGGCTTCGTCGCTTTTCGTGTGAACAAAGATCGTACACAGAAAAGTAACTGCCGATATGGCGATGATCAGAAGCTTTTTAACCATGATTTTGCTTTTCATATAGACCCAAACCTTACCATAATGTGTTATTTGATTGCAAAAATATTTTTGGTGCGCGTAATTGTAAACAGGGCAAAAATAAAGGTTTACGAATGGCAGGTGTTGTGGCAAGAAAATTTAGGTTAATTCGGTGCAAAAAAAGGTAAATGGGGATGTTTTGGAGCAAATTTCAAGATAAAGGGCAAATCACTTTTTGCGTGATTTACGGCGGCTGGATTCAATCGAAACAGATTTAGCGAAGCGTAAAGCCTTTGGTTTATCAATCCGGACAGTTGCTTTGCGGATTTTGGAGTCTTGCATAATAAGAGTAAGCACTTTTTCAACTAATTTTTCTAAAAGAAAAAATTTTGAGCCTTCAACAAGTTCAATAATACGCTTTTTGAGGGTTTTGTAATCAATGGTGTCCTTAATATCGTCGCTTTGGGCGGGCTTGGAAGCGTCAAAATCCAGTTCAAGATTGATAATGACATCCTGCTTGGTTGTTCTTTCCCACGCATTGATGCCGATGATGGCTTTGAGTTTCAAATCTGTTATGCGGATGATGGCCATGGTAAATAGTGCTTATTCCAAACCAATAAAGTGTTTGTTCTGTTTAAAGTAAGTGTTCTCCCCCATCGACAAAGATGGTTTGCCCGGTAATAAAGGTATTTTCCAACAAAAAGTGTACAGCTTTTGCAATATCTTCTGGATCGCCTTTGTGTTTAAGCGGAATATTCTTAGCCAGACGGTTAAGATAATTAGAGTTTTTCTGCACTGGCGCAAGAATAAGTCCCGGAGCGACAGCATTGACACGAATATAAGGAGAAAGCTCAACAGCAGCTAAGCGTGTCAAATCAGCTAAAGATTTTTTTGTTAAAAGATAAGAAAAGTGAGCCGTTTGATTTTTGCTCACATTCGTATCCACAATATTAACGATGCTCCCCTTTTGAATGATTTTAGCAAATTGGCTGGTGAGAATAAATGGTGCACGCAAATTGATGGCAAATTCATCGTCAAAATCTTTGAGATTAGCTGATTTGATCTTTGAAGGTACAAAAATTGAGGCATTATTGACCAAAAAGCACAGATCCGGAAATTTTTGATGGACGTCAGGCAATAATTTCGCAGCCGCTTTGGGATCTTTCAAGTCAGCGGCAAAGATTTCACAGCGACCTTTCGATTGACAAATTTCATTGGCGAGGTTTTCGGCTTCTTTGCGTGAACGATTGTAATGAATGGCGATCGGATAACCTAAATTAGCCAAGTAAATCGCGATTGCGCGGCCGAGCCGTTTTGCGCCACCGGTGATCAGGACACTGCCTTTCGAATAAGCGGTTTTGACTTTTCGCATTGTTAGCGGATCAAACTTAAAAATTCGGCGCGCGTTGAGTTTTCACTTCTAAAAAGACCGAGCATGCAAGAGGTTTTCATCAGCGAATTTTGTTTTTCAACGCCCCGCATCATCATGCACAGATGCCGCGCTTCGATGACAACGGCCACCCCTTGGGCATTGGTGACATCCATAATGCTCTCAGCGATTTCTTTGGTCAAGTTTTCTTGGACTTGCAATCGGCGAGCGAACACATCGACAATTCGGGCGACTTTAGAAAGACCGATGATTTTTCCATTAGGAAGATAACCGACATGGCATTTGCCAAAGAAAGGCAATAGATGATGTTCGCATAGAGAGTAGAGTTCGATATCTTTGACAATGATCATTTCGTCATTGTCAGATTCAAAAACAGCATTATTGACGATTTTTTTGATGTCTTCCTTATATCCTTTGGTCAGATACTGGAAAGCTTTTGCGGCACGAAGCGGAGTGGAGCGTAAACCTTCACGGTTGGTGTCTTCACCGATTTCCTCAAGTAACTTTTTAAAAAATTGGTCCATGGCATCCTCGATATTGTTGTTTTATGTGTGCAATCTTAACACAGCCTAAAGTCAAAGTCAAAGTCATTTCCCGACGGTCAAGCGAGCATTTTAAAGCCTTGTGAAAAAATATATTGCAAACAAAATCGGCACTCGTGCTATAATTCCGGCACGTTAATGCAAAATTGTTTTTTGAATTTTACAGAATTAGTTTTTAAAACATGTCTACCCCCGTTGTTGATTATCATATGCACACCCCTCTCTGCGGCCATGCCGTCGGAGAGCCGCGCGAATATGTCCTGCGTGCTATTGAATCTGGCCTTACTGAAATCGGTTTTTCTGATCATGCTCCCCTTGTTGCTTTTGAGGATCCCAAAATTGCCATGCGTTTGGACCAATTGCCGATATATCATAAAATGATTGAGGATGTCCGCTCCCAATTCCAAAAAAAGATTTCGATTAAAGTTGCGCTTGAAGCAGATTTTATTGTCGGCTACGAAGAGAAAACGGAAAAAATTCTTTCCTGCTATCCGTATGACTATGTCATCGGTTCTGTGCATTTTATTGGAGATTGGGGTTTTGATAATCCTCATGATTTAAGCCGATGGAATGGCGCTAACATTGATCAGGTTTACCGGCAATATTACAAACTTTTGCGTTTGTCGGCGCAATCAAAACTTTTTGATATTATGGGCCATGTTGATTTGGTCAAAAAATTTGGTCATCGGCCAGCTTCGGATATGACGACCGAAATTATGACGACCGCAGAAGTTTTCAAATCAGCCGGCGTTGCCGTTGAGATTAATACCGCGGGTTTGCGAAAACCGGTTAATGAAATGTATCCGTCTTTGGATGCGCTTCGAATTTATTGTCAGGAAGGCGTCCCTTTGACGTTTGGCTCTGACGCGCATGCGCCTCGTGAAGTTGGATCGGATTTTGAAAAAGCTTTTGAGCTGGCACGTGCTGCTGGGTATCAACAATATGTTACTTTTAAGAATCGACAAATCGAGCGGGTGATTAAATTATGAGCTTTATTCTCGGGATTGATCATGTTGCTATCAATGTGAAGGATTTGGATCAATCTCTTAAATTTTATACCGAAGTTTTAGGATTGCAAATTACACAGCGTGAACCTTCCAAACCGGGCATTGAATATTTTCTGGATTGCGGATCTGCACTTATCGGATTGATTCAAGCGAAAAGTTTTGATGAAAAACATCCGTTTCAGGAAGAAGGCTTGGGCGCGAATCATTTTTCGTTTCGGGTTAAAGCTCAGGAATTTGATGCGATGATCAAGCGTCTTGAAGATAATGCTGTCAAAATTGCTTTCGCAAAGAAACGCGATAAATCATGGTCTTTGTATTTTTATGATCTGGATGGCAATAAACTTGAGATGACATCCTGGCCGCGCGAGGATAATATGCCGTCGGAAAGTTTGGTTAAAGCGATTTATGATCCACACAAAAGAATATGGAATCCGTTTTAGTCCTAAGGAGAGAAGACATGAAGAAACTCGAAGTTGGTTCACAAGCGCCAAATTTTGCATTGATTGCCAGCAATGGCCGAATGGTTTCTTTGTCCAATTATTTGGGCCGCAAGAATGTTGTTTTGTATTTTTATCCGAAGGATGATACCCCAGGCTGTATCAAAGAAGCTTGCGGGTTTCGCGATGTTATGGATGAGCTTTTTGAATGTGACACGGTTGTCCTGGGAATTAGCGCAGACAATCTTTATTCGCATCAGCGTTTTGTGGCGAAATATTACCTCCCCTTTCTTTTGCTCTGTGATAAGGAAAAACAAGCGATTTCTTCCTACGGCGTTTGGGGCGAAAAGCTAATGTATGGCAAAAAGATCTCCGGCATTTTGCGCACGACTTTTATTGTTGATAAAGATGGAAAAATTTCAAAGATTTTTGAAAAAGTAAAACCTGCGGAACACGCCAAAGAAGTTTTAAGTTACATCAAGAGTTTAAATCGTCTGACCGTTGCGGCAGCAGTTTAAATTAGGTATTCATCGTTTAAAACGATTCTTTATATAATCTTCCAGGATTGCAATAAATTCTTCCTTAATTTTTTGCCCCTTTAAGGTAGTGGCTTCTTTCCCGTCGATATAAACCGGAGCAATCGGTTTTTCGCTAGCGCCCGGCAAACTGATCCCGATATCAGCATGACGGCTTTCCCCGGGACCGTTGACAACGCAACCCATGACAGCAATTTTTAATTTTTCAACTCCTGGAAATTCTTTTTGCCATTGCGGCATTTGGCGGACAATGTGTTCATTAATATCTCTGGCAAGATATTGAAAGAAATTGCTGCTTGTTCTTCCGCAACCCGGGCAGCTGGTGACGCTTGGAGCAAAATAGCGCAATCCTAGTGCCTGCAAAATCGCTTTGCAGACGTCGACTTCTTTTGTCCGGCTGATATTCGGTTGCGGTGTTAAGGAAACGCGTATTGTGTCGCCAATTCCCTGTTGCAAAAGAATCGCCAAAGCCGCCGCGCTCGATGAAATGCCTTGCACATCCGCTCCGGCTTCCGTTAATCCTAAGTGTAGAGCATATTCGCATTCGTTAGCGAGTTTTGAATAAACATTGACCATGTCTTGCAAAATTGACATTTTGACACTCAAAACGATTTTTTCTTTTTTAATGCCCAGCTTGCGTGCGTATGCGGCACTTTGCAAAGCACTCTGTATCATGGCTTGATAAGTGACTTCTTTAGCGTCTTTGGGGTTTGCGAGTTTTGCGTTTTTGTCCATCATGGCTGTTAAAAGCTCCTGGTCAAGTGAGCCCCAATTAACGCCGATGCGTATTGCTTTATTATGTTCGATGGCGATTTTGACGATCGTGGCAAAGTTATCATCATGCAAATTGCCTTTACCGACATTGCCGGGATTAATTCGATATTTATCCAAAGCCTTCGCTGCCGACGGGAATTTTGCCAGCAAGCGATGGCCGTTGAAATGAAAATCTCCGACAATGGGTGTTTGGTAACCCTTGTCGCGCAGCATTTTTATGATCTCGGCAACAGCTTGCGCGGCTTTTTCGTCATTGACCGTCCAGCGCACCAGTTGCGAACCGGCCTCAATAAGGCTAACAGTTTGTTGAAATGTCGCGTGAACATCAGCGGTTGATGTATCTGTCATGGATTGAATGACAATCGGAAAAGAGCTCCCCAACTGGACATGGCCAATGTTTACCGTCGGTGTTTTTCGTCGTTTCATCAGTTGCATAAGATAACTTCCCTTTCGGAAAAATCGTTTTCATTTAAAGACTCAAATGCTATACTGGCTTTCAAACTCGGATTATAGCAATAAGGATATAAAAAAGTGGAAATATTTTTGGCAAGAACACAAGGTTTTTGTGCTGGGGTTGCCAGTGCCGTTGAAATTGTTGAAAAGGCGCTGGCCAAATACGGGGCGCCGCTTTATGTGTATCATGAGATTGTGCATAATACGTATGTCGTCGCAGATTTTAAAAAGCGCGGCGTTGTTTTTGTCGAGTCGATTGATGAAGTCCCTTCTGGCTCGCGTATAATTTTTAGTGCTCACGGGATCCCGCCTGCTGTTATTTCAAACGCTAAACAAAGAGGATTGCAATTTATTGATGCAACGTGTCCTTTGGTGACAAAAGTCCACAAGGAAGCTGTAAAATTTTCTGCAAAGAAATATGAAATTGTCTTAATTGGGCATAAAGGCCATCAGGAATTAACAGGAACTGCCGGTCACGTCGATCCTCATTTGTTACACATTATTGAAACGGAAAAGGATGTCGATAGTTTGGATATTTCTGTGCAGAAAGAAGTCTCGTATTTGACACAGACAACTCTTTCCGTCGATGAAACGGCTGGAATTATCAAGAAGTTAAAAGATAAATTCCCGCATCTTGTTGGTCCTCCTCGTGCGGATATTTGTTATGCAACCCAAAATCGGCAAGACGCCGTTAAAGAATTAGCCAAGACTTGCGATATTATTATCATTTGCGGGTCGCCAAACAGTTCTAACAGCAACCGCTTGCGGGAAACGGGTGCGAATTATGGTGTTGAAAGTTATATCATCGATCGCGCCCAAGAATTTGACATGAAGAAGTTAAACGGAAAGAAAAAAGTCGGGATCAGTTCAGGAGCATCGGTTCCCCGATGGATTGTTGATGAATTGGTTAATACGATTAAGGCAAGTTTTTCGGGTGTTGTTGTTCACTCTTTTGATAATCCCGAAAAGAATATTGTCTTTCCCCTTCCCAAAATTTAACATTTAAAAGTATGGCCAAACTCTATATTGATCAGATAGAATACGAAGTTCCCGACGGCACACAGATTTCTGAGGCGTGTGAGAAAGCTGGCATTCCGTTTAGTTGTAATTCGGGTGTTTGTGCAACATGTCAGATTGAAGTTTTGGAAGGAGCCCAGAATTTAGGGCCTCTCAATCAAGAAGAAAAAGATTTGGGCATGGACGAAAACAAACGCTTAGGATGTCAATGCACGATTATAAATGGTGTCGTTAAAGTGACATATTAGAGATGCCAGACAGAATGACTTATTTTTCAAAGAACGCTCGTCCAGCCCCTGCCGGCTGGACTTCGCTCGATGCTCGACTTGCGCTTTATCCATGCGCGCTTCGTCTCACAACGTCTTGAAAAAAAGATCATTCTGTCTGGTAAATCATTTAAACCATGTTTAAACTTTTAAGTCAACCGCTTGATCCAAAACCGTATTTGACGCGATTACGTCATCCGTCTCATGGGGCTTTTGTCAGTTTTGAAGGTTGGGTACGCGATACACATAATGCTTTGTGTGTAACGCAGTTGGAATACGAAGCGTTAGAGCCTCTTTGTGAAAGTGAAGCGCAAAAGATTTTCAATGAAGTTCAGGCCCAATTTTCTATTGCGCAATTTGTTTGTTTGCATCGGGTCGGTCGACTCGCCGTCGGAGAAATGAGCGTTTGGGTGGGAGTAAGTTCGACCCATCGTGACGAGGCATTCAAAGGGTGCCGGTATATTATCGATGAAATTAAGAAACGTTTGCCAATTTGGAAAAAAGAAGTTTTTGCGGATGGCAGCTCAAGCTGGGTCAATTGTCAAAACGAAAGTTAAACTGTGAAACCTGATTTTTCAGCGCTAGAACTTTGCGGCGTTATTGTTAAAGAAGAATCCCCGCTTAGCCAATGGACGACTTTCCAGTTAGGCGGTGTTTGTCCTTACCTTTTTTGCTGCGCTACACCCCAACAGCTGGAAAATACAATTGATTTTTTAGAACGCCAAAAAATCAAATTTATTTTAATCGGCGGTGGGTCAAATCTCGTTGTCTCGGATTTGGGTGTGCCATGCGCGGTTGTCCGCTATTTTAGCAACAGTCCTTTGATCAGTCATACGGATGAAGAAATTACTGTTTCGGGAAGTACGCTTTTGGACCAACTTGCCATTTATGCGGCTGAGCATGGGCTTGGAGGGATAAATTTTACCAGCGGCATTCCCGGCACCGTCGCAGGTGCAATTGTCGGAAATGCCGGCGCATTTGGCAAACAGGTTGGCGACGCACTTAAAAGTGTGACGCTTCTTTCTTCTTCTGGAAAAAAATTTGAAGCTCATCAAAGTCAGCTAGGTTTTTCGTATCGTAATTCTCGTCTAAAGGAAACTGGTGATATTGTTTTGTCTGCTGTTTTTTCTGTTTGTAAAGCAGACTCAAAAGATCTGTTAAAAGAGCGTGAAGAAACACTGCGGCTGCGCTTAGAAAAGCATCCAGACCTTAAGATTTATCCATGTGCGGGAAGTTTTTTTCGTAACATTGAGCCGACTTCCAAGGCAGAAAGACGGCAAGCAACCGGATGGTTCTTGGAACAGGCCGGCGGTAAGCAACTATCCGTCGGTGGGGCAAAGATTTTTCCAAAACATGCCAATATTATTGTGAAAGCCCAAGGTTGCAGCGCCCAAAATGTTTATGATCTTGCGCAAAAAATGGCTGAGCTTGTCAAGAAAACTTACAATATGGAAATTGTGCGGGAAGTACGTTTTGTTGGGACTTTTGAGGGTGCGCCTTTTAGTTGCGAAAATGTGATCTGGTAATAAAAATTCTTAAGTCTTATCCCCCGATTTGATACATTTCCACTTTTGGCGTTTTGATTTTTAAGTCTTCAAAAAGATAACGGTTTTCAGAATATTTGTCGCTACGGCTTTGCCATACTTTTGAAATAATTTTAATTAATTCCTGATCAGTCGCACCAGCCCGAAGCGGGGTACTTAAGTCGGTCGACTGCGTTGCGAAAAGACAGGTATAAAGTTTTCCGTCCGTTGATAAACGAAGACGTGTGCATGTGCCGCAAAAAGGCTGACTGACCGAAGAAATAAAACCAATCTCCCCTTTTCCGTCAGAAAAACGATATCGCTCAGCGACCTCGCCATAATAATTAGGTTCGATCACCTTTAGAGGGTAAGACGCAGAAATCAACTTAACAATATCCGTACTTTTAACAACAGCGGAGGATTGCCAGTGATTACAATTTCCGACGTCCATATATTCGATAAATCGCAAAATATGACCTGTTTTCTTAGCGTAATCGACTAAGCCCATGATGGAGCTTTCATTGACGTTTTTTTGAATGACGGCATTGATTTTAATATTTTGAAAACCGACACTTACCGCTTCTTGAATACCGTCTAGAACACCGTTAACAGAGCCGCGGCTGCCGTTGATCTGTGAAAATATTTTTTCATCTAAAGTGTCAAGGCTGACGGTTAATCGCGAAAGTCCGGCATCAAACAGTTCTTGAGCTTGGCTTTTGAGAAATGCACCATTCGTTGTCAAAGCCAAATCCTTGATACAGGAAAGCTGCGAAAGACTTTCAACCAATTTATGTAAATCAGGACGCAAGAGCGGTTCCCCGCCGGTTAATCGGACTTTGCTAACGCCCAGCCCAACAAAAAGTTTTGTCAAGCGCACAATTTCGCCAAAGGTCAACCAATGTTCTTTTTCCAAAAATGAATAATGCTTCCCGTAGGTTTCCTCGGGCATGCAGTAGCTGCATCGAAAATTACAGCGGTCGATAACCGAGATACGCAAATCCTGCATTGGCCGGCTAAAAGCGTCACTGATCACATTTGTCTGACGAGTGACGTTGGGAGAGTTAATGTTTTTTGTTGACATATTATTCGGTCGAAACAGTCTTTGCCTTTTCTAAAGCACCTTGCATCGTGTGCCAGCAAAGACTTGCGCATTTGACGCGAGAGGGATACTGCCAAATACCGGAAAAAATGGCCAGTTTACCTAAATGATGCGGTGTTTTGTCGGGTTTCAAATTGCCTATGATAAGTTGGTGAAATTCTTCGAAAAGGTTGTGCGCTTGCGTGAGCGTCTTTCCTTTGAGCGCCACGGTCATCATCGACGCTGAAGCCCGTGAAATCGCACAGCCATCACCTTTAAAGGAAATATTGTCGATGATATCTTTATCATTCACATGCAAATAAATATGCAAATGATCTCCGCATAAGGGATTGTAACCTTCCGAATCATGGGTCGCGCTTTTAAGCTCGCCAAAATTCTTCGGTTTGTGATGATGCTCCAGAATAACTTGCTGATAAAGTTCGGCGCGATTATTTTCGTTCATAGGATTTTGAAAATATTTTTTTAGCTTGGACAATCGCTTTGACCAAGTGGTCAATGTCCTGGGAATTATTATAAAAAGAAAGTGACGCGCGGGCCGTTGCTGGAACACCAAAATGTTTCATGACCGGTTGCGTGCAATGATGCCCGGTGCGAATTGCAACGGCGTGTTCGTCAACCAAAGTCCCCAAATCATGCGCGTGGATTTTATCAATGACAAAAGAAAGCACAGCGGCTTTATGTTTGGCTGTACCGATTAATTTTAAGCCAGGCACTTTTTTTAATGCCTTGGTCGCGTAAACAAGAAGTTCTTTTTCATACGTCGAAATATTTTCAAAACCAATTGAATCGATGTAATCGATGGCTGCACCCAAACCAATAACTCCGGCAATGTGCGGCGTTCCTGCTTCAAATTTATACGGCAGAACATTATAAGTTGTTTTTTCGAAGGTCACAGAAGAAATCATGTCGCCGCCGGCTTGATACGGGGGCATTTGATTAAGCAGAGCGGTTTTGCCATAAAGGACCCCGATGCCGGTGGGCCCAAAAAGTTTGTGGCCTGAAAACGCAAAAAAGTCACAGTCAAGCTTTTGGACGTCAATGGGCATGTGACTGACTGTTTGTGCCGCGTCGATTAAAACCGGAATGTTTTGCTTATGGGCAATTTTTATAATTTCGGGAATCGGATTAATCGTGCCTAAAGAATTGGAAATATATACAAGCGAAATAAACTTTGTTTTAGCAGTGAGGACTTTCTTGAAATCGTCAACGCTATAGGCGCCGGTATTGTCGATCGGGATAATTTTTAAAACGGTCCCTTTCTGCTGACACAAAATTTGCCAGGGAACAATATTGCTATGATGCTCCATTTCGCTGATGATAATTTCATCGTTCTCTTGCAAAAAATTGCGGCCATAACTCTGGGCGACGAGATTAATCGAGTCGGTTGTGCCTTTTGTAAAAATAATTTCTGATCGGTTTGCCGCGTTAAGAAACCGGCAAATTTTCTCACGCGTTTTTTCAAATTCGAGGGTCGCTTTTTCACTTAAATAGTGCACGCCGCGATGAACGTTTGCGTTTTCGTATTTGTAGTAGTGCGTCAGTCGATCGATAACGCATTGAGGTTTTAACGTTGTCGCGGCATTGTCCAGATAAACAAGAGGTTTGCCCCGGACCTTGATGGAAAGGTTTGGGAAGTCTTTGCGGATTTTATTGACTGCAAATGTTTTAGCCATGAACTTATTCTAAAGCGGCGAAGGTTGGCTGAAGCAAAATTGTAAGTTTTTTAAGAATATCCGGGTGATGGATTTTTGACAAAATATCTTCGACAAAACCGTGTGCCAAAATTTTGATTGCTTCTTTTTTGGAGATGCAACGGGTTTGTAGATAGAAAATTTCTTCACTATTGAGCTGCCCGATTGTCGCCCCGTGCGTGCACTTGACATCGTCGGCAAAGATTTCCAATTGCGGTTTTGTGTCCACACGGCAATTGTCCCCTAGAATTAGGTTTTTGTTCAGTTGATAGGAATTTGTTTTTTGAGCAATCGGCCGCACAAAAATCTTTCCATTGAAAACAGAGTGTGACTGGCCGTTTAAAAGTCCTTTATAAAGTTGGTTACTCGTACAATTTGCAAAGCGATGGTCCATGCTCGAATGATTATCGACGTGTTGATTTGCGCAGACGCCATAAAATCCATTTAAAGTGCTTTGCGTGCCTTCTGCGTTTGAAACGATATCAAGATCATTGCGCGTAATGGCAGCTCCGTTACTCAGCGAAAATCCGTCAAAATGGGAATCACGTTCTTGCCAGACGCGCGTGTTGCCGATCTGGTAGGCTTTCAAGCTTTCGCTTTGAGCTTTGCAATAGTGCAGCGTGGTATTTTCATTTAAGAAAATATCGGTTAACGGGACCGATAAGTAGGAACTCTCATCGATGCCCAAATGAGTCTCGAGAATCGTCGCTTCGGCTGATTTTCCGACGATAATCAGAGTGCGAGGCGTTGTCAGGCTTGGCGCTTTGCAAGTTGTGACATAAACAATATGGATTAATTTTTTTATAATGGCTTTGTCGGCGATATCGATGTAATACCCAGCCGAATTTAAAGCATGATTTAAGGTGACAAAATTATTTTCTTTTGTGCTCTCATAGTTTGCCAGCAGGGTCTTAATTTGGGTTTCTTTTTCACGGTAGGCAGTTTTCAGCGGCAATAAGGTAAGTCCCTGGGGCAACAGGTTAAGCGACGAGAGCTTTTCATCAATTATCCCGTTGACAAAAACAACGGTGGGTTCATCAGCTGAGCAAATTCCTCTAAGTATTTGGTTAGACGGCAATGGCGTTTGTGCAATCGGTTCAAAGGCAATATTTGACACTTCTGAAAGATTAGTATATTTCCAATCTTCATTTTTTGTCGTCGGGATGCCGGATGATAAAAAGCGGGTCAAAGCATCTTGACGAAAAGTCCTAAGCCATGATGGGGCTTCGGTATTGTTAAATTCAAGCGAGTAATCCTTGATGGCCGTTAAGAACGGTGTTAATTTTTCATCCATGGCAAGCATTAAATCCCTTCCTTTAACCAATCATAACCTTTTTCTTCAACCGTCAAAGCAAGTTCTTTACCGGCTGAGCGAACGATTCTGCCATCCTGCAAAATATGCACAAAGTCGGGCACGATATAATTTAATAGCCGCTGATAATGGGTGATCACGAGCATGGCATTGTTTTTATTGCGTAATTTATTAACACCGTCGGCCACAATGCGCATTGAGTCGATGTCCAAGCCGGAATCGGTCTCATCGAGTACTGCAAACCGCGGGTTTAATACGGCCATTTGCATAATTTCATTGCGCTTTTTTTCTCCACCGGAAAAATCAACATTGACCGCTCGGTTAATAAATTTTTCGTCCATATCCAAGAGGTTCATTTTAAGGCGAAGAAAATTATCAAAATCAATCGGATCCATTTCTTCAACGCCCTGATGCTTGCAAATTTCATTAAAAGCGGCCCGCAAAAAAACAGCCGTGTTAACTCCGGGGATTTCGATTGGATATTGGAAAGCTAAAAAAATCCCCTCGCGCGCTCGTTCTTCCGGCGAGAGATCAAGTAAGTTGATTTTTTTGAAATTAACGTCGTAAATGATTTCTCCTTGGGTAACTTCATATTGCGGATGTCCGGCGATCACTTTTGAAAGTGTGCTTTTGCCAGAACCGTTGGGGCCCATAATCGCATGAACCTCGCCAGTATTAATGATCAAATTGATCCCTTTGAGAATTTCTGTTCCTTCTATGCCTGCGTGTAAATTACGAATTTCTATCATGTGTTTCTTCCCTTTCCGTTTAATTACCCGACACTGCCTTCTAATTTCATTTCTAACAGTTTGACTGCTTCAACTGCGAATTCCATGGGAAGCTCCTTGAAAACATCTTTGCAGAAGCCATTGATGATTAGTGAGATCGCGCCTTCCAAGTCTAGTCCGCGTGACTGCAAATAAAAGATTTGATCGGCATTGATTTTTGACGTCGAGGCTTCGTGTTCTAAAACGGCACTGTTATTCTTGACCTCAATATAGGGGAATGTATTAGCGCTGCACTTGTTGCCGATTAACATCGAGTCGCACTGTGAAAAGTTGCGCGCGTTATCAGCTGACGGCAGGATTTTGATAAGCCCTCGATAACTGTTGTTGCTCTCGTCCGTCGAGATCCCTTTGGAAACGACCGTGCTTTTGGTGTTCTTTCCGATATGAATCATTTTTGTGCCAGTGTCTGCCTGCATACGATTGTTGGTTAAGGCGACCGAATAAAATTTTCCGACAGAATTATCGCCTTGCAAAATAACGCTTGGATATTTCCAGGTAATCGCTGAACCTGCTTCAACCTGCGTCCATGAAATTTTAGAATTTTTGCCAACGCATTTTCCGCGTTTGGTGACAAAATTATAAATCCCGCCTTTCCCATCTTTATCGCCTGAATACCAGTTTTGTACCGTCGAATATTTGATTTCGGCATTGTCCAGCGCGACAAGCTCGACAACTGCCGCATGCAGCTGGTTTTCATCGCGCATTGGTGCGGTACAGCCTTCTAAATAGCTGACATAGCTGCTGTCCTCTGCCACAATAAGGGTTCTTTCAAATTGGCCGCTTTGGGCCGCATTAATTCGAAAATACGTCGAGAGTTCAAGTGGACAACGAACATTTTTGGGGATGTAGCAAAATGAACCATCGCTAAAAACAGCCGCATTGAGGGCGGCAAAAAAATTGTCAGAGTACGGGACCACAGAGCCTAAATATTTTTGGACTAAATCTGGGTGATGGAGAATTGCTTCGCTCATCGAACAAAAAATGACGCCGACTTTGGCTAATTCCGCTTGATGTGTTGTCCCGACGGAAACGCTGTCAAAGATTGCGTCAACAGCAACTCCGGTTAATCGTTTTTGTTCAGTTAAAGGAATGCCGAGTCGATCAAAGGTTTTAATAAGCTGTGGGTCCACATCTTCGATTTTAGTTGGCCCTGCAGTTTTTTGTTTAGGCGCACTGTAATAGCTTAGTGCTTGATAATCGATGGGACCATATTGAAAATTGGGCCAATGTGGTTCTTTAAGTGTCAGCCAGTGACGGAAAGCTTTCAAACGCCAATTGAGCATCCACTCTGGTTCGTTTTTCTTTTTGCAAATCAGCCGGATAGTCTCTTCACTTAAGCCTTTTGGGATACTGTCGGTTTCAATATCGGTATAAAAACCGTACTTATAATCGCGGCTTGAAAGCGTATTTTCTTGGATTGTTTTTTCGTTTAATATTTTTTCTTCGC
>CAYNSM010000028.1:0-19516 GCA_964400065.1 uncultured Planctomycetales bacterium
ATCCTGCCCATCCTCGAAAAAGAAGTCAATGAAGGCAAAAACTTTGCCCAACTGCGGCAAATTTATCATTCGCTGATTTTAGCGATTTGGTTTAAAGACAAAATCCGGCAAAACATTTTTGGCCAAGCTTACGTTGACCACAACAAAATCAGCGGTGTCGATATCACCGACAAAACAGCCAAAGAAAAGATTTGGGCGCAATATGTCGAATCATTTAAAAAAGGCGCATACAACTACATTAAAGAAGAAGTCGATCCCTTAACGCAAGAAACATTGCCAAGAAAATATTTTTCCGGCGGGGCTGGGTTTGATCAAACTAGAAACAAAATTTCGAAAGTCACAGATTTACCCAATATTTCACCTGACGATGCCGCCAGCAGTACAATTTTAACAGTTGACCTTGATACATCCAACGGACAAATCGCAAGCTCAACTGCATCGACGGAAAGTGTGGCTTCTGTCTTGCAAACTGATTCCACTAGTTATAAAAAATTTGAAGAATGGATAAGTGGCATCGATTCAAGCAGATTAGAAAGAAAAATACTTATTTCAGAGACATTAGAAAATTTGTTAAATCAGCTTATCAATAACCCAGTGGAATATGTGAGCCAATCCAGTGCACGCATTCTTCATATGCTGATTACTAACAAACTCATAAACAAAGAAGAGCTGCAGGAAAATAAGGTTGTTGGAGTGCTCCTGCGGGTGCTTAACTCGAATCTTTCGTGGCATGAATATAATAAAATTTCCAATATTCTTACTACGCTCGCAATTAACCATTTACTCACAAAAACAGAAGAGAGCGAAATTATAAAAACTCTGCTGGATAGACTGACCTCCTATTCAAGCGGTGCTACCCGCAAAGCCACTTCAGATCAATTTGTTATACTAATTGAGAATGGCTTTCTCTCCCCAGAAGAAGCAAAAAAAAGAAACATCCTTAAAACCCTTCTTGATGAACTGACAACTAATCAAGACATCTCTGCAGCCAAGCCTATTATAGACATCCTTACTGCTTTGACTGCCGCTGGCCTTGCAGACAAAGAAGAAATTATAAAAGATTTAGATGAAAGAGGCACCGTCAAAACCCTTCTGAAAAATCTTATTACTAATCAAGATAATCGTATACGTGAAGTTAATGAAAATATCCTCAACGCACTCTTAACCAACGGGTTTGTGACAAAAAAAGAAACAACAAAAAATGAGATTATCAAAACCCTCCTGCGGGCACTTAACACTGCTGATAACTCATCTGCGCATATTCTAATTATCAATATCCTTACAACACTGATAACCACTGGACTTGCGACTAAGGAAGAACTTAAAAACGCTAAAATTGCAGAAATATTACTGCGCGAAGTCGATAGCCGATTCACTATCCAAATGTGTATAAATCTGATGACTACACTTAATAAACTCATTGCTTACGGACTTATAACCAAAGAGAAAGTAAAAAAAGATTTAGAAAAAAATGGTTTTTATGAAAACCTTTTCTACCAACTTCTCGATAATTGGGATCCAACAGCACACAACGTCAACACGCAGGTGCTGACTACGCTAATCTCAGACGGGATTATAACCAAAGAAGAAATTGAAGATAAAAAAATTGTTAAATCTCTTATTGATAAGTTTATTTCTGATAAAGATGTGCGTTATATACGTGAATTTATTGTTCACATGCTCAATGCCTTTGTTGAAAATGGTTTTGTATCTAAAGAAGCCGTCATAAGAATTATAAAAGAGAAAGAACTTGTTCGCGATCTTCTAAATGGAATTCAAACTGATTTACACTGGTCAGATCGTGGCCTCAATGCAGATGCATTCACTGCGCTGATTACCAGTGGTTTTATAACCAAAGAAGAAATGCAAGAAAAACAAATTGTTAAAATCTTTCTCGATATGCTTATCACAAATCCTAATAAATATGCACGCAAGTCTATTATCAATATGCTCAATGCATTTATTAACGCGGGCTTTGCACCTAGAGAAACAATGTTAAAAAATATAGAAGAGCATGAAATTTTTGAAAAACTTCTTCGCAATCTTTTTACTGATTTGCACTGGGCAGACCGAGAAAAAACCGAAAACACCATCAAAGCATTAATTGACAACAACTTTATTCCCAAGAAAGAAACATTGCCGAGGGCTGAAATTGAAAGTGCCTTCAAGGAAATTTATCACAAAGATTTTCCTGCGGATGTATCCTTTCAACATTATCTAGAAATTCTCACAATGTTAAAAGATGAACCAGCTCTTGCCTATCAAATCGCCGCCTGGAGCAACAAAAATTTAGAAGAATTATTTTCATTATTCAATTCTTTGAAGCAAGGAATTGCTTTGGATGTTAATTATAAACCTGAAAAAAACAAAAAATATTTCCTAGAGGAAAAAATAATCAAAAATTATTTAAACTTATTGAGCAATCCAAATCTTTTTCTAGCCCGTCTTAGAGAAAAGATTAAAGCAACAATCAATGACCCTTCCATGAAACTTTGTCTTCTTGTATATGAATTTGCGTCTGTCAATGCCGCGAAAGGGCTTATCGAAGCATCCGGATTAAATAAAGAAAATGTCATAATTTTATATGAAAAAGAAATAGATGCTTCACAAGCGGGAAAATTCTTCCCAGGATATGTCGTAGAACCATACCGAGGGTTAAACCACTCAAATGTTATTCACGTTGAGTTCCATGACTTTGGGACAGCTCAAATCATTGCCTCAGATGACTTGCTTTTAGCCCCTTTACCTTATGCTCCATTCAAATTTAATCTTCCTCAAAAAATTTCTTCTGAAAGAATAACCGCGATGAAAAAATCTCTTAATATAAGCCCAAACAGAAAAATCATTGTCATAGGGTCGCCTTCAGAAAAAGAATTTGAAGAATTTATGCAAGCCTATAATAGTCTCTATGGCAATCTGGATTTTATAGAACGTCCATTGATTATTGTTGGCTTTAGACAAAGAAAATCTGACAATGAATTGCAATTATTATCCACCCTTTCTGGTCAATCGATCGCTGTTCGCAGTAATGCCGCATCAGAGCTTCCTGATATTAAAAATAATAATGTTCTTATCCTTAACACGACAGGAGAACTCATTAATATGTTTGCACTTGCAAATCTCGCCATTGTTGGGAATGACCGCAATATCTTTGAACCAGCCAGTCAAGAAGTAGCTATTTTATATTTTGAAGGCGGTTGGGGAAATAACTATGAGGCAAAAAACATATTGATCGAAAATGAAGCTGCAAAAACCTTTAGCCAAGAAACATTGGCAGAATTAATAAATAATTCCCATACGGCAGCAGAAATAGCGAAGAATGGATCAAGAGCAGTTAAAATTTATCAGCAAGAAATTCGCGTTAAAACTGATGCGTTCTTTTTACAAATTATCGGCGCAAAGCCACAACTACGCGACATTTTCGTTTCATCTTCCCCTCTTGATTCTATCAAGACCAATCAACCGCCCGTAAAAGTATCCGCCCCCGGCGGGGTTGATTTGACGGGCGAGAAAATACGTCGTCAATTGACGACAACAGGAAACAGCGTTGAATTTAAGTTTACTGCAGAGATGATTAATCGTGTGCAAAACGCGCCCGGCTTTGTACCGGTTATTATCAATATCCAACCGCTCTTGAGCTTACCGATGTTTTTGGGGCTTAAAGAAAACGAAACGCTAGATGTCGCAACAGCAAAGAAATAATAAACGTCAATTATCGGCTTCAATAATTTTTATACTTTTCCACGCGCCGGTTCGATAACGCCAATAAGGCAAAGCCGCCATTGCCGTAAAAATGACGACCAAAATGACCCAACCTTGATAAGCGCTGATGTGCAAAAAGTTGAGCGCAAAATACAAAACAACAAGTATCGTCCAGTGAATACTCACGGAAATCACCATCGCCCAAAACGTGTCACCCGCCCCACGCAAAGCGCCGATAAAAACAATTAAAAGCGCCTCAGCCATTACATAAATGGCAACAAGCTTAATCATCGAAATCGCTAAAGGTCGCGCTAAACTAAAAATTTCACTGGCAATATCCGGCCTAAAAAAGTTGACCAACCCGTCGGGAAACAAAATAAAAATCCCCAGCATCAGAAATGAATAGAGCAAGCCCAATGTCAGTCCCGAACGCACCGCGCGCTTGGCAGTATTCAAATCTCCCGCACCTTTGTAACGGCCGACAAGACTTGTGACGCCAATTTCAATGCCGATCAAAGGGACAAACGTCACCATGTCCCAATTAAAAACAATGGTCAAAGCCGTCGCTGTGACGGCTCCTTGGGCATGAAAAAGAAAAATAATTCCCGAAAACGCCAAGATATTAAGCGCAAACTCAACACCGGCCGGATAACCAAAGACAAGTAACTTTTTCATGAGAATGCGCTCAAACCCAAAGGAGTCGGCTAGCGCAAATTCTTTTCTGTTGTTTCTTCCAAAATAAACAACCAACAAAAACACAAACGCGCTGGCTGACGCTAGTATCGTCCCCAAAGCCGCGCCTTTGATCCCCATTTTTGGAAAACCAAAGTTTCCAAAAATCAGACAATAATTTAAAAAGCAATTCACGACCATCGCCAGTATTGAGGCCACCATCACATTACGAGTATGCCCAATTCCTGAAAAAAAACTGCTTAAAGCATGACGGCCCAAACTAAAAACTGTACCCAACATCAAAAGGTCAAAATATTCTTTTTGCAAAGCAAACTGCTCTGGCAAAACGCCTAAACCTGCCATGAGTTTAAGAGCGCAAGGGCGCATCAAAAGCAAAAATGGATAGGCGACAAGAATAATAAAAAAAGCCTGGGTCACAACTTTACTGCACTGCGATTTTTGACCGGCACCCAGATACTGCGCGGTCAATGCCGTAACGTAACCGATCAACCCTAAAAAAAACGACATCATAAAAAAATACGAAATCCCCCCCGCCATCGCCGCGTTCATATGAACAGGACTAACCCGAGAAAGAAATAACCGATCAGTAAAAGTCATGACCGTGTCGCACGCAAAAGAAACGACCATAGGCAGGGCAATTAAAACCATTTCCCAAACGCCGCCGGGCTTGTTTAATTGAGTAGTCATTTTTTCTATCCCTGCTGATTTGGACATTCTATAAATGTTTTTCTTTTAAATTTCTTTATCTTTTGTTCTCTCAAAGCGTTATGATTTTTAAACTTGCCTCCCCCCTCTTTTTTAAAGAGGGGGCTAGGGGGAGTTAATACCCACCAAATAAATCACTCTTTAGCGGCTAACTTAATCCACGGACAATAAAAAATAGGCGCTGTGTTCACCAGCCCTTAACTCCCCTTAATCCCCTCTTTAAAAAAGAGGGGAAACGAAAAACCCTAACTCAAAATTATTCGTAAAACAATTTTCATGTGATAAACCCTATTTACGCCTATTCTTCATAAAACTTTTTACACTATCAACTTAGAAATTCTTTTAAGGCGAATTGCGCCATAGAGGCGCGAAACAATTGAGCCTAAAAAGGATTTCTAAATCAGCTAAACTTAATCATCAACTTATTATTTAAACGACGCCCCTTCGTGCTTAAGAAGCGCTCGCTTGATGGCTAAGCCACCCGAGTAACCGCCAAGCTTTCCGTCAGAAGAAATCACACGGTGACAAGGAATGATAATGCAAAACGGATTTTTGCCGTTGGCACTGCCGACTGCACGAACAGCCCTAGGATTTTTGATTTGTTTAGCAATCTCGCGATAAGATACCGTTTGCCCAAAAGGAATTATTGACAAAGCTTGCCATACTTTTTTTTGAAAAACTGTTCCGGTAAAATGAAGCGCAAGTGAAAACCGCTTTCGCTTTCCCGCAAAATATTCTTCTAGTTGCTCAGAAGCCTGCGCTAAGATTTTATCGACGGGATTTAAGAGATTAAGTTGTTTAACTAATTTTAGGTTCTGTTTGCCAAAAAATACACCGCGCAAACCTTCATTAGACGCCACTAAATACAAAGGCCCAACTTTTGATTCCATTTGATATTGGGTCTGATCCATAATTCTCACCTAAGTTTAAACCTTATCATCCTTCCTCTCCCCGTCGGGGAGAAGGGACAATCTAATATTTAATTTCTTTTTTTTAGCTAAACCTTTTTACGCAAAGTCCGTAAGATCTTTAGGCGGGAAGGCCGCGCGCAAAGCATTAAGCACAGCAAATACGTCGATGATCTCCTGAGAAATAGCCCCAGCCACCGGCGTCAAGTAGCCGAAAGCCGCCAAAAGCATTCCACAAACCGACAGAGCCATTCCGCCAACGGCGCTTTGCAGAGCAATCGAACGCATCCGCCGGCTAATATGCATAAGCTCATCGACTTTAGTTAGCGAGCTTTCCATAATAACCGCACCGGCCGCCTCGGCAGTAATATCACTATTTTGGCCAAAAGCAATCCCTACCGTCGCTGCAGTGAGCGCCGGCGCATCGTTAATCCCGTCGCCTAAATACATCGTGGGTCCTAATTTTGTTTCCTGACGGACAATTTCAATTTTTTCCTCAGGACTTTTGCCGGCATGAATAATTTCAATGCCGACTTTGTCCGCCAAATATTTGACTTCGCTTTCGCGGTCACCCGAGACAATCATTACGCGATTGATTTTATGCTGCGGGCTTAAGTGATCGATAAATGATTTTCCTTCAATGCGCGGCTCATCATGAAAACGAAAATGGGCGGCAAGTTTTTCGTCGATAACCAGCACGCATTCCAAACCGCTGGTTTGCACAATATCTTTAAACCACTCTTGCTTGCCTTGGGCGATCAATTTTGCGCGGCTGGTAATCAAAGCGTTATGCCCATCAACAATACCGCGCAATCCTGCTCCAGCGGCTTCACTAATTTGATTAACCTCAACTAAACCGCAACCGGATTTTTGACCGGCATCAACAATTGCGTGAGCTAAAGGATGCTTGGAATACTGTTCAAGACTTGCGGCATATTTTAAAACTTGGGATTTTTCAAAACCATTAAAACAATTGACTTCTGTTACCGTCGGGCGTCCGTAGGTCAATGTGCCTGTTTTATCCAGAATAACGGTACGGCAATTGTCGATCTGCTCTAGGACCGCTGGATTTTTAATAATAATCCCCCGTCGGGCACTCAAGGAAATAGAACCGATGACAGCAACCGGAATCGCAATAAGAAGCGGACAAGGAGTTGCAATGACCAAGACCGATAAAAACCGCATCGGGTCCTGACTTAAACCCCACGCTCCAGCTGCCAAAACAAGGGCCAGCGGCGTATAAACAGCGCCCAATTGATCGCCCAGCCGCTGAATATTAGGACGTTTCTCCTCGGCGGCACGCATCACTTCCATAATTTTGGCATAACGCGAATCAACAGCACGTTTCGTTGCAATGATCGTTAATGAAGCTTCTCCATTGATCGCACCTGACAAGACGTCCGAGCCAACGACCTTCGAAATAATAAAAGGCTCGCCCGTCAAATAAGATTCGTCCATCGCACCATGGCCTTCGCTGACCTTGCCGTCGACCGGACAAATTTCATGAGGAAAAATAACAAGCTCATCGCCAATAGAAATTTGATCAATGGTTATATCAACAACACCTTGACTGCTTTTGCGGTGCGCCTTGTTAGGCATACGTTTAGCCAATGCCGCTAAAACCGACGAAGCACGACGCACAGCAAAACTTTCCAATGCCGCTCCACCCGAGAGCATAAGAACAACCAAGCTGCCGGCCAAATATTCACCTAAACAAACAGAAGCTACGATCGAAATACCAGCTAAAAGATCAGAACCAAATTGACGTTTGAGTAATTTAAGAAAAAGATCCCATACTAAAGGCGCACCGCCGACGGCAAGAACAATCCACAGCGGCCAATAAACCTTTGGAAGAGAAAGTTTCAAACCAAAATGCAAAACCAAATACACGCCAATGCCAGCTAGCGCCAAAAAGGCAATATAAATTTCTTTATCGTATCGGAATAATTTTTTAAATATTGGGCTAATCATTTTAAAACCTTTCTGGCAAAAAACATCCCCAAAAGCATCGCCGGAACAAAGACACCGGCTTGCAGTAACCCTAACCCTACGCCGACAATGGCCGGTCCCGGACAAAACCCAGCCAAACCCCAACCGACACCAAAAATCGCCGCGCCTATAATGAGCGGGGCATCGATTTTATTTTTTTTAGGCAAATCGAAACACTCACACAACAACGGCTTACCGCATCCGACGACACGAAACCCAACACCTGCAACCAACAAAGCGCCCGCCATAACAAAGGCCAGTGTCGGGTCAAAATGCCTAAACATATCCAAAAACCCAATCACCTTTTGCGGATTTGTCATACCTGAAATAATCAAGCCCAAAGACATGATAAGCCCGCAAATAAAAGCGACGATACTTGTCATTTAACCTCCCAACATATTCTTAATAGCCACCGTCAGGATCCCGGCTGTCATAAAAACTAAAGTCGCAACAATCGAGCGCTTAGACAATCTGGCCATGCCGCAAATCCCATGACCGCTCGTGCAGCCGTTGCCCAGTACGGTTCCAAATCCAACAAGCAATCCAGAGATTATCAAAGTCCAGACATCGGCCTTAATAACAGCAATCACCGGAAATTTGAGTTGATAAAAAAATCCCCCCAAGACAAGCCCTAAAACAAAAGCCAAATACCACAAAAAATCTTTGTCGGGCTTGGCCAATAATTTTGACGTTATTCCGCTGACTCCCATAATCCGGCCGTTAAACCAGAACAACAAAACGGCAGCGCCGCCAATTAACATTCCGCCCAAAAATCCGTGGAGATATTCGATATTCATATTAATTCCCATAATTTGACTTATAGGTTTGGTAACCACCCGACAAGTTTCGGCATTTAAAACCGTTTTGCATCAAAATCCGGCAGGCCAGATAGCCGCGCAAACCCACCTGACAATACGTTAAATATTCTTTGTCTTTTGATAAGTCTTTCAACTTATCCCTCAAATCATCGACGGAGATATTCACGGCCCCTGCAATCATGCCGGCTTGCGCTTCTTTGGCTGACCTGACATCTAAAATAATTTGGTCCGGCTTTAATGATTTTATATCGTCGCTGTGGCATTGTTTAAAATCTCCTTTAAGCAAATTGGCCGCAACAAATCCCAAAAAATTAACAGGATCTTTGGCCGCGCCATACGGCGGAGCATAACAGAGCTCTAAGTTTTCTAAATCATAAACTGTCATCCCCGCACGCAGCGCCACCGCTAAAACATCAATGCGCTTATCGACACCTTGGCTTGCGACGGCTTGAGCTCCCAGAATTTTTCCACTCTTTGGATCAAAAAGTAGCTTCATACTCATTGGCACAGCGCCCGGATAATAGCTGGCGTGATGATTGGGGTGAATATAAACTTTTTCGTAATGCATATTCATCCGTTTTAAAATCTTTTCATTAACTCCCGTCATGCCGACAGTCAGATCAAATAATTTGCAAATAGCCGTGCCTTGAGTCTTTTTGTAAATCAAGTTGCGGCCAAAAATATTATCCGCCGCAATACGGCCCTGCCGATTGGCTGGCCCCGCCAAAGGGATCAAAGCTTTTGTGCCAGTCACAAATTCCTCAACCTCAATCGCGTCCCCGACGGCAAAAATGCTCGGATCATTTGTCTGCATCTTATCATTAACAACAATGCCCCCGCGCTCACCTATTGTTAGCCCCGCGTTTTTGGCTAGACTTACGTCGGGCTTAACACCAATGGCTAAAATCACAAAATCATAGACAATAGACTGACCATCGCTTAATTCTGCCAAAACACCTTCGGGAGCCCGAGAAAAACTTTTGACCGAAACGCCAAATTTTAATTCAACCCCATGCTTTCGCAACTCTTGGTGTAAATAATACGCCATCTCAGGATCGCATGGCCCCATGACCTGCGAGGAAAGCTCCACAATCGTCACCCGAAGGCCGCGTTCGCATAAAGCCTCGGTCATTTCCAAACCGATATATCCTCCGCCGACAACCAACGCTGTTTTCGCCTGGCTTTGATCAACGGCCAATTTGATCTTGTCCATATCAGCCAAATTACGCAAGGTCAAAACCTGCGGCAAGTCTAAACCGGGCATAGGCGGCTTAATCGGATCCGCACCGGGACTTAAAATCAAAAAATCATACGCCTCTTTGGACTCTTGTCCGGTTACCAAATCTTTGACGGTAATATTTTTTTGTAAACGGTCAATCGACAAAACTTCCGTCTTCACTTTTGTTGTGATACGAAAACGCCGATACAATGATTCGGGAGTTTGGACCAAAAGCTTTGCCCTCTCCTTAATGACCCCGCCGATATGATACGGCAAGCCGCAATTGGCAAAAGACACATGCTCGCCTCGTTCAAAAATAATAATCTCTGCATCCTCGGACAATCTGCGCGCTCGTGCCGCCGCAGAAGCTCCGCCGGCAACACCACCGACAATTAAAATACGCATAGGCTCCTCACTGACTTCTAATGATTAAAACGACAGAAAGAATTTTACATCACAATATTCCTATAAAAGAATTATTTCTTTAATTTAATGTCCACGATAAGCGGCAGATGATCTGAAGAGAGCTTGTCTAAATCGCTGCGGGAAACTTCAACATGTGTCACTTCAATATCCGGACTGACAAAAATATGATCAATCCGGCCGATTGGATAATGGCTAAACCACGTCGATTTGGGACGATGATTCTCCAATTCCCCTTGCGCATCGCGCAGGACTTTTTTAATATCCCGACAGACCTGCGAGTTAGGCAACGAATTAAAGTCTCCACACAAAACAACCGGGCCCTGACAGACTAAATGAGAAATCCACTCTGCCCCCAGCAGTGCCTGCGCCTGCAAAATCGCCTCACGCGGCAGAAGACCAAAATGCGTATTAAAGAAATTAATCCTTGTTTTACCGATATTGACTGTTGCCCAAATCGCGCCGCGGCGTTCGACCATCCGATGCCGGGCAATTTCCGGCAAATGTCCACCACGGACAAGATCCAGCGGATATCGGCTAAGAATCGCATTGCCGTAATGTTCTTCGTCGACAATGACTGACGGATGAAAGTGATAATGCATTTCTAATTCCTTGGCAATAAGCTGCGGCTGATCGATTTGCCCAGTGCGCTTGCGGCCTAAGTCCAACTCTTGGAGCGCTACAATATCCGGCTGATGGCGTCCGATGACACGCGCAATGCGCTCTGGCGAAATTTTGCCGTCCATGCCGATACAGGAGTGGACATTATAAGTCATCACGCGAATAGTTTCTTTGTCCACAGCACTCTTTTGAGGAAATATAATTTCTGGATAGGACTTGTTTTCTTTCGGGACAGAACGCTTCAAGAACCGTAAAGCGGCAAAACGCAAATCCATCGGGGTAATATACTCCCGGGTTCTTTGTCGGGGAATAATGTCCTTGGGCAAAAGTGCAAAGCCATCTGTTTCCTTTGGGGCCGGTCCGGCGTGCGAACCGTTTTCAAGCGGAAAGCTCATCGGTTTTTTGTTCGGCTGATATCCCATCAACGTAAAGTCTCCTGCATTCTTGTGCTGACAAAGGGCAATAATATCCTCAGTAACCGCGGCCAAATAGGGATGGTCCGCACCCAGAATTGTTTTGGCATCTTGCGGCAAACAAAATTCGCCTTGGTCAGTCCACACGCGGACTTTTCCTTGTTCGTCTACAAACATGACCACAGGAATATAAGCCTTTGCGACCAAGCATTGCGCAAAACGGCACTTTTCCTCCAAGCTCATCTGTCGGGGCAAATAAATATTTCCCGTCGGGCCAATGGCCGTGACAATCAGCTTGTTTTCTAAAAGATTTTCTTTAGGAAAAGAAACACCGCTAAAAAACTTTTCCAAAAATGAAAATCCTAAAAAACGCGCACGCTGCAACTGTTCGCTGGTTTTATCAACAACCGAAAATTGGGCCGTTGCGTCAAATTCTTTATAAACTTCGGCAACCGCTTCTTCGATACTGCGCTTGTACTTAGCCGCGTATGAAACGGTGTCCTCTTGCCCATGATCCGAATAAATCCAAACATCGTAACTGCGCGCCGAAGAATGAAGAGCTTTGCCATAAATTTTTTCGATAGCGCGGTCAATCCCTTTTAAAGACCAATGTGCCGACGTGGAAGACGGACCGCTATGGTGGGCTAATTCATCGTAGCCTAAAAGGTTGACATGAATAATCGGCAAGCCGCGCACGATATCGATTTTGACGCCTAAGGTCACAAGCTCACGCAAAAGAACACAAATTAACGCTCGCAGGTAAATAAATTTAAATTCATTTTTAAAATTCTCACCCCTTAGTATCCCCCAGCCAAAATCAACAGCGCCTAAAATCATTTCCCATGCCGTTAAGGCCATCATGCGGACAAAAGAAGGAAAATGCGTCAAGATCAGAATAAAAAAGTTCAGTGGGTTAATTTCTTTCCAAATTTTGCTCCACCCCAAAGATGTGGCACAAAAATGCGATTGCATAGCGCCGCCTGAATATATATTAGAGTAAGAGCTCCCTTCTGCCAAAAGACCTTGGCCTTGAGCGGCCAGACGCCGCTCAATTTCCAAAACCGCCGGGCCGTCATACATACGAAAAATTTTTTGCGTTTCGCGGTCCCAAAAAGCAAAAGCAGGGACAATTTGTTTGACCCCATAAAACAATTCCCCCTGCACTGACGGCGTGCTCGACGGCAAACCCGGATACTGCGGATAAAGCGTGTAGTATTGTTTTTGCAGCAGACCTTTGAGAAAAGGCATTTTTCCCTGTTCAATAGCTTTCTTAAACTGACCGCCCGAAAACCCGTCAATCTGAATAAGCACAAGGCCGGGATCCGTTTGCGTATCTTGCGTGCGGGGCAAACGCAACAATTTAGCGGACCATTCGCTTAACGACAAAAGCCTCGGCAGACGAAGAAACAATCCCCTGGCTTTTTTGACAAGCGGCTTTGGCAAACTGCTTGTGTCGACAATAGCACTCGTACCGGATTCCAACACATTTTTAAACATGTCCCACTCGTTTTTAAGCCGGCCGGCCAAAGCATCCCACGGACTATTCTTATAATCGGGCGACGAATACTCTTTGACCAAAACCTCGTCGTAAGTTTTAAGCATACGCAGTGCGCAACTGTTGACTGAAAATTCTTTGCTCGTTGTTTTTGCGTTTTCTTTAATACGCACAAACTCATTGGCCGGCAACTTCAAACACCACGAAAGCGCCTCAACAAAATTATTTTTATTTTCGCCAAAAACAAGACGGCCATTGTAACCATCTTTGAGCACTTCACGCACGCCGGGCGCATCCAAAGCCACAACCGCAGCGCCGGCGGCCATTGCTTCGACCAAAACAATGCCCTGCGTTTCGCTTAATGAAGCAAAGGCAAACACATTCATCGCCTGATAACAGTCAACTAAATCTTGGCCTTTAAGCACACCGGCAAAATGCAGACGCTTACCGACTCCTTGCTCGTCAAAAATCTTTTGGATAAGTTCTTTGAGCGGGCCATCGCCACCGACGACAAAATGCGCACTCGTTTCTTGTTTTAAATACGCGGCCACAGCAGAGCTTAAAAATTCAAGATTTTTTTCCAAGGCCAGACGACCGACATAACCGATCAAAGGCGCATCCTGCGCAATCCCCAGCCGGTGACGGACCACCTTGCCGTCCCCGCGCGAAAACCTCTGTAAATCAACTCCCGTTGGCACAACAGCGATGGGGGTCTTTACCCCGCGCTCTAAAAGAATAACGCGGACACTTTCACTGGGAACCACGACTTGGTTTGCCAAGTTTGCGTAACCGGCAAAAATCTCGACGATAAACCTCTGCACGCCCTCATTTTGAACCGGTAAATAATGCATGTGCTGTTCAAACATCGTGTGATACGTAAAGACCAGCGGAATCTTAAACTGTCCGCTTAAACGAAGCGCAATGCTGCCCATCCAAAAGGGATAATGACTATGAATAATGTCCGGCTTAAAAGTTTTGATCAGTTCTGGCAAAAGACTCGACATAGGCAGTGCGATAGAAAAATCCGAATTATTAAAATTTTGTATCGCCCGAAGACGGATAACGCCTACCTCGTCTAACGGCGCTCCCTCACACTCGGGGGCCACGATCATAACCTCATGCCCTAATTTTTCAAACTCGGCACTAAACGAGCGTATCGACTCCTCGATGCCGCCGACCATAGGCGCATAGGAATTTGTCATCATAAGAATTTTCATATCTTACCTTTATCGTTTTTTAATTCGATAAGCGCCGCACGCGCGGCAATACAAATAGCCTCATAACTGTTTTTGGCACCCATCGCAAACCCTTGCTTTTCTAAATCCGCCGGTAAAAGGGGTTTTCCAAAACGCACACGAATCGGATAACAGCGTGGGAACTTAGCCGTACTGCTCCAAGCCTCATGCGCTCCGTCGATAGCAACTGGCACAAGTTTTGCACCCGTTTCTTTGGCCAAAACACCGAACCCTTTTCTAAATTCACCGATTTCTCCAGTCGTGCTTCTCAAGCCTTCGGGGAAAAAGCACAAACCCTTTCCCTGCTGTAAAACATAATAACTGCTACGCAAAGCTTCCAAAAAATGCGTTGAATAATCAAACGGAATAAAGCGTCCCATTTTGACCAAATTACGTAAAACACGCGATTTTTCAAACGGCCTAAAAAAATACGGGCCAAAAACAAAATAAAAAAGTTGGAACACGCGTCGACGTGGCAGGCAAGCGGCAATAGCCGAACCGTCAAGAAAACTCGTGTGATTGCCATAAAGAATAAACGCTCCTTTTTTAGGAACGTTATCTGCGCCTTGCCCCTTAATCTGAAAGAATAATTTAAAAATCACAAAATTAATAGCCGTTATGACAAACCGAAACAGCCACGCAAAATAACCTGTCCCCAGTTCGAGCATATCGAGCGTTTCTTTTTTAGGCAAAACATTTAAATGTTCCTCCCAATAATCCGCTCCCAAAGTCAAGTTTTCATCCGACGGAGAAATAGCTTTTGCACTCTTAAGCGCTTCACAAATACCAAGAATAAGCGACTTAACTCTAAATGATTTTGAAATAACTTCCGGATTGATATCCGCACCAAACGCAAGGGCTAAACGCGAAGCAAGCTCAACGCGCCCTAAGGAATCAATCCCTAAATCCAACTCGAGTGAATCTTCAAGAGTAATCGGCCAAGTTGCTTTGCTCTGGAGCATTAAACATTCCAAAACTTTCTTTCCTGTCAAAGATTCGCGTAATAACAAATCCTCCGGGGAAATCTTGCCGGTCATAGGTACAGCGCCTTCTAGCCCGGCTAACACACGCGGTTCAAATATTTTTTTGACAGCTTCGCTGTCTACAGCCCCCAAATACGTATGCGGCAAATCTTTAAGAGTCAGGGTAAAACCTTTAAGTCTTTTATAAACAGGCAACGCTTGCGCCGCATTATCAAAACGCTCTCCAATCACAGCGCGCAAATTAACTTCATCAAATTCTTTAAACTGCTCTAAATCCGGCACAACAACCGCCCAGAGTACTTTTGATTTCTTATGACCTTTCATCCCTAAAACAGTAAAAACACACATTTCTTTGACGGGAGCCGATTGGATATAAAGCGCTTGAACCTCGTGCGGATCAATAAATTGGCCAGTGCTTAATACCAAGAAATTTCTAAATCCACTCAGAAGACTTTGGGTCATGATTTTGCCTCAAGTTTTAAAGTCAGTTGATCGACTCCCGGCAAAACACGCTGCGGTGCAAACCCGGGCAACCGGATTTCAATCGGCGGTTCTTGGCCAAACCATTGGCCTTTCCATTCAACAACAATATTTTCTTCATTAATTTTTACAAAAATTTGAATGTCGCCAAAACTCGTCGGCGCTGGGCCAAAACTCATTGTTTGTTTTCGTGACAACCACTCTTTTGTAATTCCACTGCACAAAATAACGCGATCTTCTTCTTCACGAACAAAACAGTTTCGAATCATAAGCACCCATTCAGCGGCCGCCCAAACATGCTGACCGTCTCCCATACATCCTCCACCGGTAGCCGGATGCACCGATTCCGGCCATTGGCCCGTCGGAGAAGCGAGATTTGCGACTGCAGTCATTAGCGGAAAATAACGTTCGTCACCGGCGCGCAAAAGCACTTGCGCCAAATGCAGTGTCAAATAAGGATTGATTCCAGAGTGTGTCATATCATGAAAGAATCCGCCATGGACCAAGCAATTTTTCATTAAAAAATCCGCCGTGTCCAAAACCCTTGCATCGTCGGGTTTAAAAATGCGCAGCGGATATCCGGCAACTAAAGAACCAATAGCCCCCGTATCCATACGCCGATACGGCGAGGCCGGGATTGCCGGTCTGTGCAAACGCGCTTGCACTTTTTTTAAACTTTCGACAATGCTTTCCAATAAAGCGGTCGCTTTTTTTTCAAACTTGATCGACAATTTTGCGCTCTTGTTTTTTTCACACAAAAAAGCTGCAGCCTTTAACCCCGAGACACCCCAAAAATCATCCCAATAATAAAAATCGTTGGGTCCCAAATGTTCAGCGCTAAAGCCCGACGGCAAAAGACCGGCGTGCGCAGAAGGCAAATCCTCAGGCAAACACTTTTTGCAAATCCATTCGCCTGCCTTTTTAATCGAGTTTTCCCATTGTTCTGCCGGCGGATTTCCACTCATCCGGCAATACTGCTCGATAATCCAAAGCGCTTGACCGTTGGAATCCCATTCGCCTTCTTGCGAAAGAAAATACCCTTGATTCGTCTGGCGTGCGCGAAAACAATCCAAGGCGCGTTTGACGCGGTCTTTTAATCCGACCGCCAGAAGCGCGTGCAAAATAAAAGCGGCGTCACGAAACCAAAACCGCCGATAAATAAACGGCCCCGGATAAACTTCGCGAGGGGAATGCAAAACCATCGTCTTAAGCGCCGCCTGATAAAGGAACATAAAATGCTCGTCGGGAATTTGCAAACGGCAGGCGCCTTCTAAACTTTTTTCCCATAAAGAATCGGCTGTTTTTTCATCGTGACTGGAATTTTCTTTTTTAAAAGGGTGTTTTGACAATGGGATTAAAACCGTAATTTCTTGCATCTCTCCCTCAGATAATGTGTAAGTCGCCGCCGCAGTGGCCATGCCGACGTGACAGGAAATTTCATGTTCAGGCTCAGGGAAAGACAAACGGCTATAAACATCCCCCTGTTGATAATTACAAAAAATACATTGGTGCGGCTTTTTATCAAAATAGATCGAATGCTCGCCGTTAACTTTCCATCCCAAAGAATCTTCCATCATCGCTATCGTATTGATAAAGCTGACCCCTTCTGGATTATACGGTCTTAGAGAAACAACCAGCCGCGCTTTGACCGACGATGATGCTGAAATTTTTAGCTGGCAGACCGGCGTTTGCGCGCTGCCAATGACCTTGGCCTTTAATTGCAATTTTAGAGAATCAAGACTTGATTCTGTTGTGACGCAAAGATTGTCTTTTATGATCAATTTTTGGGATACCGTCGGACAGCGCGAAGGAAAAAGCGGCTGCCCAGTTTGGGGGATAATCCAAACATCGATCGACCAGCTATCATAAAACGGCGTCAAAAGCCCTCGGGGGTCAACCAGCGGAAACTCGACACCGTCAGGAACGCCTAAAGCCGTCCAATTTCGATGTGTAAGATTAATTTGTGTTAAAGAAAACGATCTGGGAATAAACGCTCTGTTAAGCGGATCATATTGGCATTCGACCCAATACGGCCAAACCCAGTCTAAATTATGCTGAATCGCCAAACTGTTCATCAAGCCCCGCGCGTGAAGAACAACGCCGGAACGCAATAACTCCGTCGGGGCGGCAACTTCAGAGGGCTGGGCAAAATTCTGCAATTGCGAAAGCAGTTTAATCGGGTCTAAAAACCCCTGCCGGCGCGCTGCCTGACGAACAAGAAATTTCCACGGCAACCATTTCCACCACATGGCAAACCTCAATTTTGTTTTTATCTGAGTTTATTATACTTCCCTGACCAGAGGCTTTCTATACGCATTACTTCGGATAACGAAAAACCCACCATTTAAAGCCCAAAAAAGTCACCAAACCGGTAGCTATTGAAGCGATGCTCCAAGCTAAAAGAAAAGACGAAGGCCAGAGTTTTAAAATGCCCTGATTAGTCAAAATATTAATCACCAAAGCTAAAAGATTGACGAGAATATAGCGCCCAATTTCTTGATAGGAAACAGACATCTTACTTTTAAATATCCAAAACTTATTTAGCAAATACGCGATAATTCCGGCGCAGGTAAAAGAAATCGCTTTAGAAATGTTAAAAGATACGAAAGGGATCAAAAGAAAATAAACGCTTAAGTCGACACAACCGGCTAAAGCGCCGGCCATTGAAAAACGCAAGATTTCTTTTAAATCCCCGCGCATACCCCTTGCCCCCCTTTTCGGTCCTCCAGACTGGCGGCATGAACGTGACAATAAATTTCATGGTTATAAATACTTAAGATGTGCTTGCATCTTGGATATTTACATTTTCTTCCCTTTAGAGAAACGACCAATTTTTTAATAATGCCTCCTGGTTAACGAACAAGCACTAATCGATTATTGGATATCGCCGGCATAGCCAGCGCAAATTGCAATTTCATCGCATTCGTCGACTTGACTTGAGTAACCATTAAATTCGATTGGTCAAAGTTGATATTCATCGCCGTTTCTTTTTGGATAATGTTTTTTAGTTCCCGAGAAGTCGTATGCTTTGGATCAAACTTGACTTCCCTGATATTTTCATATCCCGGCAAACGACTTAAGCTCCCCGGAAGGTAAATTGTCCCGTTGCTAAAATCAACCGCATAAGCGATGACCCCGGGAATCACGAAAAAGAACAATCCTATGCCATCTAAAAGTGCAACGCCCACGTCAATACGTCCCGATCTTTGCCCTTTACGCTCGGGGTATAAAATTGTTCCACATCCGACTAACTGAAAAATCAAAACTGCTCCAACGGCCAGATATAAAATTTTTCCAGATTCTTTAATCATATTCCCTCCCGTGTAGGAAACACACCCTGAGTCATTACCCTTTAACCTCATTTATAGTGCGCTCTCCTAGTTGATGATCAAACTCCACTGTTGCGCGCATTTTCGACTTCTTAACCACCAAAAATCATCGTAAAAAATCCGCCCACAATAATAAACGGCAAAGCAAGAACATAACCAATCGCATGGAACGTTGAACTTAAAATTCCAGGTTTTTCAGATTTGTCCTGTGTTGTTGTCGTCGTTGTTTGGCTTTCCACAACTACATCTTTCTGCGCATCGCTGGATTTGACTTGATCCGGATAAGTGACTGTTGTTTGAGTTTTTGTTGTTTCTTTAGTCGTCGTACACCCGGACCCCAAAACAACGAAAACCATAATAAGACCCAGATAAGTGCTTGACCTAAACAAACACTCCAATCTTCTGACTTGAGTTTTCATTTGAGTCTCCTTAATCATTTTTATCCACCGTTTTTTGAATCCCTTTGCCGGCGTTTTCCATGTCTTTTCCAGCGCCTTTAAACA
>CAYNSM010000029.1:0-19223 GCA_964400065.1 uncultured Planctomycetales bacterium
AAAAAACTTTTGTTGAGCCGGTCAAATCGAAATGGTTTTTGGACATCCATTTTCGTCGGGCAGTGGCCCACGCGATCGATAAAACAAAAATGATTGAAATTCTCATGAATGGTTTGGGTTATCCGCAGATCTCTGAAATGAACAAAAGCGCCGGATTTTTTTATAACCCTAACGTCGAAGTTTATGAATACGATTTAAATAAGGCGAAGAAAATTTTGCGCGATGCCGGTTATATCGACCGCAATGGGGATGGTATTGTCGAAGATCAAGACGGGCACAATATCGAGTTTAACCTTTTGACGAATTCCGGAAATGTTGAGCGCGTGCAGATTGCGAGCATTATCCGTCATGACTTGCAGTCTTTGGGGATGAAAGTTAATTTTCTCTCACTCGAATTTAATACGCTTGTGACAAAACTCAATGCCACCTATGATTGGGATGCGATTGTTTTGGGGTTGACCGGCGCGATTGAGCCGCATTTTGGCAAAAACGTTTGGCATTCGACGGGCAGTCTGCATATGTGGTATCCTCTGCAAAAAACACCTGCGACTTTATGGGAAAAACGCGTCGACGAAATTTTTGATCAGGGCGTTTCACAGCTCGATGAGAACAAACGCAAAGTTCTTTATGATGAATTTCAGCTGATTGTCTCGCAGCAGCTTCCCTTGATTTATACAGTGCTCAACAGTAATCTTTATGCGATACGAAATAAATTTGGCAATTTAAAACCGGCCAGTTTTGCCGGAGCGTTTCATAATATTGAGGAAATTTATATAAAATAGCGAAGAGAAATATAATTTAAGGAGTGGATTCCCGCTTTCGCGGGAATGACAAAATGTTTTGTGTCATCCCTGCGAAAGCAGGGATCCATAGTTAAAGAAAAATAGTTTAGTAAAAGGAAAGAAACGCGATAATGCTGCGCTACATTCTTCGTCGACTGATGACAACTCTGCCGCTTTTGCTGGTCATGTCTTTTGTCGTTTTTGCATTTATGAAAATGACGCCGGGCAATTATTATGACAGCTTAAAGCTTAATCCGCAGATTTCTCCGGAAACAATTGAACGGTATATGAAGCTCTATCAGCTGGATAAACCGCTTTTTGTTCAATATTTTTCGTGGCTCAAAAATCTTTTTCACTTCGAGCTTGGATATTCTTTCTTTTACAATATTCCCGTCGCCAATGTTATTGGAGGCAGAATGTGGAATACTTTTATCTTGTCCTTGGCAAGTTTGATTTTAACCTGGGGGGTTGCGATTCCCTTGGGTGTTTATGCTGCGGTTAATCGTAATAAATTTTCTGATCGATTGATTCAGCTTTTGTCATACCTTGCTTTGTCGAGTCCGAGCTTTTTTGTTGCGATGCTTTTGTTATTCTTTGCCAGCCAAAGCGGCCTTTTGCCTTTAGGGGGAATGCACAGCGCCAATTACGATGAGCTAAATTTTATGGGCAGGTTTTTTGATCTTTTGCGCCATGTTGCGATTCCGGCTACAGCATTATCCATTGCCTCAATTGGGGCTTTGCAAAGAATTATGCGCGGGAATATGCTCGAGGTTTTAGGTCAGCAGTATATTTTGACGGCGCGCGCAAAGGGCTTGTCCGAAAATCGGGTCATTTACGTTCACGCTTTGCGCAATGCGATTAATCCTTTGATTACTCTTTTAGGTTACGAATTTTCGGGGCTCTTAAGCGGGGCTGCGCTGTTGGAAATTATTTGCAGCTGGCCGGGCTTAGGGGCTCTCATGCTCACCGCCGTCCAATCGAAAGATATTTATCTGGTTATGGCAACGTCCTTAATGGGCAGTGTCCTTTTGATTATGGGAAATCTTTTAGCCGACATTTTGCTTCTTCGTCTTGACCCGAGGATACGCTATGAATAAGCAAACATTAACCCAGCGTGCATGGCAGCAATTTTGTGCCAACCGCCTTGCGGTTTTTTGTCTGATTGTGTTGGGCCTTATTCATGGGGCGGCTATTTTTGCCGATTTTCTTGCGCCCTATTCGTTTGGCAATGAAGATCGGATGTTTTCGTACGCGCCACCGAGCAAAATTCATTTGCGCGATGAAAACGGCTCGTGGCATTTGCCGTTTATTTATGGCCGCAAAATTGTTTTTGACCAAAATCACAAACGCGAATATAAAGATATTCTCGAACAAAAATATTCACTTAAGTTTTTGGTTCAGGGGGATTCTTACAAAATCTTGGGAATGTTTCCCTGTTCTTTGCACTTGTTTGGAGTTGCCAATCAAGGGCGGATTTATCTTTGCGGTGGAGATTCAAGGGGCAGGGATTTGTTTTCGCGGCTTTTGCATGGCGCGAGGGTTTCTTTGTCGATTGGAATAATTGGTGTTATTATTTCTTTTTCGATTGGACTGCTCGTCGGCGGAATTGCCGGTTATTATGGCGGGAAAGTGGATGATCTTTTGATGCGCGTCTGCGAAATGTTTATGCTTTTTCCAAGTTTTTATTTGCTTTTAGCATTGCGCGCGGTTGTGCCGGCGAATTTTACGTCCGTACAAGTTTATTTGGCCATCATTGTGATTTTGTCGTTTATCGGCTGGGCGAGCTTGGCGCGGGTCATCCGAGGGATGTGCCTTTCTCTTAAAGAGCGGGAATATGTTTTGGCCGCCAAAACGATGGGGCTCTCCGACTTATCGATTATTTTGCACCATATTTTGCCGCACACTTTATCCTATTCTCTGATTGCGGTCATGCTTTCGATTCCCGGATATATTTTGGCAGAATCGTCGTTAAGTTTGATTGGTTTAGGGATTCAAGATCCGTATGCTAGCTGGGGAAATTTGCTCTCCGAGGCGATGGGGATTGTAAAAATAAAGTTTGCGCCCTGGATTCTTTTGCCTGGGTTTTTTATTTTGGTGACCGTCATGTGTTTTAATGTGATCGGCGATGCGCTGCGCGATGTGTTGGACCCGAAGAGCGAGCGTTAATCAATATGTTAATTCAGATAAAAAATTTGTCCGTAGCTGTTAAGAATTCGGGGAGAGAGAAAAAAATTCTCGACGATGTCTCTTTGTCGATTGAGAATCGCTCGATTTTTGCCTTAGTCGGTGGATCGGGCAGTGGCAAAAGTACGACGGGGCTTGCTATCTTACGGCTTTTAGCGCCGGGACTGAGCGTTTTAAACGGGGAAATTTTGTTTGGGCAGAGGGACCTTTTACAAATTTCAACAGAACGCTTACGGCAGGTGCGGGGCAAAGAAATTGCGATGGTTTTTCAAGAGCCGCTGTATGCTTTTAACCCTGTTTTTACCGTCGGAAAACAAATTGAGGAAGTTTTTGGCTGTCACGTTGATTTTTCGAAAAACAAGAGAACTCAAGAAACGCTTGCGCTTTTAGACGTTGTCGGCATTAAGGAGCCTTTGCGCGTTTATAAAAGTTATCCGCATCAGTTAAGCGGCGGGATGCGCCAGCGGGCCATGATTGCTCAAGCGCTGGTTTTAAAACCGAAACTTATTATTGCCGATGAGCCGACGAGCAGTTTGGATGTTACGCTGCAGGCGCGGATTATTGAGCTTTTTTTAAAATTGCGGACAGATTTTGATTTGTCTGTTTTGTTGATCACGCATGATTTGGGTGTCGTCAAGCATTTGGCTGACAACGTGGCCGTCATGAGCGGCGGGAAAATTGTCGAAACTGCTCCGAGCGCGCAAATTTTTGCAAATCCTAAGGATTCTTATACAAAAAAACTTTTGACCTATGCTTGTTGAATTAAAAAACATTAAGAAATATTTTCCGGTGCCTAAACGAATCTTTTTTAGCCGACAAGAGTCGGTCAAAGCTGTCGATGGGGTCGATCTTGTTATCAGGTCAGGGGAGAACTTAGGGTTAGTCGGTGAATCGGGCTCTGGAAAGACGACCTTAGGCCGTATTATTTTGAAATTGTATGAGCCGGATAGTGGCTCGTTTATTTTTGACCGGCAGGATTGGACAAACCTTTGTGGTTCTAAATTGCGAATTGCGCGCAAGAATGTTGGGGTAGTTTTTCAAGATCCCTACAATAGTTTGGACCCGCGCTTTAGTGTGCGAGGCATTTTGCGCCAAGCGCTCAAGGCGAGATTATGGTCGGAAAAATCGACAAGCTTGACGCAAGAGGCGCAGATGATCGAAATTCTTAAAGCTGTTGGACTTGACGAGGATGCTTTAGGACGTTTTCCCCATGAGTTTAGCGGAGGCGAGCGCCAACGCATTGCGATTGCCCGAAGTTTGCTTATGAAACCAAAGCTTTTGATTTTGGATGAGGCGGTTTCGTCGTTAGATGTTCTTGTGGCCGGACAGATTATGGAACTTTTGGTCAAATTACAAAAACAGTATGATGTGACTTATCTTTTTATCACGCATAATTTGCGCATTGTCAAAAAACTTTGTCAAAAAATTGCGGTTATGCACAGCGGACGCATTGTAGAAGTGGGAAACGTCGATGAAATTTTTGCAAATCCTCTGCATCCGTACACGCAGGAACTTTTGGCGGCGGCTTTGTCTTATAAGTCATCAAAAAGTGAAGCCATCTATCAATTTGGTGAAAATTCTCGTTTAATTGATAATGGAAATGGCCATTTTGTGATATCCTAATACCCATATGTTTACCTTATCCGATAGTTTTTGGCGGCGCTTAAATCTCATTGCCGGCTTTTTTGTCCTTTTGGCAAGCGTCGGTTTTTTGGTTTTTATGGCTCATCTTGAGATCAAGGACCTTGACCTTTGGCTGCACATTGGGATGGGCCGTTATATCGTTGAGCATAATTTTCAAGTTCCCACCGTCGATGTTCTTTCCTGCACCGTGGCCGGGACCCCGTGGGTTAATCATGAGTGGTTGTTTCAGGTCATCGTTTACTCTATTTATAATAACTGGGGAGTCACGGGACTTATTACGATGCAGGTTTGGCTGGTTGCCATAACGTTTTTGCTGCTGGTTTTTTTAGGGTATAACCGTAAAAATCTTTTTTTGATTGTTCTTTCACTGCTTTTGGTTTCGTTGGTCTATCAAAGTCGTTTTACAATTCGTCCGGATTTATACAGTTTGTTTTTCTTCGCCATTTACGTGGTGATGCTAGGCTTTTTTATTCATCGCAAATGGTCTGTGTGGGTGTTTTTTATTTTGCAAATTTTTTGGGCGAATATCCACGGCTTTTTCTTTTTGGGCCCGCTTATTATTGGCGTAAGCCTTCTGGGCGAATGGCTCAAGCGCTCGGTGAGCCTTCCTTGGGAATGGAACAAAATCGGGCGGTTGACTGACAAAGAATATTACCGGCTAAAACTTATTTTGGGGTTGGTGATTTTGGCCTGTTTTTTTACCCCGACAGGAGTGCATGGTGCCATTTATCCGCTAAAAGTATTCTTTCAGATCTCTGGCGACTCAAGGATTTTCTTTAGCAAAATCATTGAATTACAAAAGCCGATTACGCAAGCGACACTTTTTTCAACGAATGATTGGCCGGAGTATAAAGTTCTTATCATAATTTCTTTCTTAAGCTTTTTCTTTAATCGCCGTAAAATTGATATTGGTATTTTTTTGTTTTGGCTGTTTTTTCTTGTCTTTTCGCTTGTGGCCATTCGAAATCTTGTCTTTTTTGCTTTTGCCGCATATTTGGCGTTTGTGATCAATATCACGACTATCAAGTTTAAAGATATTGTTCCGGTACGGTTTACAGACAGAAGGTTTCTTTACATTACCTCGATCATCGCGCATATTTTATTAGTCGCTTGGGTGATTAATCTTTATTCTCAAGTGCGTGACAATGGTTATTTTGATTTTGATAAGTATGAACGAAAAAGTGAGTTTGGCGGTATTTCGCAACATCAGTTCCCGATTAAGGCGATAGAGTTCCTTGTTAAAAATAAGGTGCGTGGAAATTTTTATAATGATTTTAATTCTGGCGCTTATTTGGTAGGTCACTGCTTTCCTAATATTAAAGTTTTTATAGACGGACGCACGGAGGTTTATGGCCCGGCCTTTTTTAAGTATTACCAGGAAATTGAAGAGTTTGACAAAGTTGATAATTTAAAAGCGGCACTTAAGCGTTTTCAGATCACCGGTGTTTTTTTAAATTCCGTTCATAGCGCCCTTCGTGAGAATGTTTTGAATTATTTTTATAAAAGTCCGGATTGGGCTTTAGTTTATTTTGATTATGATGGGGTTATTTTTTTAAAAAATATTCCGATAAATCGGGACGTAATTATTCATAACCGTATTGATTTGGAGATGTGGCAAGTTAAACCAATGGATTTTTATCGCTTGGGATTTAAACAGGTTTCGCCTTATACAAACTTTAATCGTGCTTTTACACTCCTGAGCTTGGAACTTTATGACGGTGCAGCCGCGGAAGCTCGTGCGGCGATTGCAGTTAACCCAAGCTATGCCGCACCTTATAAAGTGCTTGGCAAAATTGCCGGTAAGAGAAAAGATTTTCAGGGTGCTTTTGAAAATTTTCGTATTGCGTCGATGCTTTCATCGAGTGACAAAATTGCGCGATTAAATATGGCTTTGGCTCTTTGTGATTTGAAGCGATATGGTCAGTCTGCCTTGGCGTATGAAAAAATTATGGATACTTGGCCCAATTTTGCAAGTCCGTATTTGAAGTTAGCTAAGGTCAGGATTTTTCAGGGTAACTATTCTGGCGCTTTTAACTTGTTGAAAAAAGGATACGTGCTAGATTCTTCACGGACAGATGATGTTTTAGAACTTGGGGACATGTTCCGCGATGGAAAGGTTTATGATTTTGCTCAGATGGCCTATCATGTTGTTCTTGATAAGCAGCCAAAATTAGAAAGCCCTTATTTAAAAATATGTCAGGTTTATGAAAAGATTAGTGCCAAGGATAAGTGTATTGTTCTTTTGAAGGAAGGTTTGAAGAAAAATCCGGAAAGCAAAGAGCTTAAGGAAAAACTTCGATCGTTAGGTGTTTTGGTCAATAAAAGTGAAGCTAAGCGTTAGAATATAAAAAATTTTAACAGGAAAGAACATTATGGATTCCAGAGATGTCTTAACGTTTATTCTCGCCGGCGGCAAGGGTGAGCGCTTAAATCCGTTGACCCGTGATCGTGCCAAGCCTGCTGTTCCTTTTGGCGGCATTTATAGAATTGTGGATTTTACATTAAGCAATTGTGTCAATTCTGGTTTGCGGCGCATTTATATTCTTATCCAGTACAAATCGTTTTCTTTACAAAAACATTTGCTTGCCGGTTGGGATGTTGTGTCTAGCCAATTGGGCGAATTTATCGACGTTATTCCGCCGCAACAGCGCATTAGCGCCGATTGGTATCGCGGGACGGCGGATGCGATTTATCAAAATTTTTATGCGATTCGTGATCTAAATCCACAGATGGTTATGATTTTGGCCGGCGACCATATTTACAAAATGAATTATCAAAAGATGATTCAATATCATAAAGAACATCAGGCGGACATGACGGTTGCTTGTATCCCGATGCCCGCCGATACCTCGGTTAATTTTGGTGTTATTGAAGTTGATAAACAAAATCAAATTCACGGTTTTCAGGAAAAGCCGCAGAACCCCAAAACGATTCCAACAGATCCGACGAGGATTTCGGCTTCGATGGGCATTTATCTTTTTAATACGCAAACGCTTTGGGAAGAGTTGGAGGTGGATGCAAAGAATTTGCTTTCTGAACACGATTTTGGTAAAAATGTTATTCCGCAAATGATCAAGGCCAAGCGCCGGGTCTTTGCCTATAATTTCGTCGATGAAAATAATCAGCCGCGTTACTGGCGTGACATCGGAACGCGCGATGCGTATTATCAGGCGAATATGGATTTGGTTAAGTCAAATCCTGAATTTAATCTTTTTGACCGGCAATGGCCGGTGCGCACGTACCATTCGCAATATCCGCCGATTAAAGTGCAAAATGCGCAAGGCGGTAATGGTGCGTCGATTCCGGGCGTTGTGTTTGATTCTTTGATCGCAGGGGGGTGTTTTATCAATGGCGCGCAGGTGCGCAGTTCAGTCTTGTCGCCCAATGTCCGCATTGAAAAATACGCAAGTGTTGTAAATTCGGTTGTGATGGGCGATGTTGTCATAGGCGAACACGCCAAAATTCAGAATGCGATTATTGATAAGGAAGTTGTCATCCCTGCGCATGCATCGATTGGTTATGATTTGGATTTGGACCGCAAACGTTTTGATGTGACGACATCCGGCATTGTGATTGTCGCCAAAAAATCAGCTGTGCAGTAAGCACGAGGAGAAAAGTATTATGATCGTTGCCCCAAAAATTCGTGGTTTTATTTGTACCACAGCCCATCCGGCCGGATGCGCGGCTAATGTTCGTGAACAGATTGAGTATGTTCAATCGCAGACTAAGATTGCCGGAGGCCCTAAAAATGTTTTAGTGATCGGAGCTTCCAATGGATATGGTTTAGCGTCGAGGATTGTGGCGGCTTTTGGTTGTGGCGCCAAAACGGTCGGCGTATTTTTTGAAAAGGAAAGCGAAAATGATAAACGTACGGCAACAGCCGGCTGGTATAACTCGTTGGCATTTGACCGTGAGGCGAAAGCTGCAGGGCTCTTTTCAGAAAACATTAACGGCGATGCTTTTTCGGATGAAATAAAGCTTCAGACCATAGCAACCATCAAGAAAAATATGGGGCCCATTGACCTTGTCGTTTATAGTTTGGCCTCGCCGCGCCGGACGGATCCTAAGACAGGCATTTTATACAAATCAACGCTCAAGCCAGTTGGTGCGCCGTATACTAATAAATCGATTGATTTTGAAACAGATAAGATCATTGAAGTAACATTGCCATCGGCAACCGCTGACGAAGTTGCTCACACTGTGGCAGTCATGGGTGGGGAGGACTGGGAGCTTTGGATGGATGCTTTAGAAAAAGAAGGGTTGCTTTCACCTCATGCGATAACCGTTGCGTATTCTTATGTTGGCCCAGCGGTGACGCATGCGGTTTATCGCAGCGGGACGATTGGAGCAGCCAAAGACCATTTGGAGGCAACCGCCAAAAAACTCGACGAGCGTTTAAAGAAAAAGCAAGGACGGGCGTTTGTTTCGGTTAACAAGGCGCTTGTGACACAATCCAGTTCCGCGATTCCATTTATTCCGCTTTATTTTACGATTTTGATGAAAGTGCTCATTCAAAAAGGATTACATGAGGAATGTATTCACCAGATGGTGCGGCTATTTAATCAAAGATTATATACAGATAAGCCTGTGCCAGTCGACAGCGAAGGCCGCATCCGTGTCGATGACTGGGAAATGCGCGAAGATGTTCAGCGGGAAGTTGCGGCCGCTTGGGTCGGCGTGACAAGTGAAAATGTCAAACAAATCGCGGATGTCTCAGGGTATCACAAAGACTTTTTAAAACTGTTTGGTTTTGGTTTAAAAAATGTCGATTATAGCGCGGATGTTAAAATTTAATCTCAATTAATAATTAAGCAACTCTGCTTTTAAACTCTGCACATCATTTTCGAGTGTGTTTAAAATTTCGTCTTGCTTTGCAATCGTTTTCTTTTGATCTTTAAGAACTGCGGTCAAAACTGCGGTCACCGGCATAGCGTTTAGGCCTTTGCGACCTTCTTCAGCTACTAAATCCGGTACATCTTCAGCAATAAACCCAACGTGATGCGCGGTTTTATCAACTTTATAATTGTACGTTACAGGATCTAGTTTTTGAAAAGCCTTGAGCGCTTTTTGTGTACCAAGTAGCTTAATGTTGTCTTTGAACTTTCGGCTGGATGTGTTTGTCCAAACACCACCGACGGTCAAATACGCGCCGTTACCGTTGGTTACTCCGGTTCCGATTTGTAATGGGTAGCCTGGATTATATTTGGCTATGCCGACATAGCCGTTATTTTTGACAATAAAAATATTGCCGGCAGTTGCAGCATTTGTTGATGTTATCGCCAAAAAATCACTCAGACTTGCTGCGGGTAAGGCAATGCTTAAAATTGCGCTGGGATTTGTTTCCCCGATACTAAGTCGTGGATTAACAGGACTTCCACCGTTTGCTCCGGGAGCTAAGATAAAAGCATCAGCGGCAGTTATATTAACTGTAGTATCTGAATAGCCCCAAACAAAAGTTCGGTCGGCCGCAGCAGAAAGATTCATATAACGTCCGCCTACCCAAGAATAATCACCAGCTACGCTGTTATGGTCTCCGCCGGCGATTACCGAATAATTTCCGGATGCTGTATTATTTGAGCCGCCGGCAATAAAAGATGATGTTCCGCCAGCATTATTATTTAATCCGCCTGTGACGGTTGCGTAATTACCTGAAGCTATATTAGTTTGGCCACCGCAAACAACAGCCCAGTTACCACCAACTAGATTAGAGTCGCCGCCGCCAATGACTGAATAAGTTCCGTTAGCTGTATTTGTATTCCCGCCGCCGATAAAGCTATATATCCCGGGTGCGATATTTCCGCTTCCTCCGCCTATGAGAGCGTAATTGCCAGTGACGGCGTTATCATATCCTCCACCGATAGCGGCATAATTTGCTCCCTGTATTGAATTAGTCGATCCGCCGGAAATAACCGAATAAGTGCTTGTGATTGTGTTGGATACTCCACCGTTAATGGTTGCGCCAATGCCTGAGGAAGTATTATTGAATCCGCCGCCGATTGTGTTGTAATCTCCATTAGCTTGATTATTTGATCCTGAAACAATAGAATACTGACCCGGCGCTAAGTTTGATTCGCCACCGGTAATCGTTGAATAATTTCCGGTTACGCTATTATTTTTCCCGCCGGCGATAGTGCCGTAATTGGCCGTTGTGCTATTAGTAATACCGCTGGTGACTGATGCTGTAGCTGAGGCTAGCGGGTGGTCGCCAAAAGCAGTTGAATAATTTCCAAGGTTTGTGTCATCCGTTAAATTTGAACGATCCCAAACTGCCCGAAAAGCCGCTTTACGCGGATACCAGATAAAACGGGCGATGGGTGGAATTACTGCATTGACAGGGTTGGATGTTACGACTCCTCCAGCGAACGTCCCTATTGCCAAAATTCCACCGTCATTATCGAGTGTCAATTTAAAATTGGGTACAGATGTTCCGATGCCGGCAAAAATGAGCGGTTTGCTGTCTGTGTCTGTCGGATAAGCGTAATTTCCGGTTGTTGTCCATACATTGCTTAAAGGTCCCCATGTACCAACGCCGAGAATATCATGGCAATAAAAGATTTTTCCGCTGGTTTGATCGGTTGTCAGTGTTCCAATCGTACATGGTGTCGGAAGGCTCGTTTGTGGCAGAAGAGTTAGCCGGTCAAAAGCGCCTTGCGGCGCGGGATAGTACGTTACCAACTGAATATTGCCGGCAAAGCTTGTTTGTGGGCAAGCCAACAAGGTGATTGTGAGCAACGCGGCGATTGTTAATTTAAGTTTGTTCATTGCATTTTTTTGAGTTTTTTAATTTCATTTTTGATTTTTTCAATTTTTTCTTTTTGTGCTTTGATGGCTTGTTCTTGGTCCTGCGAAACTTTTGTCAAGACTGCAATAATATCCATAGCGCTTAGTGCTTGACGATCTTTGAGTGCGACAATTTCGGGCACATCCTCGGCAATAAAACCGGCCGTCGTTTGTCGGCTGGCTTTATAGTTAAACGTCACAGGATTGAGTTTTTCAAAAGTATCTTCTGCTGTTTGTGAGGTAAGCGGGGCAATGTTTTCCTTAAACTTTCGTGAAGAGCCGTTGGTCCAAACTCCGCCGGCGTCAAGATACGCGTTATTGGCATTGCCGAATTGCATGGCATGTGTTGCCACGGTTGGGGTCGCTTTATTTACACCAATATACCCATTATTTTTTACGATAAAAACATCGCCGGAGGCGTTTCTTTTTATGTTAATGTAATCGTCAGTTGTGCCATTAGCATTGATTTCCAGAACACTGAAGGGGGATGTATCTCGAATTCCGATTTTAGGGTTCCACGGTTGGCCGCCAATTGTTCCGGGAGCGATGATAAAAGCATCCGGGGTTACAACTTGAACAGGTGTATCCGAGTAACCCCAGACAAATGTACGATTTGAAGTACCCTCGGCGGCCATATTTTTACCGGCTGAAAATGAATAATCGCCAGATGCCCAAACATCTGTTCCTCCCATGACAACAGAATTAAAACCCGCAATATTTCTTTCTCCTGCGCCAACAACAGAATAATCGCCGTTGGCCTGATTCTGAAGTCCGCCACCGATGGTGATATAATTTCCCATGCCAGAATTATTTTTCCCTCCCGAGATAGTTGAGTAAGCTCCTTGGGGACTATTGCTTTGGCCTCCGGAAACGCGTGAATAATTTCCTACCATCGGGACAAAAACTCCAGGGGCAGGTTGGGCGCTGATATCGCCGCCGTTTCCTCCACCAATGCTTGCATATTGACCTGTGACACGATTGTTTTCTCCTCCTGAAACAACGGCATAGTCATCGCGCGCTTGATTGTTTTTTCCGCCGCCGATGACAGCATAACCGCTTGTTCCTCCACCGGGAAGTTGATTGATCGTATTTAGGTTTCCACCGTTAATATTAGAGTATGGGGTTGAAACACTATTTGATACACCGCCGCTAACGGTTGCGTATTGAGCGGCCGGCGTTACTATTGAATTGTTTTGTCCTCCTAGGATAGACCCGTAATCTGCAATTGAGCTGTTGCTTCGGCCGCCGGTAATTGTTGTATATTGGCCTTGGGCGGTATTGTTTGTTCCGCCAGTGATTGCAGAGTAATCACCGCTGGCCGTATTGGTTTGTCCGCCGATGATATTAGAATATTGACCGCTGGCTGTGTTGGTATCGCCTCCGCCAACGACTGAATAAGCGCCGCTAGCTGTTGAATCTTTTCCAAGTGCGACGGAATAGTCTTCGATATTCGCATCATCCCATTGGGCGCCGCTGACATAACCGGCGCGAAAAGCGGCTTTACGTGGATACCAGATTAAACGACTACCTGCACTAATTCCATCCGGCAAAACGATTCCGCTGCCAAAAGTTCCGCTGGCTATAATACCTGCGTCACCGCTAAGACTTAATTTGAATTCCGGTGTTTTGGTCCCGATACCAACTTTGAGAGTTATATCATCAAGGTAAACATCGTCTCCATTTTGTGTCCAAGTATCACTTATTGATCCCCATGCGCCGATGCCGCTATTATCGTGGCAATATTCAAGTAGATTGCTTGAGTTGACATAGAGAGTCCCAATGGTGCAGGGATTTGTCAAATCTGCCGTGCGTGGGATAAGTCGAAATTGATTATACTCGCCGGATAAAGACGGATAATAGAGCGTCATCGTCATCTCCGAGGCTTGCAAACTCGTCGGAAGAATTAGGGAAAGGCTAAAGACGATGAAAACAATGAGTTTTTTCATAAACTTTTTAACCGTGCTGTGGAGCGATTTTTAATTTGCACTTTATTCTTTAATTCTTCAAATTCTTTTAGCAATTTATCTGTTTCATCTTTTTGTTCTTTAAGAATGTCTTGTTGATGTGCGACGACCTTTGTTAGCAGCGCGGCAATGTCCATGGAAGATACGCCTTGGCGTCCTTGGGTAGAAACGAGATTCGGTACATCCTCGGCGATAAAACCTACGTAACGATGGGCTGGCTCATTCTTGTAGTTGTATTGCACCGGTACAAGTTTTGAAAACGCGGCCAGCGCATCGGAAGATTGAAGAGAGATAATATTTTCTTTATACTCACGGCTAGAGGCATTGACAAAGTTTCCTGCAGCCGATACATAAGCGCCGTTGCCAAAATGCAACGGATAAAGTGGATTGCTTTGATTGACACCGACGAAACCATTATTTTTGATTGTCAAAATATTTCCAGCAATCGCCGCTGATGTACTGGTCAAATTCAGATAATCGTCGGCAGAACTATTGCCGTTGATTTCGAGTAAAGCGGCAGGGGAAGTGTCCCGTATGCCCATAGAGCCGGAATAAATGATCATCGCGTCTGTCGCCGTTATTGCGCCAATTACGCTGGCAGAATAACCCCAAAGAAACGAATGATTGCCTGAAATATTCATATTTCTTCCAGCGGCCAGCGAGTAAGCACCGTCGGCGATATTGTTTGCGCCCCCGGGAACCATAGAATGATCGCCGCTTGCGGTATTTAAATTTCCGCCAATAACTGTTGATGAGTCACCGCTGGCTGTATTTGAAGCGCCCGCGCCTATTGTGCAGTAGCCGCCTGAGCAGTTAGCGATATTATTGTTTCCGCCGGATATACTGCTGTATTGGGTGTCTGCGGTATTGGTGTCACCGCCGGAAACCGTTGAATAAGCACCGGATGCCGTATTGGATTTTCCGCCGCTGACAACGCTATAAACATTGTAACCGCTATTGCTATATCCGCCAGCAATGGTGCTGTAGGAACAGCCCTCGTCGATTACGTTTCCATGTCCTCCGGCAATTGTGCTCTCCTCTGCTAAGATAATATTATCTCTCCCTCCCGAAATGGTTGAGCTTGTGTTGTTAATGTTATTAAAAGCTCCGCCAGAAATTGTAGTATATCCAGATCCAGTACTCGCAGTATTGCCTTCTCCGCCGCCAATAGTAGAATATGCAAGACTACTATTATTTTTTCCGGAAACTTTTGAGTTACAGCCGGCACTATTGCCTGATCCTCCCAAGATTTGCGATCCCCGAGAGGCGTTGTTATTTTTCCCTCCAGCAATTATCTCAAAACCCGAAACGCAGGAAGGAGCCACTTCATCGTCTAGGGCAGTATTATTTTGTCCGCCCCAAACGCTGGAACCTTCCGTTTGAGCCGTATTTCCTGAACCCATAGCCATTGAGCTTATCCCGATATTTGCATCATCCCATTGATCCGCGTCAACACCACCGGCGCGAAAAGCGCCTTTTTTGGGATACCATATCAGCCGCGTTCCGGCGCCAGAAACGGCAACAGGAAGATCAGATGACGTCGACGCTAAACCATCGGCCAAAATCCCGCCGTCGTTTTCTAACGTTAATTTGAAAATGGGCGTGATTGTTCCAATGCCGATTTTTTTGTTCTCGGGAGTTGAGGTGTCCGTTAAATAAAGATCGTTTGCGCTTAAAGTCCACGGTCCGGCAATGGGCGCGAATGCTGGCAACCCAACGGTCGGTCCGCAATAGTAAGGAAGACTGTTGTCATCTGCGTTGGCATAAATTGTTCCCAGAGGACAATTGCTTGTAGTGAGTGCTGATTGCGGGGTTAAATGAATGCTTTCGTAATTTCCTGTGGGAGCTGGGTAGTAGGATGTGAAATTAAAGTTTTCAGCTTGGCTTTGTGTAGCCAGCGCGAAAAAGAAAACAAAAAATAAGAAGAGCGTTTTTTTCATGATCTACCTTTTATATGTGAAGCTTTTTAAAAGGTAACAGAGCTACTTATATCTTGTATCAAATATATGGGATAAATGCCGATTTAGCAATGCAGAAGAGGAAAATTCTTAAAAGCGCTTTCTTTTGGGAAATATTAAAAATCCAATTGACAAACACAAGGGGCTTAATTAAAGTAACTTTGTATTCTTCGTTCTGATCATAAAAATTGCGATAGAGAGGTGAAAATGCCAGAATCCAAAGGGATCAACGTCGAAAAAGACATGCGCGCATTGGTTGCTGAAATTCTTGAAACGGAGCCTGAGGAACTTGACCTTTCTGCAAAATTTGTTAAAGATTTAGGCATGGACTCGATGATGGCTTTAGAGATTCTCGCCGGCATCGAGAAAAAATACCGCATCGTGATCCCCGAGGAGATGCTTTCAAAATTTACCGATCTTGCGGCTACCGTAGAAATTGTTACGGCAATCCTTGTTAAAAATAAAAAACTTTAGTCAATTTCCAAAGAGGCTTTGTGTATTTTAAACGATTAGAAATTTTTGGTTTTAAGTCTTTTGCTGACAAAACCACGCTTAATTTTGAGCCTGGCATTACTGCTGTCGTCGGGCCCAATGGGTGTGGGAAGAGCAATGTTTTTGATGCGATCCGCTGGGTTTTAGGCGAGCAAAGTGTCAAGGAATTGCGCGGTTCGGCGATGGAAGATGTGATCTTTAGCGGCACCGACAAAAAGCATGGGCTTGGTTTTGCGGAGGTCAGCGTCACGTTTTCTAATGAAGCGCGCGTTTTGCCGATTGATTATAATGAAGTCACTGTCACCCGTCGGCTGTTTCGTTCCGGCGAAAGCGAATATCTGATGAACCGAACACCCGTTCGGCTCAAGGATATTAATGAGCTTTTTATGGGGACCGGGATTGGCGCCGAGGCGTATTCGCTTGTACAACAGGGCAAGGTCGATTTGGTTGTCAGCGCCCGCCCGGAGGAGCGCCGCTCGATTTTAGACGAAGCGTCCGGGATTACCAAATATAAAGCCAAACGCAAAGAAGCGTTAGGTAAACTCGCGGACACCGACCAAAACCTTTTGCGTATTAATGATATTGTCGTCGAGGTTAAACGCCAGATTTCTTCATTGGAACGTCAAGCCAACAAAGCCCGCAAATATAAAGAAGAATATGTCCGTCTTAAAGATTTAGAAGTCCAGTTGGCGCGTGTTCAATTAAATATGGCCGCACAGCAGCGTCAGGAGATTCTTTCTCGACTTGAGGAGTTTAAAAACAAAGAGGTTGCTTTAAGCCAGGAAGTTGCACAGTTTAACGATTTGCTTGAAGGTCAAAGCGGTCTTCTTGAGGAGTTGGAAGATAATATCAATCAGGTTAATGCCGATGCCATCAAGCTCGACGGACAAATTGATATCAGCAATCGCCAAATTGGTTTTAATGAAGAACGATTGACCAATATTGACGAGACGGCCAAACGTTTAGAAGAGAACAAAGTTGCTTTAAAAGAGCGTGCTCGTCTGCAAGAAGAAAAAATTTCTGAAGCAGCCGCAGTTTTGGCAACGTTAGATGAGGTTGTCGAAAAAAATCAGCAGATTTGTGAAGCGCGTCGGGCAGAATTGTCCTCTTTGGCGCAAGACGTGTCCGTCTCGCAGGCGATTGTTAAAGTTGAAGAAGAAAAAATCCTTGCCATAACATCCAGCCAGGTCCACATTAAAAATCAACTGACCGACGTGATGAAAGAAGTCCAAGGCGCTTTGGCGCGCAAACGCCGGTTGGAATTTGAAAATACAAAAGTGTTTGGCGAAAAGCAGCAAATTGATTTGAAGTTACAGTCGATTTCTCAGCAGCTTGTTTTTTCTTCTGCGCACCTCGAAGAATTAAATGCCCAGCTTGCCAATAATCAACAAGTCTTAGAACAAATTCAAGGCGATCTCAAAGCTTTGGATCAGCATATTGACGAGCTTGAAAAAAAGAGGCTATTTCTTAAGTCGCAAAAAGAATTTATTGAAAAGCTCTCTGTCCAGTATCAGGACATTCCTGACCCGATTATTGAAGGCCGTATCATTACGACGTCTAAGCCGATGGAGCATCACAGCGGGTTAATCGGCAAGGTTAAGGAAGTTTTGGAAATGGATCCAGCTCGGGCGCAGATTTTAGGCGGCAGTTTGGCAGCCGACGGGCGGCCTTTGTATGAGGTCATTTGCGAAGCCAAATTTATTGAATTAGATCCGCAGCAGATTTCGGTGCATATCGACGAGCTTGGGCGGCAAATTGATGAACAGATAAATAGAAAAGGCGAAGTTTTAGCAAGGCTTGCTGAGCAAGAAATTATCGTCAAAAAAAATCATTTTGAAATTCAGGAACAGGAAAAAAGTTTTTCTATTTTTCAGTCACAAAAAAACGATGTCAGCAGCGAGGTACAAAAACTAAGCCAAGAGCTGGCTATCGTCCAGTCAGAATTTGAAGAAGTAACGGCAGCTTTGGTGAATTTGAAAACATCCGAGGATGATTTGACCGGTCAGTTGACGGCGCTTAATGAAGATCTTGCGGTAAGCCAGATTAAGATCCGTGAAAATCAAGATGCGATTGCCGGTAAAGCAAAAGAGCGCGAAGCGATTGCGCTACTTATTGCTCAGGCCGAGGCAGAAATCGCTTCTTTGCAAGCTACCAAGAGCGGCCATTTTGAAAAGGTAAGCATGCTTAAGGAAACTCTTGCTGGGGCTGTAGCCCAGTTAGAGCGTTTTGTCAGCGAAGCTTACGAGCTCGACGGCAAAAAAGAGCAATATACCCGTGAGATTATCATTTTGCAGGAAAAGATTGAGCTGCTCAAGCAGGAGAAAAATTCTTTAACCGGTGTCTTGTCGGGATATTCCCGGCAAAAAGAAGAGGTTGCCGCGCGTTTAAACAGCGCACGTGCGAATATTAACTCTTATAATCAGCAGATTGATGCTATCAAAAACACATTGCATAAAGAGCAAATGCAGGAGCAGGAAATCGCTTTTCAAGAAAAAGCGATTCGTGACCGGCTCATGCAGTCATATAAAATTGATGTGGATCATTATGTTATGGAAGTTGTCGTCCCTGCGCCAGTAGCGCAAGGCGAGCCGTCTGGCAGTGCCCCCGCTGATATAAACGAGTTAAGTGGTGAAATCGAACGCTTGCGTAAACGCTGCGATTCGTTTGGGTCTGTGAATCTCGTCGCGATTGAAGAATTCGATCAGCTTAAAGAGCGGTTTGAATTTTTAACTAAACAGCAAAGCGATCTTTTGACCGCCAAGGATTCGCTGCATCAGACAATTACCAAGATCAACCGTCAGACCCGCCAGATGTTTATGGATACTTTTACCAAGGTTAGCGAAGAGTTTCGTATTTATTATCGAATGCTTTTTGGTGGTGGTGAGGCGCAATTGGTACTGTTGGATCCGGAAAATGTTTTGGAGTCCGGTATTGAAATTATCGCCCGTCCTCCCGGCAAAAAGCTGCAAAATATTTCTTTGCTCTCCGGTGGAGAAAAATCTTTGACCGCTATTGCCCTTATTTTTGGCGTTTTTAAAGTTAACCCAAGTCCGTTTTGCGTGCTCGACGAAATTGATGCCGCTCTTGACGAATCTAATGTTGGTCGTTTCGGCTATTTGCTTAAGGATTTTGCCAAAATTGCCCAATTTATTGTAATTACGCACAATAAAAAAACTATGGCTTGCGCGGATGTTCTTTACGGAATCACAATGCAGGAAACAGGTGTTTCAAAACTTGTTTCAGTTAAATTTAAGGATCAAGAAAAACCACTTGCTGTTGAAGAAGTCCCTTCCGAAGTTTAAGTGTAAATTGTTTATTCTCATTCATTTAGAGACCTACTGCATGGTTTAGTTGCGTGCGTGGCGTCAGCTTGACAGGGGAGAATAATATGTTATACTCTAAACATTCCAACGCATAAA
>CAYNSM010000030.1:0-19216 GCA_964400065.1 uncultured Planctomycetales bacterium
CGACAGAGCGTTTGCCAAACAATGTGCATTTTTGTTTTGAGAAAATAAAAGCAGCTGATTTATTGGTCAGTTTAGATCAAAGCGGTATTGCCGCGTCGATGGGTTCGGCGTGCAAGGCGGGGATTTTTAAACCATCGCATGTTTTGCAAGCGATTGGTTTGTCCGATGATTTGGCTCTTGGCGCTTTGCGGATTTCATTGGGTCGTACGACGACAGAGGTGCAGGTTGAATATTTGCTGGAACAATTGCAAAAAAATATTAAGCAAATAAGACACTGAGAATTGACTGGTAATATTAGACTTCTGGCGAGTTTTGCAGCCACGGCGCTTACTTGATTGCCTTTTAAATTTAGAGTAAGCGATGTGAGTGAGCACTGTTCGAGTAAAGAAGTCTAATGCTGCCAGTCAATATTAAAAAGGATATTTATGCAAGAGCGTATCATTCATTCATTGAGAAATAGTAAAGATTACCTCTCCGGCGAGGAAATTAGTCGCAACCTCAATATCAGCCGTGCCGGAATTTGGAAACATATTGAAGATTTTCGTCGACAAGGCTATCAGATTGATGCTGTTCCCAGAAGAGGATACCGCATCCTTACGTCTCCTGATAAATTATTGCCTTGGGAAATTAAATTTAATTTGGGGACAAAGACAATCGGGACAAAGATTGTTTATAAAGAAACCCTTCTCTCAACAATGGACGAGGCAGTGCGTTTGGGTATTTCTGGAGCCAGCGATGGAACAGTTGTCTGCGCCGAGACCCAAAGCAAAGGCCGTGGACGATTAGGCAGAGAGTGGGTTTCTGTGCCGGGGAAAGGAATTTATGCCTCGCTGTTACTTCGTCCAACAACGCCTTTAAGTCAAGTCGCTCAATTGACTTTGGTTTCTGCAGTCGCAATCACAACAGCCTTGCGCAGTGTATCGGGCTTAAACATTCTGATCAAATGGCCAAATGACATTCTTGTCGACGGCAAGAAGATGTGCGGTATATTAACGGAGTTAAATGCGGAGATGGACCGCGTGCGTTTTGTTGTCGTTGGGTTTGGAATCAATGTCAACAGCATAGAAGTAGAATTGCCGGCGAATTCAACGTCTTTAAAAATTGAAACTAAAAAAGAATTTTCACGTGTTCTTGTTTTGCAGGAAGTTTTACGCTCATTTGAAAAGTGGGTCAATATTTTTGAAACAGAAGGTTTTGCACCTGTCCGTAAAATGTGGAAAGAGTTGTCATGGACGCTGGGGAAAAAAGTGAAATTTGTTGAGCCTGCAGCAGAAGTTGTGGGTTTAGCTTTTGATTTAGCGTCCGACGGCAGTTTGCTTTTGCGCAAAGATAATGGAGAAGTTGTTAAAAAAAATTCAGGGGACGCACTTGATTTGTGCTGAATTAAACGTTATGGTTGAAGCTTTTTTAAAAAATACACTTTTACAGATTGCCGACAAAGGCCTTTTGAGAAAGATGCGCACGCTAGAGGGCAGTCAAGGCCGCGAAATTATTGTTGATGGAAAGAGAGTCTTAAATTTTTGTTCAAACAATTATTTAGGATTGGCTGATGACTCGAGAATAAAAGAGTCTGTTATCCAAAGTATACAGCAACAAGGATTTGGTGCGGGCGCTTCGCGTTTGGTTTGCGGAAATTTTTTAAGCCACACAGCTCTCGAAAATAAAATGGCGCAGTTTAAAAAGACAGAGCGTTGCCTGCTTTTTAATAGCGGTTATACCGCCAATATTGGGATTATTTCGTCGCTTTTTGGCCGTGAGGATATTATTTTTAGCGACAAACTCAATCATGCTTCTATTCTTGACGGGATTTTGCTAAGCGGTGCCGAGTATAAACGTTATAACCATGTAGACACAGAGTCGCTTGAGGCGATGCTTAAAGCTGTTTCTCCGACGAGAAAGAAATTAATCGTCACCGATAGTGTCTTTAGTATGGATGGGGATTTGGCGCCCTTGCCTAAGATTGTTGCGTTGGCAAAAAAATATGCAGCTTCTGTTATGGTCGATGAGGCCCACGGCTTTGGTGTTTTGGGTAAAGATGGCCGCGGCGCTGTCGAGCATTTTGGACTTGAGGGACAAATCGATATTCAGATGGGGACATTTTCAAAGGCGGCAGGGAGTTTTGGTGCTTATTGTTGCGCTAGCGGGGCATTAATCGATTTTTTGATCAACAAGGCACGCAGTTTTATTTATACAACCGGGTTGCCGCCTGTTGTTGCGGCGGCTTCTTTAAAAGCCGTTGAAATTATTGAGAATGATCCGGCCCGGCGGGAAAAATTGTGGGACAACACGTATTTTGTTTTGGAAAGTCTGAAAAAATTGGGATTTGATACATTTAAAAGCCAAACGCCGATTGTGCCAATTGTCGTTAAAGATGCCGCGTTGTGTGTTGAGTTTTCAAAAAGGCTTTTTGAGGCGGGTATTTTTGTCGCGGCGATTCGGCCTCCGACGGTGCCGGCTAATACCGCACGCTTGCGTTTAACGCTCATGGCCACGCATACGCGCAAAGATTTAGAAAGCCTCGTAAAGCATTTTGAAATAATAGGAAAGAAATTATGCCTTATCTAAAAACGCCCCGTGGTTTAAATTGGCACTATCAGCTTGTCGGAGAAGGAGAGACGCTGCTTTTTTTGCACGGCTTTGGCGTTAACAGCCGCATTTGGCGCCAGCAGATCAAATATTTTTCTGATAATTATCGGATTATTGCCGTCGATCTTCCAGGGCATGGGCAAAGCGATTGGCAAAATATCAGTTTGACGGATATGGGAGAGGACATCGAATTTTTGTTGCAGCACTTAGGCTGTCAGCAGATTGGGATTGTGGCCAGCTCTTTTGGCGGCTTGGTGGCCTTAAAAATTTTTGAGTTAAATCAGGAGCGTATAAAATTTTTTGTTTTTGCCGGCTCTCAGCCAAAGTTTTGCACTTGCGAGGATTATCCTTTTGGTTTACCACCAGAGCGGATTGCCAAACTTGCCCAACAGCTAAAGAGTGATTATCCGTCGATGGTTAATGTTTTTTTTAGGTCATTGTTTACGCCCTCGGAGCGCGCGACGCGGCGTTTTAAGTGGGTGCAAACGTTTCGAAAAACGGACTTTTTGCCGCGCAAAGAAGCGCTTTTGGCACTTTTAGTGATTTTGGAAAAGGAAGATTTGCGAAGCATTTTTTATGCACAACAGCGGCCGATTCTTTTTATCAACGGCAGCGAAGATTACATTTGCCAAAGAAGTTTTTATGAGAGCTTGCAGGAAAAGATTCCGACGGCACATTTTGTCTGGTTTAACGCATGTGGACATTTTCCGTTTATCAGCCGCCCACATGAGTTTAACGGTGCGGTTGCAGGTTTTTTAGAGAGCCAAAGAACATGATTTTAAAAACAGAAAATTATTCTGTCCGTCGGGCTTTTTCGGACTCGGCCAAACGGTATGAAAATTTATCCAGTTTGCAGTATAAGATTGGTTGCAGACTGATCCAAAATAATTTTTCGTCTAGTTTTCGCGGCTGCGTTTTGGATGTCGGCATGGCAACAGGACAGCTAACTGATCGCTTGTCGGGTGTTTGTCCGGATGCCAAAATCGTTGGGATTGACTTTGCCAGCGGGATGGTCTTTAGAGCAATGGAAACTTACAAGACTTTTAAGGGGATTGTTGCTGATGCACAGGCTTTGCCCTTTGTGTGCGAAAGTTTCGATGCGGTCATTTCAAATGCGGCTTATCAGTGGATGCGTGATTTACCGACGGCATTTAAACAGGCTAATCGGGTTTTAAAAAAGAGCGGCAGATTTTATGCTGCGCTTTTTGGGCGCGAAACGCTTCATGAGCTTTTTGAGTCACTTGAAAGTATTTCAGGTTTTCGGGCGAATAAGGAAAAATTTGTCCGATTAGCGGACGAAAATTCCGTCAAAAAAGCTTTTTTGGACGCAGGATTCGGGGACATTGAATGCCATTCGCAAATAAGCACAATGAGTTTTGAAAATCTTCGCAGTTTGCTTTTGTGGTTAAAGGCGATTGGGGCTAATAGGCTAAATCCTCGCATGTATTTGGGGCCTGAGATTTTTTTAAAGGCCGAAGAATATTATCAAAAATATTTCAAGGCCGGCACTGGTCTGACGGCTAGTTTTGAAGTCATTTGGATGAAAGGAAAAAAATGAACAATAAAGATAATGATGTCATAAGTCCGCTCGATTTTTTTGATGATATCGACGAGCAAGTTGCCCAAAAGACGCCCGATAAGGACGTAAAAGTTTCTTCTCTACCAGGCCGTCAGCGCACCCGACGCCACAGAAGCCATAACCGCAGAACAGAAAAGCGCGGCCGTGCGTTTTTTATTTCAGCGACCGATACCGGCGTTGGAAAAACAACAGCCATCAAAGTGCTGGCAACGCTTTTAAAAAAGCAGGGATTAGACGTAGGCGTGATGAAGCCTGTGCAATGCGCCGGGGACGATGCAAAATCTTTAAAGGAGTTTTTGCAAGTTGACGATCTGCTTGACGAAATTAATCCGTATTGTGCCAAAGAACCGTTTTCGCCGCACATTGCTTTTGCCCGTGAAAAAATTCAGGTGCACAAGGATAAAATTATTTCGACATTTCAAAAACTTCGTCGTCGGCATGATGTTTTGCTCGTCGAAGGAGCCGGTGGCTTGATGGTCCCTATCCGCGAAAATTATTTGATGGTGGATTTGGTCAAGGAACTTGATCTGGAAATTGTGATCGTCAGTCGCTTAGGGTTGGGAACAATTAATCATACTCTCTTAACGATCAGCAAAGCCAAAGATATGGGAATCAAAGTTTGCGGTGTCATTTTTTCCCAAGTCAGCGAAGGTGCCCTCGGTGTTCCTGAAAAAACAAATCCTTCTGCCATCAAAGAGTTAAGCTCTGTTGCGGGTCTCGGCATTATTCCTTTTATGGAAAATATTTCGGAAGAAAAAATTTTAAACGCCTGCAAGGAAAAAATTGACCTTAAGCCGTTTTTGACATCTGATCGGACAAGCAAAACACCCCAGCTTGTTTTGGATGACAAAAATTTTGTCTGGCACCCGTTTACCCAGATGAAAGATTGGCTCGACGATAAGCCGCTTATTATCGACCGTGCAGAAGGCTGTCATTTGATTGACACCGAAGGACACAGTTATTTAGACGGCGTGTCAAGTTTGTGGGTCAATATCCATGGGCACAATCATCCTTTGATCAACGCGGCGATTAAAGAGCAGTTGACGCGTTTGGAGCACTCGACGCTTTTGGGGTTGTCCAATACGCCGGCTATTAAACTGGCAAAAAAGTTGGTTTCAGTTGCACCCAAGGGACTTGAGAAAGTTTTTTATTCCGACAACGGCTCGACGGCGGTTGAGGTGGCGATCAAAATGGCTTACCAATATTGGCAAAACACCGGACGGGGGCAAAAGTTAAAAATTGTTCATTTGGCGCATTCGTATCACGGGGATACTTTGGGAAGTGTAAGTATTGGCGGGATGGATTTATTCCATAAAATTTATAAAGATTTGACTTTCCCGACGGTGCAATTGGACTTCCCGGATGGGTATCGAAATACGGATTTTGAACGAGTATTAAATCAGCTTGAAGAACTTTTTGTATCGACGTCTGCTGAAATTGCCGCTTTAGTCGTTGAACCGTTAGTTCAAGGGGCAAGAGGAATGATTGTTTGGCCGCAGGGCATTTTAAAACGTATGAAAGAATTATGTGAAAAGCACGATGTCTTTTTAATCGCCGATGAGGTGGCAACCGGTTTTGGCCGTACGGGAAAAATGTTTGCTTGCGAGCATGAAAATGTCACGCCGGACTTTTTGTGTTTAGCCAAGGGTTTAACCGGCGGGTATTTGCCTCTGGCGGCGACGTTGACGACAAAAAAAGTTTTTGACGGTTTTGTTTTTGATTACACGGAACAAAAAACGTTTTTTCATGGGCACACGTATACGGGAAACCCTTTGGCCTGCGCGGCGGCTTTGGCCAACTTGGAAGTGTTTTCCGTCGAACACACATTAGCGAAACTTCAGCCTAAGATCCAAACTTTAACGGAAAAATTAAAGTCATTTGAAAAATTACCTTTTGTCGGAAGCATTCGACAAAAAGGTTTTATGGTCGGTATTGAATTAGTTAAAGACAAGGAAACCAAAGAGCCTTTTGGATGGGAAGAAAAGATTGGGATCAAGGTTTGTCAAAGGCTAAGAGAACGCGGCGTTATTCTGAGGCCTTTGGGCAATGTGATTGTGCTGATGCCGCCTTTGTCGATTTCCAAGAGGGAATTGGATTATCTTTTGCAAGTGACCTATTGGGCAATTGAAAAGTTAGAAATTATTCCCCTCCCTTGATGGGAGGGGAAGGGGAGGGTGTCGTCAATCGATATTCTCCCCCACCTAACCTCCCCCATCGAGGGGGAGGAACGTAAAATCTAGGATAGTCTTTAGTGCTTGGAGTTAGCAAGAAATGCATGAAGCAAACATTAGAAAAAAAGTTTTTGTCGCAATGAGCGGCGGGGTAGATTCTTCCGTCGTCGCAGGCCTTATGAAAGACGCCGGACATGATGTTGTGGGTGTTACGATGTGCTTTAGTATAACGCACCCCAACAGCAAAAAGCCTTCCTGCTGCGGGGTCGACGGCATAGCAGATGCCCGTCGGGCGGCGCAGATTTTGGATATCCCGCATTATGTTTTGGATTTTGCGGCGGACATCAATGATTTTATCATTGAGGACTTTACCAATGAATATTTAAACGGGCGCACGCCTAATCCGTGTGTGCGCTGCAATCAGCATTTGAAATTCGGTTCGCTTTATAAGAAAGTCATGGCGATGGGGGGCGAATTTTTGGCGACGGGTCATTATGGAAAAATTGTTTTTAATGCGCAAAAGAATCGGTATGAACTTTATAAAGCTGTTGACGAGCGCAAAGACCAAAGCTATTTTCTCTATAGTATGGCCAAAGAAACATTGCCCAAAGTGCTGTTTCCTTTAGGCGATTTGAATAAGGCCCAAGTCCGCGAATTAGCACGAAAATATCAGTTAAACACCGCCGAGAAAGCTGAGAGTCAGGATATCTGTTTTGTCCCCGACGGCGGGTATAAAGAATTTATCCGTCAGCGCGTCGGTAACGCTGTCTTTGTCCCTGGGCCATTTAAAAATGAGCATGGCGAAATTGTCGGGCAGCATCAGGGAATTGCCAATTATACGATCGGACAGCGCGATAAGTTAGGGATTGCTTTAGGCGTGCCGGTGTATGTTTATAAAATTGAAAAAGAAACGAACACGGTTTATGTCGGGCCTTTGTCGATGTTGTATTCTGCGGGACTGTTGGCCAGCAATTTTAATCCTGTCAGTATGGATATTCCTCAAACGACAATTGAGGTTGCGGCCCGTATTCGTTATAATGCAGAACTTGTCAAAGCGCGGTTGACGTATTTAGGTCAAGATTCAGTTCGTTTGGATTTTTATGAACCGCAAAAATCGGTGACGCCGGGTCAGTCGGTCGTTTTTTATGACGGGGACGTGGTCTTAGGTGGAGCCACAATAGAAGAGCCGATCAAATGTGAAAGCTAAGAAAGGATTGATATGAAGATCAGTTTAGATTTGGCAAATTTAAAAGGTTTTGTTGAAAAAAAAGATTTGCAGGCGCTTGTCCCTCAATTGCAAAAAGCCCACGAGGATTTGCATTCTCGTGCAGGCAAGGGAAGTGAATTTACTGGTTGGTTAAATTTGCCGAGTCAGACGGACAAAAAGTTTTTATCCGAGCTAAAAGTGTTAGGTGAAAAAATTCGCAAGAATTCTGATTGTATTATTTCGATTGGTATTGGAGGTTCTTATATAGGTATTCGCGCGGCTTTAGACTTTTTGTCGCGCGATCAAAAACTCCCTGTCTATTATGCTGGGCACAATTTGAGCGCCGGATATTTGCAAAAGCTGTTTGCAAAATTGAAAAATAAACGCGTGACGGTATTAGTCATTTCTAAGTCGGGCACAACGACTGAACCGGCTTTGGGTTTTCGGTTGGTTAAAAAATTTATGGAAAGCAAATATTCTGCCCGGCAGTTAAAAGAACGTATTATTTGCATTACCGACGAAAAAAAGGGCGCATTGCGTTCGATAGCCAATGATGAAGGTTATCGGACGTACCCGATTGCTGATGATATTGGCGGTCGGTTTTCGGTTTTGGCTCCCGTAGGATTAGTGCCGCTGGCGATTGCCGGCATTGATGTTGCTTCTCTAATAAAGGGTGCCGCTGATGCCGAAAAAGAACTTGGCCAGGCGGACTTTGAAAAAAATATGGCTTGGCAGTATGCAGGGTGTCGATATCTTTTGTATAAGCAAAAGAAGTTGATCGAAATTAAGGCTTTTTTTTATGAAGAGATGGATTTTATCGGTGAGTGGTGGAAACAGCTTTTTGGCGAAAGCGAAGGCAAAGAGGGCCAAGGGATTTTTCCTGCGTCAGTTAATTTTACGGCCGATCTGCATTCGATGGGTCAGTTGATTCAAGAGGGGGAACGAAATCTTTTTGAGACATTTCTCGTTGTCAAAGACACTGGCCACAAATTGCTTGTTCCCAAAGACAAAAAAAATCAGGATAACTTTAATTGTGTCGCCGGAAAGAATTTAGATTGGGTCAATGAGCAGGCTTATAAGGCGACGGCGATGGCGCATTTTGAGGGTGGGGTTCCTAACATGACAATCACTCTGTCTAAATTCGACGCGTATACTTTAGGTCAATTATTTTATTTTTATGAAAAGTCCGTCGCTCTAACCGGTTATCTGATGGGTGTCAATCCGTTTAATCAGCCGGGTGTTGAGGCTTACAAAACCAAGATGTTTGCCTTGCTGGGAAGAAAATGAAAGTAAAGGTATTTTTGTTATCAGCCTCAGTTTAAAGTTGTGATAAGATAACGCTATGAAATTTCCTTTTGGGAAAAAAAATCTGCAACCTATGGCGCCGGCACCGAAAGTAGCGACAAAGGCCGCTGGTTTGGCGTCTAAACCGCCGGCTGTCCCTGACGGGAAGAAGCAAATTGTTACTGGTCTTGCTTTTATTTTTGCTTCATTTTTAGGAGCCGTTTTTTTATTGTATTTGACCGTCAATGCGCAAAGTGCCAAGGAATTTGAAGTCAAAGACTTAAATGAAAAACTTCTGCTGGTGAGTACCGAAAAACAGGCGGCTACAAGCCAAAAGGAAGAATTGCAACAGCAGGTCGGCCGGGTTCTTGATTTAGAAAAAGTTGTTCGTACTTCCGAAAAAGTTCATGGAGAAGCTGAGGCTGACCGCAAAGAAGGTTCTTTGTGGATCAATCGTAAGTCTGGGAATGCGATGGTTACGCTGGGTGTTTTAAACGGCGTGACCAAAGGAGTGCGTCTTGGAGTTTTTGAGGCAGATAAAAGAGTCGGGACTGTGAAGGTGACATCGGCGCTTGATGTTGTTTCTTACGTCGATTCGGTCGACAAAAAGCTCTCAGAGTTTAGTCGTGATTATTATCAGGTCAAGCCGGATTAATATAAAAATATTTTTTAAAGGGAGTTATCGTTATGGGTAATCTAGGGTTTTTAGAAATACTTTTAATCTTGGTTGTGATCTTGTTTCTTTTTGGCTCTAAGCGTCTGCCTGAGATTGGTAGTTCGTTGGGCAAGGCGATTCGTGAATTTCAAAAAGCGCTTAAAGGTGAAGACGAAAAGAAAGATTCCGACGAAAAAAAGACTTAAACCCCTTACTGCATTAATGCCCCAATCTGAGATTTTTTCCTCATTTTTTAGTCATTTGCAAGAGTTTCGCGATCGCTTGCTTAAAGCGTTTTGCGCTTTTCTGCTGGCGACGGTTTTAGCCTGGAACTTTATAGATCCGGTGATTGGCTTTATTGTTTCTCCGATTGGAAAAATTATTTTTACTTCTCCTGCCGAAGCTTTTAATGCGCGCATGACTTTGTCGATGATTTGCGGTTTGCTTTTATCGCTGCCTGTTATTCTTTATCAGGTTTGGGAATTTGTTTCGTTGGGTTTAACAGCAGAAGAAAAAAAGTATGTTTATGTTTTTGGACCCTTATCGTTTGTGCTCTTTTTTGCAGGCATTAGCTTTGGCTATTTTGTTATGTTGCCGATTTCGCTTAAATTCTTAATGAGTTTTTCAAGCGTCTGGATGATGCCGATGATCACGGTTGATAATTATATTTCTTTTGTTGGAACTATCATAATCTCGTCGGGCGTCACGTTTGAATTGCCGCTTATTCTGGCATTTTTAGCGCGCCTTGGAATTGCAACGCCGCAATTTTTGCGCGAAAAGCGACGATACGCGATTGTGATTATTCTGATCGTTGCCGCAATTTTGACCCCGCCGGATGTTATTAGTCAAATTATTTTGACGATCCCGCTTTTGATTTTGTATGAATTGGGAATATTCTTTTCCCAGTGGGCAGTTGCCAATCGGAGATTGTCATAATTTTTATTTATGTTACAAAATAAGTACGGTATACTTACTGACGTATTTTGAATTTGTGGGTAACGTTCTTTTAGGGAGGACTTTATGAAAATTGATGAACTTCGTGATTTGCTCAAAGACAAGCGCGTGATCGAGGAGATCAACCGGCATTTGTGGATTGAGAGCCAAAAAGCAGGTTATTCAATCGGTATCGAACGCGCAACCGATGAGTGGCTTAGGCTTTATGCGGAAGGTTGGATGAAGTATCATCTTCCCGAAAAATATACCGCTGTTCAAGCGAAGAAGCGTAAAGGCCAAGAGCGAACTAAACGCGACGAAAAAACGAAAAAGTTGGCCAGCCGCAACAAGAAATAAAAGTGTCTTTTTTAAAAACCCCTATTTGCGAAAGCGAGTGGGGGTTTCTTTTTTTGGGGAAAGGCAAAAAGGTAGAGAAGAAAACAAGCAGAGAGCAAACTAAGCAGACTTCCTGCATAAAACGAAAGAGGCATGAACGTAAATTTGATTTCGTGCGTACCTTGTGGAACAAAGACCGAGCGCAGAAGATAATTTGTTTGAAAAACTTTTGCATTCTTCCCGTCGATCGTAACTTTCCAATCGGGGTGATATGATTGCGTCAGGACAACAAATCCGGGATGTTCCATTTGTGCAGTTAGAAAAATCTCGTTAGGGTTTTCGTGGATAATTTTGACGCTTGAGGCATCTTCGATTGGTGTGCTGTTAAGCTGTACCGAAAGATTTTCGTTGTCAGGATCGCTGATAATAATGCCTTGTCGGCCGGCGGTATTAAGACGTCCGATTAAATTTAGAGATTTTGTTTTGTCGGGTTCGAAAATTGCGCGGTGTACGATATAAGCGCGCGGCAGCGCAGTTGGCCGTTCAAAAATAGAAACTTCTTTTTGGTAAACGGGAGCCATTTTAAACAGGTTTTCTAAGCGCATGCTGGTCGGTGCGATAATGTAGCGCACGCCTAATAAATCAAGGATATACTGTCGTTTTCCTTCGATGGGCATTGCGCGTAAAGCTGGCGGGCGCAAATCTTTTTGAAAATGGTCTTCGATGATAAGCGCATTGACAAAGTCTACAAATCTCGTCGGGACAAGTCCTAAAAAATATCCTAAATCATCAACGCCAAAACCAGTTGCCGTATTGGGGTAAAATGCCCAAAAGATGCCGTAGCTGCGAGCAGGTTCATTTTGTGATTTTAAGAATTCGATGTAAGGCACTTTGGCAAAAGAGTCAAAACGTTTAGGATGCTCTCGGTGAATGTAGAGGAATAACTCCAAAAAGACAAGGGCCAAAAGAGCAATGCTTAAAAATTTATTCTTTAAAATATGTCGGTCCTTAAGCGCCAGGATGATTTGGAATATAAGAAGTAGAGAAAAAGCAAAGGCGCTTGCGGCAAGTGAAATATGAAAATGCGGGGCATGGCGAAGAATATAAAGATGAATGCCGACGATTATCAAAAGGCCGATAGTAAAAATAAGTGCTTTAAAGAATAATTTTTTCGTACTCGTTATAGAACGAAAGCCCATACCGCTAAGGACAGCGACGCAAAATGCCGCTAAAGGCGGAGTATGGATTGCATACCGGCATGTGTCAAATATCGGCAGATGTCCGATCCAGTTGATAAATGGCAAGCCATAAGCTTTGCTGAGAATTAGCAGTAAAAGGATTGCAAAAAAATAATTGAGTCCTTTTTTGTGGTTGTTAAACAGACTTAAAAAAACCAAAGCCAAAGGTAATGTCCCTAAGTATCCGCCCCACCATCCGGCAAACGTAAAATTAAAGGTAAGGTTTTCTTTTTGGAAAAAATGCGGCAGGGCCAGTGATAAAGCACGATCGCGTTGTTCTTCCATTAAAAGCCCTGTTCCCAAGGGATGCCCATTCCAGAATTCTCCGACGAGATTTCGCAAAAAAGGAAAAAGGACTATTGAGGCAAGTGCGGCACCTAACAGATAGGCCCCTGCGTAAGAGAGGAATAATTTTTTGTAATTATTTTTTGGGGTTAAAGAAAGAGTTTGAAAAACAAAAAAGGCTAAGCCAAAGGCATTGACAAAGAAAACGTGTTCCGGGTGGCCAGCAAAAATCGTTAAGCTAATGACGAGTGCTAATGTCGCAAAAGAATGTTGGCTAGCTTCTCTAATAATAAGGCGGTTAAGTGCTATAAGCAGCAGGGGAAGTAGAAGATCCACGTTGGCTGTCCAGTATTGCAACAAAACCATCGGTCCGCTTAACATAAAAACGAGTGCGCTGCAAAAAGCAGGCGGATCCTTAAAGCCGATACGGCGCATAAACCAAAATGTAAACAGCCCGGCGAGCAAAAGGCGGCTTAAAATCAAAATGTCAATCGAGACGATATTCGGCAGCAAATAGACAATCAAAGTCAGAGGATAGAAAATCCCTACCTCGAGCATTCCAATCAAAGAGTAGCCGCAGGCCTGATGGGGATTCCATAAAGGCAAAATTCCTCGCTTGAGATTTTGTTTGATAAATTCATAAATCGGCTCTTCCGAAACCGGCGCGTCGGTGCCATTGGCGGGAATAAAGCGCGGTTTGTTGTGTTCTTGACCGTAAACACCATTAGGAAGAGCTTGCGAATTGGCCGTCGTGACTTTTAATGTTTTGTTTAAGAAGACAACATCATAAAAGGCTGCGCATAACAAAAGGCTTAGGAGAAAAAATATTTTTATAAGGCTATTAGGAGAACTGGACTTGGACATGCGTTTAGTATAAGGGTAAGGAGATTTTGGAACAAGAAACATTTCGCCTCGCCCGTAGGGCTCGACATTCCTTAGGGTCTTGCGTTAGGCCCTTAAAGTCATAAACCAAAACCCCCCGGGTTTAACGCCGAGGGGTTTACTGGTAAATCTTAGCTTTGAGAAATTTACTTTCTCTTTGCTGTCTTTTTCTTGGCTGCTTTTTTCTTTGTTGCCATCGTTTTCTCCTTTCTCAGAGATAAAGATGTTGATTTGTATTTATGGTTTAATATTAACACAGCACATAATAGATGCAAAAATTTTCTTAACAATTTTAAGAAATTTTTTTGATTTTTTTAGAAATAAAAAAATCAAAATGAATTATTTATCGACGAGAAAATTGATAAATCTTTATTGAAAGAAATTATCCTAGTAATAATTATAAACACCTGCGAAAATATTCCTAAATTACGCGCGAAAAAATATTTTTTAAATTTTTTATGACGTCTGTTTATCTCCATATTCCGTTTTGTCAGCGCAAATGTTTTTATTGTTCTTTTGCTGTTTCTATCGGACAAGAAAACCGTATGGATGAGTATGTCCAGGCTTTGATCAAAGAGGCGGCTATTTATCAGGGAGAAAAGATCCGGACAATTTATTTAGGCGGTGGGACACCAAGCCTTTTGACAGTGTCGCAATTGTGTGATCTGTTTTCGTTTCTTCGGCGAAATTTTTCTTTCGTCGATGATTGCGAGATTACGATTGAGGCAAATCCCGAGAATCTTGATTTAGAAAAATCCAAAGTATTGTTTGATCTAGGCGTCAACCGCGTGAGTTTAGGGGTACAAACATTTAACGATGGATATTTGAAGTCTTTAGGGCGTGCGCATGACTCCTTTAAAGCTTTAAGTGCGTTTAATGATTTGCGCCGTGCAGGATTTAAAAATATCAATGTGGACTTGATGTATTCTTTCCCAAAACAGACATTAGAAGAGATCAAGCAAGATGTGCAAACGCTTTTGGGATTAGGCAGCGAACATGTTTCGATTTATACTTTGACCGTCGAGCCAAACAGTAAATTCTATGTTCAAAAAATTCTTGAGCAGGATAATGAAAATCAAGCTGCGCAGTATCAGCTTGTGACATTGCTTTTGCAAGAATCCGGCTTGTTGCAGTATGAGGTGAGCAATTTTAGTCGCAGCGGGTTTGAATCAAAACATAATATAAATTATTGGGAAAGCGGAAATTATATCGGTTTAGGGATGAGCGCTCATAGCCATCACGATGGCCGACGGAGTTGGAACACTGACCGATTTGCGCAATACTTAAAAAATGTCGAGTCGAACCAAAGCCCTCAAGAGGGTCAAGAAATTTTATCAGGCGAAAAGCGGTTGAGGGAAGCTCTTGTTTTTGGATTGAGGATGAACAAGGGTGTTATAGTTTCTGAGATTGAAAAGAAGATCGGGGGAATTTTTAGTGAAAAACAGCATATGTTGATAGATGCACTTATTCAAAATCGGTTATTATGTTACAAAGATCGAATATTGCAGACAACTGCCCGGGGGCAGCTTATGTTGGATATGGTCTCTGTATACTTAATTTAGGGGAATTTTATGAAAGATTTGTATCCTATGAAATTGATTTATGTTGTCGTTATTCTTTTGGGAATCTGCTTGCTTGCCTATCTTCCTGCATTGAACAACTCCTTTATGATTGATGATTATGATTTATTCCTTGAGAATCCGTTGACGCAGAGCCCAAAGATGTTATTGCATACTCTTTTGCCTGATATTCAGAAACATTGGGGAATTGATGATGCTTATTCATCAGTTTATTATCGCCCGATTTGTCATTTCTTGCCTATGGCAGAGTATTTGCTGTTTAATAAAAATCCTTTTCCTTACCACTTGATTAATTTAATGCTTTTGTGGGCTATTGGCGTTACATCTTTCATTACTTTTCGGCTTTTACTTAAGGATGCTTCGCTTGCTTTTTTAACGGCAGTTTTATTTTGTATACATCCTATAAACAGCATGATTGTAAATTATGTTTCGAGTGCTTATTTGGAAATTAAGATTTTGGCTATGTTTGGGAGCTTGTATTGTTTTTTGAAAATGTTTGAAACTTCCGGTGTGTGCAAGTTTTATTTCTATTTTGGCAGTATTATTCTTTGCTTAATAGCACTGATCTCTCATGAAACAGCTTTTATATTCCCGTTTTATATTTTTTTAGTTGGTTTATGGTATTTAAAAGACATTGGTCGGGTTTTAAAATCATGTTGGATTTTCTTTATGATTTTGGCGGCGTATTTTGTTTTTCGTATTTTCTTCGCAGGCATTAAGGCATCGTTATTTGATAAAGTTTTTCAATATGAGGGTCTTTCTTTTTTTGTTTATTTAGCAACGTTTATGAAGCTTTTGGTTTGGTATGGCGCACAGATTTTGACTGCCCCGGGAATTGTTCTTGTTTGGATGACACCTCTTGTTAAATCCTTTGTTGCCTTATGGATTGCGGGGTTGATTTTTTCAGTCCTAGCAGTCGTTTATTTCATAAGAAAGTGGGGATTTCCCGATATTAGAAGTATGGCAATATTGTGGTTTGTTTTGGGTGTTTTGCCAGTCACTGTTGGTTGTATGTTTAATCCGTCGGCAGGTTTCATCATTGAGCCGCATTGGTTTTTCTTTGCTTCTTTTGGTATTTTTATTCTGAGTGCTCAAGGACTTTTATTTTTAAAAACAAAAGTTTCAAAGTTGGTTTGGTGGGGGGCGAGTGTTTTTCTTTTGTTTTATCTTTTCCGTGTATGGCATTACGATTGGCTCTGGGGTAATGAATTACGATATTGTCAATATTGGGATAGTCAAGTTCAGGGAAATAAAGCCGTAAAGTTTCATGTGGCTAATGCTGCGATGCGTCAAAATAATAAAGAGTTAGCAAAAATATGGTTTGAGGAATCTTTAGCGGGTATTAAAAGTGATTGGCAAATATACACTAATTTAGGGTTGATAGCCATGCAACAAGATGATGATACTAAAGCTGAAGAATATTTTCAGAAAGCTCTACTTGTGCATAATAGTTCGTTTGTTATTTATAACAATTTGGGTGTTTTGCGGCTCGATAAAAATAAATTTGAAGAAGCCAAGGGATTTTTTGAAAAAGCTATTCGATTAAATCGTTTTTCATTAGAGCCGAAGCTTAATTTAGCTTTAGTTTATGAAAAACTCGGGGATCCTGACAGGGCGTATATTTTTTATCAGCAAGTCTATGAGCATAGTTCTCGCGATGAACGAGTGCTTTATTCTTTATTGCGAATAAGTTTGCAGGAACTTAGGCGGCCGGAAATGATCTCTCATGCAGCTGATTTCTTAGTAGAGATTAAAAATGAAAAATTCTTGGACGAATTAGGCGGCCTATTTGCTTTAAAAGGCTATACAGATCTCTCCTTGAAATATTTTTCAAAATCGATCAGGCTTTATCCGCAAAGCCTCAACGCGTATCGCGAAATCGGGAAAGTTTTTGCTAACGCGGGTTATTTTAAAAAAGCGGCTGATATTTGGAATCAGGGGCTGAAGGTTAATCCACAGGATGAGATTCTGCAGGGATTATTAAAGGAGTTGGTAATTATTAGTGATGTAAAAAATTAGCCGGCTGATACTGCTGGTTTAAATTTTCGCTGTGTTTAAAAAGCTGGAAAAGGCATTTTTCGATAAGGTTTTTGTACTTAGGCGCCATTTTTAAACTACGTAAAATTTTAACTGTTTGATTCAGGCGAATATTGATTTGCTCTAAGCTGTAACTTAGACTTTGCGCTTCAACAAAAATTTGACGCACGGCGACGAGATCAGCGTATGTTTTTTTATTTTTTAAAAAGATTTTCAAGAATTTCTCTCGGGATTTTCCTTTGAGGACGCGGTAGGCATGGCAGACTAAAATTGTTTTTTTAGATTCTGCCAAGTCGCTGAGAATGGATTTGCCGATATTTTTTTCGGTGTCAAAAATTCCGATCACATCATCTTGGATTTGAAAAGCCTGCCCGATTAAAAGCCCCAGCTTTGAGAGCGCTTTAATATCTTTGTTGTCCGCGCCGGCCAAAATAGCTCCGACGACAAGAGGGCAGTCAAATGTGTAACGCGCGGTTTTTAGCGTGTAATTTAGAAACACATCTTTTTCGCTAACTTTGTTAAGTCCTCTTACCCCGTGAAGCGTATCGGCAAACTCGCCCATTGCGGTAAAGACAGCGGTTTGGATAAAATACTTGAGCGCCCGTTCTTTACGTTTAAGATCTTCGTTGATTGATAAAAATGCATCGATTGCCAAAGCATAAACGATGTCGCCGGCAACGATACTTAAGTCGCAGCCTAGGCGTTTGTGTTCGGGGATATTGGCTGCTTTTTCTAAAAGCCGGTGCAAGGTCGGTTTTCCGCGGCGAAGATCTGAGCGGTCAATAATGTCATCATGGATAAGCATAAAGTTATGCAAAAGTTCAATGCATGTCGAAGCATAATAAATCGACGGTGACATAGGCGCTGTGGTTTTGCGGTAGCCTTTGTAACTTAAAGCTAAAAGAATCGGCCGAATCCGTTTGCCGTCGCGCAGTGAAAATTCGCGGATACTTTCATAAAGGATAGGATCAACCAGATGCAGCTTGTAGTCAATTTTGATTTTGTCTAAAAAACGTTCCAAGCTTCGGTCGATTTGTGTTTTCATTTTGTTTAACATGGGCAACATCGTAACATATAGGCAAAACCGGCGCAATCAAAATGCGGTTAAGCTTGGGCATATTTTTTGTTCTGTGATATGATACAAAAAAATTAAGCCGTGATAGGGAGGAAATTATGAAAAAAGTTCTTTTAAGCAGCCTGTTGGTTTTGGTTTGTGTTTCATCGAATGCCTTTGCGCAGGTTCCCGGGCCAGCGATTGCCCCCGAAACCAAGGAACTGGTTCGCCGGCTTTTGGAGGCTAATGGGATGCGAACGAGTTTGATTCGAATTTTTGAGGACATTATCAGCCGTGCTCCGGCCGATTCGCAGCAAGAGTTGCGCGATCTTTTAAAACCGGATGTGATAATTGATAATATTGTTCCTGTTTATGCCAAATATTTTACGCCAGCCGAGTTAAGCGAGCTCATTGCTTTTTATAAAAGTCCTGTGGGGGTCAAGAATTTGGCTTTAACGCCGCAACTGATGACAGAGGTTATGCAGGTTTCGCAAAAATATTTTGAAGATAATGTCAAAAGACTAGAAAAGCCAGCCAAATCAAAGTAAAATTTATGAGTTTTTCTGCGTGCTGATATTTTCCCTAAATGTTTATGATTATTGACTTTACGGACGAAATGCAGGGGTTGTTTTTTCTTTTCAATTGATTTCAAAATTTTCTTCTGGTATATTACTTGCGCTTTATCAAGAAAAAAAGGAGAAAACGCGATGATTGAACGTTATACTTTATCCAAAATGGGTAGCATTTGGACGGACGAACATAAATTCCAAATCATGTTGCGCATTGAAATCCTAGCCTGCGAGGCGATGTGCAAGTTAGGCAACATTCCTAAAAAGTCGCTTGAAAAAATCAAAAAGAGTGCCAAATTCAATATCGAAGAAATTCAAAAACTAGAAGAAAGAACCAAGCACGATATCGTTGCTTTTATTAATAATGTCGGTTCCTATTTAGGGCCGGAAGCCCGTTATCTGCACATGGGGTTAACCTCGTCGGATTTGTTGGACACGACACTTTCGGTGCAATGTGTTGAAGCCAGCGATATTTTGATTGCCGATATCCGTAAGCTTCTGATGGTTTTAAAAATCAAAGCCAAGAAATACAAAGACACCAATTGCATTGCCCGCACGCACGGGGTTCATGCGGAACCTATGACCTTTGGACTTAAGCTTGCTGTTTGGTATGACGAGATGAAAAGAAATTTGGAGCGTATGGAACAGGCCCGCGAAAATATGCGCGTTGGCAAACTCTCTGGCGCAGTCGGAACATATGCGAATATTGATCCGCACGTCGAGGAATTTGTTTGCGAGCAGTTAGGTTTAAAGCCGGCGAATATCGCCACCCAGATTATCCAACGTGACATTCATTGCCAATTTGTGACCACATTGGCTT
>CAYNSM010000031.1:0-19153 GCA_964400065.1 uncultured Planctomycetales bacterium
TTGTGCGCGACGGATCGTCGCGCAATGGATTGTAATGCAAAATTTGGGTTTAAATGATTTAGGGGTTCTTTTTTAAGGCGAATAGCGCCATAGAGGCGTCAAACAATTGAGCCGAAAAAAGGAACTCCTAAATCATTAAGTTTGGCAAAAGGCGACGGGAGGTTTATTTTTTTATGATTCTTTATCTTAAACACGTCGATATCGAAGGTCCGGAAACGATTGCCCCGTTTTTTGAAAAAAACGGATATTCTTCGCAAGTGCTCGAATTGTATAACAATTCTGTATTTCCGCAAAAGCTCGACGGCATTGACGGAGTCATTTGTTTGGGCGGGCCGATGAATGTTTATGAAGAAGACAAATATCCGTTTCTTAAGGATGAAAATGTTTTTATCCAAAGTTTGCTTGATGCGCAGATTCCTTTTTTAGGAATCTGTTTGGGCGCACAGCTTTTGGCCAAAGCTGCTGGGGCAAAGGTTACGCGCTCGCCGGTTGAGGAAATCGGCTGGCGCACCGTTAAGCTCACCGACGATGGATTGCTCGATCCTATTTTTAAAGGTTTGGGACGCGAACTTTTTGTGTATCAGTGGCACGGCGACACTTTTGCTATTCCACAAAATGGAAAGTGGCTGGTTAAAGGGGCTGATTGCCCGCGTCAGGCGCTTAAGGTCGGGCCTTGTGCTTACGGCTTCCAATTTCATATTGAGATTACCGACAAAAGTATCCGCGAGTGGTCGGAGGAATATTTTAAAAATTCTCCATCGCTATTATTAGAAAAAAAAGATATGATGCTTAAGGTTTACGCCGAGAATAAAGTGCTTTTTGAAAAAGAGGCACAAATTATTTATTCAAATTTTTTAAAGATCATTAAAAGTTGAATTCCTCCCCCTTGATGGGGGAGGCTGGGTGGGGGTGCTAGAACAATGCGCTAACGTGCCCCCCCCTCCCTAACCCTCCCCGCCAAGGGGAGGGAAAGTTGTTAAAACTATGCTTCGTATCGCCCTAGCCCAAATCAATGTCACCGTCGGAGATTTGCCCGGCAATCAGCAAAAGATTCTAGAATATTTGCAAAAGGCCAGAGTCGCCAAAGCGGATATTGTTGTTTTTCCAGAACTGGCTATTACCGGTTATCCGCCGGAAGACCTGCTTTATAAACAGCATTTTGTTCGCGACAACCACAAGGCTTTGCAAGAAATTGCTGCCCAAGTCTCGGATTTGGTTATGGTTGTTGGTTTTGTGGACATCGATGAGCACAAAAATTTGTATAATGCGGCCGCCGTGATTGCTAAAGGCAAAGTTCGCGGCATTTATCATAAGCATGATTTGCCCAATTATGGTGTTTTCGACGAGAAAAGATATTTTACGCAAGGCAATCAACATCCTTTGTTTTTGCTTAATGATATATGTTTTGCAGCAAATATCTGTGAAGATATTTGGCAGGACGAGGGGATTTATTTAAGCCAGGCGCAATCAGGAGCGATGGTGCTTTTAAATCTTTCTTCTTCGCCTTATGACTTTGAAAAATTAGAGCGCCGCGAGCGGCTGTTGATTAAGCGTGCGAAAGAATGCCGGGCGTATATCTGTTATGCGAATTTGGTCGGCGGTCAGGACGAATTGGTTTTTGACGGGGGAAGTTTTGTCGTCAGCCCGTCTGGAAGAATTCTCGCGAGGGCCGAACAATTTACGGAGGACCTTTTAGTTGTTGACCTTCCTGTTGACGAAGAAAGAAAGAAGCGCCGCAGCTATAAGCATATGGTTGAATTGCCTTCCGACGGAGAATTGATTGGGCGGATTACAGCACATGCTAATCTGATGCCCAGAATGACGAGTGATGAAAGGATTTTTAAAGCGCTTGTTTTAGGTACACATGACTATGTGGTTAAGAACGGTTTCAAAAAGGTTGTCTTAGGCTTAAGCGGTGGCATTGATTCATCTTTGGTCGCGGTTATAGCCCGTGAAGCGGTCGGGTGTGAAAATGTCGTCGGAATTACTATGCCTTCGCAATTTTCTTCTGCCGAAACACGTAGTGATGCACAAGTGTTGGCGCAAAATTTAGGAATTGAGTTTAAGGAAATTGGGATTAAGGATATTTATCAGGTTTACTTAAATTCGCTTTCAGAAAGTTTTGCGGGCCTACCTTTAAGTGTTGCCGAAGAAAATTTGCAGGCACGTGTGCGGGGAAATCTTTTGATGGCGTTTTCTAATAAATTTGGTTGGTTGGTTTTAACGACGGGAAATAAAAGCGAAATTGCCGTCGGGTATTGTACGCTTTATGGGGATATGTCAGGCGGCTTTGCGGTCATCAAAGATTTGCCTAAAGGCAAAGTTTATGAGATTAGCCGTTTGGCCAATGAAATTTTAGGCCCCGTGATTCCGCAAAGTGTTTTTGACCGCCCTCCTACCGCTGAGCTTCGGCCTAATCAAAAAGACCAGGACACCTTGCCGGAGTATGAGCTTTTGGACAAGATTTTGAAAGCGTATGTTGAAGATCACCGATCTTTTGCAGCTATTGTCAAAAAGTTCGGTAACCCGCAAATTGTGAAGGCCGTTATTCGTATGGTCGATCAGAGTGAATATAAGCGCCGTCAAGCCCCGCCGGGAATCAAAATTACACCGCGTGCTTTTGGCAAGGACTGGCGTCTGCCGATGACGAATAAATACCGGGAAAAAGATTAGTGAGAGTTTCTTTTAAAAGGAGAATTCCAAGTATATGCAGCATATTATTATTTTCTTAATTTCATTTCATTGTATTTTGTTGGAATTGTTTTTAACAAGAATTTTAAATCTTAAAGCATGGAATCATGTAGTTTATATTGTCATTCCTTTTGCCATGTTAGGTTATGGGATTGGTGCTAATCTTCAAATGTTGCTCGGGCACAAGCGCAGTTTTCAAGATAAAGAAAAGGTTTTGGGGATAAGCTTGATGCTCACTGGGGCGATTACTCTGGTTTCTACTATTTTGATTATCAAGTTGCCGATCGGCGTGGAATATCTTTTAAGTATTTTTAGTAATTTCCATTCAGCTATTCAGTTAATAACTGCATACAGTGTGTTTATGTTCCCGTTTATTGTTATTGGGTTTGTAGTTGTTTATATTTTTGCACAGTATCCAGGCGAGAGCCATAGGCTTTATTTTTTTGATCTCTTGGGTGCTGGCTTAGGGGCGCTTATGTTTTATTTTTTAATTTATGCACTGGCTGTTTTTCCATCGATTTTTTTAATTTCATCCTTAATTTTTATTTTGGGTGCCTGTTATATTTTCCCGCGAAAAAGCAAAATTATTTTTGGCGCTGGGGTTTTAATCTGTTGCGGCGGTATTCCGTGGTTACATGAACCTTTAAAGTATACGGTCGATACAAAAAAAGGATGGGAATGTATCCCTGCATATTATGCAAAGGGCAATTATGAAGAAAAGCTTTCTGTTTGGCATCCGTTAGGCCGTACAAATTTATATCGTATTCTTAGTCCGCAAGTACGCAAAGAACTTATGGATAAGGCGCCTGTGACGTTTGATTTAAATCTTGATCCTTTGCCGGAATTTTCTTATTTTTCTACAAATTTCTTGGCTGGGACGCCAGTTTATAATTTAAGCGAGGCTGGCCTGGATGCTTTTCGTTCAAAGATAAATCTTTTTAGTCAGGCCATAGAGGTGCCATATCTTTTGTTGAAAGATCCCAAAGTTCTTATTATTGGCGCTGGTGGAGGTCGGGATATTTTTATGGCTAGGACGCACGGTGCCAAGGAAGTGTTGGGCGCGGAAATCAACCCCGGCATTTTTAAAGCAATGGCTAAGGGGGGAGTGGCATATGATTATTCTGGTCGGATTTATGATGCTCAAGGGACAAAAGTTTTTAATGCGGATGGACGTTATATTGCCAAGAGAGCAGCATTAGGTTCTCTTGATCTGATTGTAATGAATGGGGTAGATACTTTTTCTGGTTTATCGTCGGGAGCTTATGCATATGCAGAAAGTTATTTGTACACGAAAGAAGCAATCAAGGATTTCTTAAAAGCTTTGGGTCCCAATGGGATTGTCAATTATAATCGCTGGTTGTTTCGGGATATGCCGCGCGAATCTTTGCGGTTGCAGGCGATTGCTCTGGCAGCTCTTTCGGAGATGGGTGTTGCTGCTCCTTGGGAACATATTCTCATTGGGGCTTATCATGGGTGGTCTATAACGCTTATTAAGAAAACCCCTTTTAATGAACAGGAAATTGCAGCAGTTGTTAAATATTTTAATGAACATAATGCTCGGTTAATTTATCCTTCCGAAAAAGATCAGAAGATTATTGATGATCCGCTGATGTATTTTGATGTTTATGCTGACTATTTTAAGCGCAAGCTTAATCTAGCGTTTGAAAAGGTTTATCCGTATGATATTTCTGTTGTGACCGATGACAACCCATTTTTTTATAAATATTATAAAGTTAACCAGTTTACGCCAATGCATGCTTTTATGGGGCATCATGACGGCACTGTTGTATTTATGACGCAATTTCTTATCTTCTTTCAAGCAGTTTTGTTCATTATTATTTTTATTTTTTCTCCGTTGATTTATTGGCGTCGGCAAGAGATTCACTCATTGCCAAAATCTTCTTTAGCTGCATTTGTATTGTATTTTAGCTGTTTAGGGGCTGGTTTTATGTTCATTGAAATACCTCTGATGCAGCGTTTTGTTTTATTATTAGCTAGCCCTATCTATTCAATTTCTGTTGTGTTGGCGGCTCTATTAGCGTCGACGGGATTAGGCAGTTTTTTAATTCCTTATTTTCAGAAATGGATAAAAGTCGACAAGGATCTTGTTCTTGTGATGAGTTTTGGTGTTTTTTCCTATATATTATTTTTGCTTGCTCTAGGTTCGCAAATTATTAATTGGTGCTTACCATTACCTTTTATTGGGAGGGTAATTTTTGTTGGGGCATTAATCGTCCCAATAGGTGTCATGCTTGGTGTTTTTTTCCCAATCGGACTGCGAATGGTTTCGGCTTCTGCGCCAATGAATATTCCGTGGGCGTGGGGAATTAATTCAGGATTTAGTGTTTTGGGGGGGATATTGGCAATTATTATTGGCCAATTTGTTGGTTTTAAGTTTATATTGATATCGGGAAGTTGTTTGTACCTGATTGCTTTTATGGCTTTTTCTCGGTTAGCGATAGCTTTTGGAAAAAAGTAAACTTCCAATTTAGCTAATTAGATATTACGATTTTTAATGACATGCCGTCGGGCGAGTAAATCAAAATAATATATTGCATCTTGCGATAAAAACTATTAAAATACGCCCTTGTTTTGGATGTTTAAATTATTTTGGCTGGCCTGAAAGTTTTTAATTTGTAGAAGGTTGCGGAGATTTTATCTAATGAATAATTCTTTTTTCCCAAAAAAACAAGGCCTCTATGACCCGAGCTTCGAACACGACAGCTGCGGGGTTGGGTTTATTGTTAATATTAAAGGAAACAAAACGCACAGCATCGTCCGCGACGGGGTCAAAATCCTCGAAAATTTGACGCATCGCGGTGCGTGTGGATGTGATCCTAAGACTGGGGATGGTGCGGGAATTTTGATTCAAATGCCAGACGAATTTTTCCGTCAGGAATGTGCTAAAAGCAACATTACTTTGCCCGCCTTTGGCGATTATGGGGCAGGGATTGTTTTTTTACCGCCGAATTTGGCTGACCGCAATATTATTGAGCAGTGGACCGAACACATCATCCACGAGGAAGGGCAAAAATTTTTAGGTTGGCGGCAAGTTCCGCACGAACCTTCGCAGGTCGGGCATGTGGCCCGTTCGGTTATGCCGGCGTTTAAACAGCTTTTTATCGGCCGCGGAGCCAACACCAAACCCGAAGATTTTGACCGCAAGCTTTATGTGATCCGCAAGAGACTTTATAACAAAGTTCAGGAATCGACACTTGGCCAGCGCAATTTTTATTATTTTTGCAGCCTCGCTTCCAAAACGCTCGTTTACAAAGGCCAGCTGATGGCCGAGCAAGTCGATCGCTTTTTCCCGGACTTGGCCAATCCGCTGATGACCTCCGCTTTGGCGATGATTCACTCGCGTTATAGCACCAATACGTTTCCGACGTGGGCTTTGGCGCATCCGTATCGGATGATCGCGCACAACGGCGAAATCAATACTTTGCGTGGCAACATCAATTATATGCACGCGCGCGAAATGCAATTTATTTCTAAAGCATTTGGTAGCGATTTGGAAAAAGTGCTTTCAATTGTTGTTCCGCATGGCAGTGATTCGGCGACGTTTGACAATGTTTTGGAAATGCTTGTTTTAAGCGGACGTTCTTTGCCGCATGCAATGATGATGATGGTGCCCGAGGCGTGGAGCGGCCATGAATCGATGTCGCCGGAAAAAAGAGCTTTTTATGAGTACCATTCTTGTTTGATGGAGCCTTGGGACGGCCCGGCGTCGATCGCTTTTAGTGACGGCCGCTACATTGGGGCGCTTTTAGACCGCAATGGGCTTCGTCCGTCGCGTTTTTGGGTGACTAATGAGGACACAGTTATTATGGCTTCCGAAACCGGCGTTTTACCGGTTTTGCCGGAAAATGTCGTCAAAAAAGGCCGCTTGGAACCCGGCAAAATGTTTTTGATTGATACGCAGGAAGGCCGCATTATCGACGATGCCGAAATCAAAAACGATTTTGCGACCCGTCAGCTTTATGGGCAATGGTTGCGTGAAAATGTCGTTGATCTTAGCGATTTGCCAAATCCTCGACGGGTTCATGGACTTGATGAAAAAACTTTAGTTGAACGCCAGCGCGCGTTTGGGTATACGCTGGAAGATTTGAATATTATTTTAGGGCCCATGACGGTCAACGGCGAAGAGGCAACCGGCTCAATGGGCGCGGATACGCCTTTGGCGGTTTTAAGTTACCGGCCGCAGCCTTTGTATAATTATTTCAAACAGCTTTTTGCGCAGGTGACTAATCCGCCCGTTGATGCGATTCGTGAAGAAATTGTGATGGCCGAAAACGTGATGTTGGGGGCTGAAGGCAATCTTTTAGATGAGACGCCAGAGCATTGCCACCGTCTGCGTGTTGCCCGCCCGATTATTACCAATGAAGAACTTGAAAAAATCCGCGAAGTTAATCAGGGCAATTTGCGATCCATGGTGCTGCCGATTGTCTTTAATAAAGAGGATGGTCCGCAAGGACTGGAAGTAGCACTCGAGGGAGTTTTTCAGGCGGCCGATGAGGCCATTGAAAAAGGTTTTTCTATTTTGATCCTTTCGGATCGCGGGGTTGACAAACATCGTGTGCCGATGCCGTCTTTGTTGGCCTGTTCAGGGCTTCATCAGCATTTGATTCGTCAGGGAACACGTACAAGGGTCAGTTTGGTTTTAGAAAGCGGGGAAGCACGCGAACTGCATCATTTTGCGACACTCATCGGTTACGGGGCCAACGCCATTAATCCATATTTGATTTTTGAAACCATTGAAATGCAAATCAAAGACGGCCGTTATCCGTCGACGTTGACGTTTAAAGATGCGCAAAAAAATTATCTTAAAGCTACCCGCAAGGGTTTGTTTAAGATTATTTCCAAGATGGGGATTTCGACCATACAGTCGTATTGCGGGGCGCAGATTTTTGAAGCGATCGGGTTAGGCGACAGCTTTATCGAAAAATATTTTACCGCAACCCCCTCTCGGATCGGCGGGATTGGCATCGATACGGTTGCCCAGGAGAGTTTGCGCCGGCACAAGGCCGCTTACGGGGATGAAAATTCTTACGACCAGATGCTCGATCTTGGCGGTGATTATGGTTGGCGCGCGCAAGGAGAGCATCATCAGTATAATCCGCAAACGATTGCTCTTTTGCAGCATGCGGTCCGTTCCAATGACTATAAAGTTTTTAAGAAATTTTCACAGCTGATCAATAGTCAGGCGACTAATTTGTCGACGATACGCGGACTTTTGACATTTAAAAAGCGCCCAAGTGTCGATATTTCGCAAGTTGAGTCAGCCACAGAAATCGTTAAGCGTTTTGCAACAGGGGCGATGAGTTACGGCTCGATTTCAAAAGAAGCGCATGAAACGCTGGCTGTGGCGATGAATCGTATGGGCGGATTTTCAAACACCGGCGAGGGCGGCGAAGACCCAGAACGTTTCAAGAGATTGCCCAATGGAGACTCAAAACGCAGTCGCATCAAACAGGTTGCCCAGGGCCGTTTTGGGGTAACGATCGAATACTTGGTCAACGCTGATCAATTGCAGATTAAAATGGCGCAGGGCGCTAAGCCCGGCGAAGGCGGACAGCTTCCGGGACATAAAGTCAGCAAGGATATTGCAAAAACACGTTATACGACCCCGGGCGTGCAGCTTATTTCTCCGCCGCCGCATCATGATATTTATTCGATTGAGGACTTGGCGCAACTGATTCATGATTTGAAAAACGCGAATGATAAGGCGGATGTTTCGGTCAAACTGGTTTCCGAAATTGGCGTCGGGACGATTGCCGCGGGTGTTTCCAAAGGCAAGGCAGACCATGTGCTTATTAGCGGCTATGAAGGCGGCACCGGTGCTTCTCCGCAAACGTCGATTAAGCATGCGGGTTTGCCGATGGAATTGGGGATTGCTGAAACGCAGCAGGTTTTAGTGATGAATGATTTGCGCGGGCGTATTCGTGTACAAACCGACGGACAGCTTAAGACAGGCCGAGACGTTGTGATCGCCGGAATGTTGGGTGCGGATGAATTTGGTTTTTCGACGATTGCCCTTATTTCGATGGGATGTGTGATGCTTCGCAAGTGTCATTTGAACACCTGTTCGGTTGGTGTGGCAACGCAAGATCCCGAGCTTCGCAAACTTTTTGTCGGTCAGCCAGAGCATGTGATCAATTATTTTATGTTTGTGGCCCAGGAAGTTCGGGAGCTCATGGCAGAGTTGGGTTTTAAAAAATTTGATGAACTGATCGGTCGCGTCGATTGTTTGGAAACGGCGGATCTTATCAGTCATTGGAAAGCCAAAGGTCTTGACTTGACAAATATTTTGCACAAGCCGGATGTGCCCTTGGATGTGGCGATTTATCATGTCTCTCGTCAGGACCATGGGTTAGAAAAGGCTTTGGATAATCAGCTGATCGCCCAGTGTCAAGAGGCGATTGCTAACAAAAAAAGTGTTTCTTTGACGCTGCCGATTCATAATATCAATCGCACCGTCGGAACAATGTTGAGTGCCGAAATTGCCAGAAAACATGGCTTGGCGGGTTTGCCAGAAAATACGGTTCAGATTAAATTTGAAGGTTCGGCGGGACAAAGTTTTGGGGCGTTTTTGGCCCATGGCGTTACATTGACCTTGGAAGGGGATGCTAACGATTATGTCGGCAAAGGGTTGTCCGGCGGGCGCATTATTGTGTATCCGTCCAAAAAAGCCAAATTTGTCGCCGAAAACAATATTATCGTCGGAAACGTCGTTTTGTATGGGGCGATTTTGGGCGAAGCATTTTTCCGTGGAATTGCCGGCGAACGTTTCTGTGTGCGCAATAGTGGAAGCCACAGCGTTGTCGAAGGCGTTGGGGATCACGGGTGCGAATATATGACCGGCGGGCGTGTTGTTGTTCTTGGGCCCACGGGACGCAATTTCGCGGCCGGGATGAGCGGCGGGATTGCCTATGTTTGGGACAAAGACGGGGATTTTAAAAATCGCTGCAATTTAGGGATGGTTGAATTATTTTCTGTGACCAATTCAGCTGATGAAAAAGAGTTAAAAGATCTTATTGAAAGCCATGCGAAATATACCGATAGTCCCGTTGCGCAAAAGATTTTAGCCGATTGGAAAAATGCCTTGGCCAAATTTGTAAAAGTTTATCCGACGGATTATCGCAAGATCGTCGAAGAAACGGCCGGTTTAGGTGCCGTTAGCGCGGGTAAGGGCGGTTAATTTTGGTAGGGAACAGGCATGCCTGTTCCCTGCGAGTTTTAAATTATATAAAGGTTTTTATTATGGGCGACATTAAAGGTTTCATGAAAGTTAATCGCGAAGACTTTTCTAACGAGCCTGCGCAGGAACGCGTTAAGCATTTTAAGGAATTTCATTTGCACATGCCCGAGGAAAAATTGCGCGAGCAAGGCAGCCGTTGCATGGACTGCGGCGTGCCGTTTTGCCAGTCGGGCTGTCCGATTAATAATATCATTCCTGATTGGAACGATTTGGTTTACAAAAATCGCTGGCAAGAAGCGATAGAACGTTTGCATAAAACAAATAATTTTCCAGAATTTACGGGGCGTGTGTGCCCGGCGCCGTGCGAAAACGCTTGTGTTTTGGCGATCAACAAGCCGGCGGTGACAATTAAAAATATCGAAGTTTCTATCATCGAAAAAGCTTATGCCGAAAATTGGCTTAAACCCAAAGTCCTGGCGCATCGCAGTGGTAAAAAGATTGCGATTGTCGGTTCAGGTCCTGCGGGGTTGTCGGCAGCTGACGAGCTAAACAAAGCCGGGCATCATGTCACGGTGTATGAAAAAAATGAAGTTGTCGGTGGACTTTTAGCATTGGGGATCCCGGATTTTAAATTGGAGAAATGGATCATCGAGCGGCGTGTTAAACGCATGCGCGAAGAAGGCGTTAAGTTTAAAACTGGCGTTTGTGTCGGAAAAGATATTGCAGCTAAAGATTTAGTAGCCCAATATGACGCGGTTTTGCTCTCTGGCGGTGCGGAAAATCCACGTGACATCCCTGTTGAAGGTCGGCCGTTAAAGGGTGTCCATTTTGCGATGGATTTTTTGACCCAGCAAAATCGCCTCAACCAGGGGCAGACAATTCCCGACGATAAGCGTATTAGCGCTAAAGGCAAAAAAGTCGTTGTCTTAGGCGGTGGAGATACAGGTTCGGATTGTATTGGAACATCTATCCGTCAGGGCGCTGTCAGTGTCAAAAATTTTGAGCTTCTTGCTAAGCCGCCGAAAGAACGCGCCAGCGACAATCCTTGGCCGAATTGGGCTTTTGTTGATCGCACTTCCTCGTCGCACGAAGAGGGCGTTGAACGGGATTTTGGAATTTTGACAAAGAAATTTACCGGCGAAAATGGTGTTGTCAAAAAACTTCACGGTGTGCGCGTCGAGTTTGGGCCTAAAGATCCACTCAGCGGACGCAGCGCGATGAAAGAAATCCCGGGCACAGAATTTAGCGTTGAAGCGGATTTGGTTTTGTTGGCGCTTGGATTTTTAGGACCGGTCAAAAGCGGCATGATCGAAGAGTTGGGTGTGGCTTTAGATGAACGCGGCAATGTCAAGACCGACGGCAATCGCATGACGAGCGTTGAAGGTGTTTTTGCCGCCGGAGACATGCGCCGCGGACAATCGTTGGTCGTCTGGGCAATCCATGAAGGCCGAGCCGCCGCACAGAGCGTGGATCGATATCTGGCTCATTGCGCCAAAGCGTAAGGTAATGTATTTTTATTATCAATAGACAAACTTAAGACAGGAGAAGGTCATGAAAAACGCTTTATTGGTTCTTGTGGTGATGGCCATTTTTGCCGGGTGCGGCGAGGCTAAAAAAATGGATGGGGCTAAGGCCGTTTCAATCGAAGAAAAAGTGAGCAGTTCTTCGACGGGGACCAATCCGCTAATAGCCTCAGGGTTAGCGAATCTTCAAAAAGGTGATGTGAAGGCCGCGATCAAAAGTTTTGATGATGCGATCCGCGAAAATCCCAAAGACGTGCAAGGTTACATTATTCTTGGGCAGACCTACATGCACCTAAAAGATTATAACCGTGCCGTTGATACTTTTATCGTTGCAACGCGGGTCGATCCTGAAAACGGACAGGCGCATTATCTATTGGCAACTAATCTGGGCTTGGCCGGCAACTATACGTTGGCGCGCGCGCAGGCCGAAAAGTCCGTCGAGATTTTTCGTAAGAATAGAGACGGAAGTAATTTTAAACGGGCTGTCGCTCTTTTGCAGGGCTTGCCGCAAGACGCAGTTGTTGCGAAATAATCTTTTTTATACTTTAAACCGGCCCTTTGGAATTTACCAAAGGGTCGGTTTTTCTTAAAGGACCTGCATGGCTTGGCCGATTTTTGTTTCGGCGTTTCTTTTCTATCTTTCCTTTCCTAATCTATTTTTCTTAAAGGGCGTTTCTTTTTTGGCATGGATTTTTGCCATCCCGTTTTTTGCGAATCTTGAGCACAAAAACTTGATTTGCCGACTTCAGGCAGGTTTTTTATGGGGCTTGATAACTAATCTTGCGGCAGTCAACTGGATGATCCCTTACAGTTTGCCTGGGTATTTTTTGTTAGCAACAGCTTTGGCCAGTCAGGCAATTATTTTTGCGGCCCTGTACCCGTCGGGAAAAGTCCAAAGAGTTGGACAGATTTTTTATGTTCCCTGTTTATGGGTAGCTTGTGAGTATTTAAGAAAACTTTTAATGTTTGGCCAGTCCTGGGATTTGGGCCATAGTCAAAGTTTTGACATTCCTTTGCTGCAATTAGCCGGCGTCTTTGGCTCAGGCGGAATTTCTTTTTTTCTTATTTTTGTTAATTACGGATTGTATCTTGCCGCATTTCGTTTCAAAGAGAATTCCCGTCGGATTGCCGCAATCATTTTAGTGGTATTTTTAGCATCAGGGGTTTATGCGTATGGATGGTTTGTCCTCAAAAACCCAAATCCAGTATCGCAAGCAGACGTTTTTAAAATTGCCGTTGTCCAGCCGAATATCAATTATCAGCTTAAACTCTCAGATGAACAGATCGAAAAAATTGCTGATCAATTGATTGCATTAAGCAGGCAAGGGCTAAAACAATCTTCGCCGGACTTGGTCGTTTGGCCGGAGACGGCGATTCCGACGGACTTTTTAGATCAGACGCGGCTAAAATCTAAAATTCTCGCCCTCGTTAAAGAGTCGGGCGTGCCGTTTTTAATCGGTGCGGCGATTGAAGATGACAGCGGCGTGCATAATAGCGCAGTTTTTGTGAGCCCTGATGGACGAGTAACGGAAATTTATCATAAGCGCCATTTGATTCCATTGACCGAGTTTATCCCCTCGTCGTGGTTTTGGGAAACGGTTGCCCAAGTCTTTCATGTTGAAAGCCCGGAGCTTGTGCCGGGAACATCCTTGGGGCTGATGCAAATTACGTCGAGCACAACTGGCCAAAAGGTGTCCTTGGGCGTTGCGATCTGTTCAGAAGACAATATTGCGCAGGTCTTTGAGCAGTATCGAAAGCAGGGCACCGGGTTTGTCGTCGTGCTTTTAAATAATGGCTGGTTTTCGCAGAAAGAAGGGCTTGTTATGCATGCCGAGCATTCGATTGTGCATGCGGTAGAAAATTCAATGCCTCTCGTGCGCGCTGCCAACACAGGTTTATCCGGCGGGATTGATTCGCAGGGGCGCTTGTCGGCTCATTCGCTCGACCTGCTGCAAGAAAAAGAATTTTTTATTTATAAAATTTTTCGTGCGCAAAATAATCCGGCCGGTCAAAATCTTATGAATACTTTCTGTGTCCTTTGTTGGGCGTTTGTTATAATGTTTCAAATTTATGGTTTATTTAAGAGACAGAAAGCAAAAGGAAGAAAATGAAAACACGATTTTTGATTGTTGTGTGTATGGCTCTGGTGCTTTTCCCTGCGGTTGCCCGTGCCGGAGCGGCTGTTGCTAAGCGAGGTGCCTCTGGTGGTGCGAAAAAACAGTCAATGCCGCAGCTTCCCCCCGGCTATGTGATGGGACCCAATGGCATACAAAAAGTTTCTCAAGAGCATGAAAGCCCGCAGCAACAAGCTGCTGAAAATGATCAACAAGAGCCGGTGGAAGTTAAAGATGAAGTCGGGCTTGAGCAGATTGTCGACGCCTTGCAAGGTTCGGCTAAGTCGTGGGAATTGATCATTAATTCTCAAGACAAGCAAATTGTTGTCGAGGAGTTTATCAGGAAATATTCCAGTCAAGGAATTGCGATTCGTAAACCTGCCGCGTATTATGCCAATTTTATCGACGAAATGTCCAAAGGTAGTCCCGAAATGCTTGATATGCCCTTTGACCGTGTTTTGCAAGTTGTCGCCGTTATGGAATATGATTTTGACAATGGACAGAACAAAGATATGCTTGCGCAAAAAATCTTGGGCCAGAAATTTTATGAAACGAACAAAAAAAGGTTAATGGGTGCGGTAGGAAAATAAATGAAGAAATATATTTTATCGATCGACCAGGGCACGACGGGGTCACGCGCTTTTGTTTTTGACCGGAACGCGCAAGTTGTTGCCAGCGCATATAAAGAATTTAGACAATATTATCCGTTTCCCGGCTGGGTTGAACACGACGCCCAGGAAATCTGGCAATCCTGCGTGTGGGTGATCCGTGAGGCTTTGCAAAAAGCAAAAATCAGCGCGAAACAAATTTCTGCCATCGGCATTACCAATCAACGTGAGACGACAGTGCTTTGGGATCGTAAAACCTCCCGGCCGGTTAGCCGTGCTATTGTCTGGCAATGCCGTCGCACGGCAGAGCTTTGTGAAAGGCCAGAGTATAAAAAGCAAGAGCTGCTTATTAAGCGCAAGACAGGGCTTGTTCTCGATGCCTATTTTTCGGCGACAAAAATCAAATGGCTTTTGGACCATGTCAAAGGGTTGCGCCGGCGGGCATGCGATGGCAAAATTTGCTTTGGGACTATCGACAGTTGGCTGATTTGGAAATTAACAGCTGGTCAGGCGCATGTCACCGATATGACCAATGCCTCGCGCACGCTAATTTTTAATATTCATGAGAAGAAATGGGATCAAGAGCTTTTGAAAATTTTTGATATTCCGCAAAGTATTTTGCCGACGGTGCAAAAGTCGGGATCGATTTTTAGTTACGCTAATAGTAGCGAAACAGGTTTGCGCGATGTCCCGATTTGTGCCGTCATGGGCGATCAACAAGCCGCGTTGTACGGTCAAGGCTGTTATGAAAGCGGAACTAGCAAAAATACCTATGGCACGGGATGTTTTTTGGTCCTCAACACGGGAAATAAATGTGTAATTTCTAAACATGGCCTATTAACAACTTTGGCTTCTGATGCTAAAGGCGAGCCGGTTTATGCCTTGGAAGGCTCGGTGTTTATCGCCGGAGCGCTTATCCAATGGCTGCGCGATGAGCTTAAAATGATTAAAAGCTCGTCGGAAACTTCAGAGATTGCTAGGCGCGTTAAAGACACCAACGGTGTTTATATTGTTCCGGCGTTTGCAGGGCTTGGTGCGCCGTTTTGGGACAGTCAGGCTCGCGGCATTCTAACGGGTTTAACGCGCGGGGCCAATCGTGTGCATTTGGTTCGTGCGGCTTTGGAGGCCATTGCGTATCAGACAAAAGATGTTTTTGACCTGATGGAAAAAGAATTCGGCAAAAAAATAAATTTTCTTAACGTTGACGGCGGCGCTTGCCGCAATGATTTTCTGATGCAGTTTCAGGCGGACATTCTTAATCGGCGCATTGTTCGCCCCAAGATGATCGAAACAACAGCAAAAGGGGTCGCTCTTTTAGCAGGTGTTACCGTTGGGCTATGGAATGCCCAAAAGGATTTAAGGATATTACAAAAGGGTGAAAAAATATTTGCGCCGAAGTTGTCTATCTCAAAAATTCAAACGCTTTATAAGGGCTGGCAAAAAGCACTTAGGCAGGCACGGACTTTATGAAACGGGATTTAAAAACTATTTTTTTAAAGAGTGAATACGATCTTTTGGTCGTCGGCGGCGGGATCAATGGAGCGGCCATTGCAAATATTGCCTCACAGCAGGGCTTGAGTGTTGCCCTTGTTGAAAAGCAGGATTTTGCCGGCGGCACGTCGAGCCGTTCGACAAAACTGGTGCATGGCGGGTTGAGGTATTTGGAAAATTTTGAATTTGATCTAGTCGCCGAATCCTTGCGTGAGCGGTTTATCCAGTGGAAAAATGTTCCGTATCTGGTTAAGCCTTTGCGTTTTATCATTCCTGTTTATCGCACGGACCGACGGCCTTTGTGGATGATGAAGTTGGGCGTTTTTTTGTATGACCTATTAAGTGGCAAATATATCGTCGAGAAACATAAGAGTTTGACTAAAGAAGAAGCGCTTTTGGCCATTCCGGGCCTTAAGAGCGAAGGGTTAATAGGGGCTGTCGCGTACAGCGATTGCCGTATGGACGATGCGAGAGTGTGTCTAGAAAATATTTTAAATGCCAAAAGCCATGGGGCAGATGTCGCCAATTATGTTGCGCTCGAATCTTTTTTTAAAGTTGGCACGCAAATAACCGCCGGAGCCAATGTCCTCGATGTTTTGACAGGACAGACGTTGACGATCAAAGCGCACAGGATCGTTTGTGCGGGTGGTCCATGGACCAATGAGCTTTTGCGTTTGGATGCACCGCAAGCTGACGAGCGAATCCGTCTGACTAAGGGTGTGCATCTGGTTTATAAAGACAAAATTTCGGATACCGCGCTTTTGCTTCAGGCAGGCAAAGACAATCGCGTTTTTTTTGTTATTCCTTTTGAAGACCATTCGCTTATTGGCACGACGGACACGGATTATACGGGCTTGGCGGATGATGTTGAAAGTGAGCGTGATGATATCGATTATCTTTTGTCGCAGGCGGCCCAATTTTTGCCGGATTTAAATTTGTGCCGCGAAAAAATTGTCACGACGTTTGCGGGGCTTCGGCCTTTAGTTTTTGCCGCTGGTGAGCCGTCAAAAATTTCGCGGCAACATGTTATTGAAGAAAATAAAAGCGGTGTGATTTATGTCATGGGCGGCAAGTACACGACGTATCGGGCTATCGCACAGCAGTGTGTCGAAAAAGTTTTGGGCGGAAAAAAGTTGGATTTGGGGATGGCTTATCCGCTTTACGGCGGCGGAGCGTTTGTTACCGACGGGCAAAAGATCGCCAAAGACTATGGGATTTCTGTCGAAGCGGTTGCTTATCTTTTGTCAAAATACGGTGCTAAGTATACTGAAGTTTTAAAATTGATTGACCGCGACCGCTCTTTGGCAGGCGCTTTGTGCGATTGCTCGCCGGCGATTAAGGCTGAGGTCGTTTATGGCATCGAAAGCGAAATGGCGCAAACAGCCGATGATATTATCTGGCGGCGCTTAGGGCTGGGGTATCGTTTTTGTGCGACAAAAAATTGCCGAAAAATTATTAACGCGTATTTTCAAAAATAAAAGGAGTTTGTGATGACAGCGCAAAAGAAATTGTGGTTCTTCTTTTTACTGCTTTTTTGTCTTTTTTCCGTCGGAATTGTGCTGTCTTTGCGGCTTGAGCATACGCATTTGTTAAAACTGCAGCAATCTGAGATTCAGTCTAGAAAAAGCAGTTTTGAGAATGTCCTTAAACTAAATCAGCAGGCGATTTTTGTTTTAGCCAGAGATTACTCATACTGGGATGAGCTGGTAACGGCGATTAAGAACGAAGACAAGTCTTGGGCAAAGGTCAATATCGACTCAGGGGTCAAAACCTATGAAGCTGACGGTGCGTGGGTCTATAACATGGATTTTAAGTGGATTTATTCGGTCAACAAATTTTCTGACGATCGGTTGATGACATTGCCTTTGGATGCGGCACAGATAAAGCAGATTTTTGGCCGTCAGACGCTGGTTCATTTTTTTATTGAAACTCCCGTCGGATATTTGGAATTGGAGGGAGCGACTGTCCATCCTTCCAATGACAGCGACCGTAAAACCATGCCGCAGGGTTACATTTTTGCCGGAAAACTTTGGAACCGCGATTATTTGAAAATGCTTTCCGGCCTAGCGGGTTCCGGAATTTCGGTGGCTCCATTCCAAAGTTCAAGGGTACTTTTGCCGCAAGAGCGGTTTTTGATCGATGTCAATGATTGGCAAGGTAAGGGGCTTTTTACGATTGTCGGCGATGTCAAGCCAGATGGGATTAATAGTTTCGTGAATCATTCACGGCTGCTTTTGAAAATGTTTTTGCTGTACACGGTGCTGCAAATGCTTTTTTTGCTGTATTTCTTGCGCCGATTTTTTAGAGAACCGCAGGTAAAAAAAAGTTAAGGGGATAGACATGAATGGGGAAAATGAATTTTTGGATCAGATGATTGCAATTGCTCTTGCTGGCGGGAAGATGTCGTTAAAAATCATGGACAACAGCAAACCGACATTAAAACCAGACAATTCTGTTTTGACGAAAGCAGACACGGCGATTTCCAAAATGGTGCGCAAAAGTTTAGAAAGGTTTTTAAAAACCAAGGAACATATTTTAATCGATGAGGAAGACAAGAAAAGCGGTCGGTATTTTGACCAAGCGGCGCTGGACAAAATTCCTTACATCTGGGTCATTGACCCGATTGACGGAACGCGCAGTTTTGCCAATCGCATGCCCTTTTATGGAGTTTCTTTGGGGATTTTGAAAGATTGTAAGCCGTATTTGGGTGTTATTTATTTTCCGGGGCTTGATGAGCTTTTTTATAGCAACGGTAAACAAGCGTTTTTTGTCAAGGCTGCCACTTCAAGTAAGCCAAAGAAAACTTTAATTAAGCCGATTGATCAGCAGATTAGCGCGCGGTCGGTGTTTTTTGGTAGCGACGGGTTTTTTAAAACATTTGACTGGGATTTTTCGCTTTGCCAGATGATGACTCCTTCGTGTGCGGTTTTAGATTTGTGTTTCCCATCCTTAGGCCGCGGGGCTGGGGCATTTTTTAATGCGCATATTTGGGATTTTGCCGGCGCGTGGCCGATTTTTCAGGTGGCTGGTTTGCATCTGCACAATCTGAAAACCGGCCAAACGATAGATCGTTTAGACACGTCTTTATTCCAGGGTAAGGGCGACAAAACGTGGCGTTTGCGCGACTATTATATTTTGTCTTCCAAACGGAACTTCTCGATAATCCGGGCCGCGATTATTAAACGTGTTTGAGATTGCAGATGGTTGAAGTTATCTTTCTTTTGCTCAGACAGTCCTCGCTCACGTCGTTTATTCTAAATTAAAAAGGCAGTCAAGTAAGCGTCGTGGCTGCGGAACAAAGCCAAGAAAGACAACTCTAACCATCTGCGTTTTGATTGATTCTAAGGTGCTTGAAATGTTGACAAAGATACATTCAATGATATAGTTATTCGAATTAAACCCGGATTTTGCATTAGCCAAGCTCCTGCTTGGCCAAAGCAAAATCCGCCCAAAGGGCCGCATGTCTCGACTTTGTCGAGACGTGCGGGGTTAATCCTTGTCCCTGTGGGACAACCGAAGGCAAATTTT
>CAYNSM010000032.1:0-18712 GCA_964400065.1 uncultured Planctomycetales bacterium
GCGGTTTTCAGCGCGCCGAATTTCTTTTAGCCCATGGGCTTATCGACATGATCGTTGAGCGCAAAGAGATGAAAAGCACTCTCGGGCAGCTTATTAGCTATTCCCAAGCTACGACCTCTGCTAAAAGTTGAAAAATAATATTCCAAGACACGGATTTAAAATCAGTTTGACAAGAGCGGCGTGATAGGATATTGTTTGTCTAGAAGATGAAACAAATGTTTCATAAATGGGACAACTAAAATGAGATTTCAAGCCCCCGTTACAGCTATCTTAAACAATAAGACAAAAGTCACCTGTTTGCGGTTTTTATATAAATATCCTGCAAATATGACCGGCAGAGAATTGGCAAAAATGGTTAGAGGATCCCCTTCGACGATTCATCGAGCGATGAAGGAATTGGCGGATGAGCAGATTGTTACATTTAAAAATATCGGGAATGCGCATATCTACGAGATCAATAGAGGTAACTTGATCGTCAAAGAGATTTTGATCCCTATATTTGAGAAAGAAGAAAACTTGTTGAGGGACTTTTTAGAAGAGCTTGCGGGGCATATCCAATCCTCACCTTTAAAGAGCAGAATTGTTTCGGTTGCGCTTTTTGGCAGTGTCCATGAGAAAAAGGAAAAGCCAGACAGTGATATTGATTTATTTGTTTTGGTTAAAGAGCCACAAGACAGAAAGAAAGTCGAAGATTTGATTTTTGAGATTGATAGCAAAACCCGTTTACAAGTCAATATGGGTATTGAGCCTTATGTAAAGTCCATTGGGGAATTTAAAACAGACAAAGATTTGGAAGTAATTAAGTCGATCTTAAAATCTCATCGTGTTATTTTTGGAAAAAAGCTCGAGGACTTATTATGAGTGCCCGATTTTCAAAAGTTCAACTGGAGGGTAAGTCTAGCTATCGTGTCTATCTTGACCGTGCAGGCGAGTTTTATGAAACGATGCAATCTGCGCAAAGATTAGAGCGTTGGTCAGCAGTTGGACTTAATGCAGTGCATTGCGCGATTTCGGTCAATGATGCGTTAAGTGTATTTTTCTTAAAAAAACGATCTGTTGGCGACGATCATCGCTCTGCAGTTGATTTACTTGCACAGATTGTTGTTGATGATGTCGGCAACCAAATCACAAATTATAAGAGAATATTAGCTAAAAAGAATGCCGTAGCTTATGAAGGGCGGGAGTTTAAACAGAGCGAGGCTTTGGAAGTTTTTAAACAGACGGAGCGTTTTTATCAATGGGCGATCAAACATCTGCCCGTTTAAATGGCAGGGATAAATAAATGCCTCTAGAAAAAGCAAAGTCGCCCCAGTTTTTGGATGAAATTTTAAAGTCTCGCAGGTTAACCAATGAAGATCTCGTTAGTTCGTCGACCAAGCAGCTTACCTTTAAGCAGGTGCAAAAAGCGCGGGCAGGTCGCTGGGTGACCCCTAATATTCAACAAAAGATTGTGCTTGCCCTTAATTCTTGTCTTAGCGATATCCAATATCGCACAGAGGATTTGTTTGATTTTAAAAAATAATTGATATTAGCGTTGAGGGAGACATTTTTCGTTATTGTTGGGTTCGGATTAAATGGAGGCAGCATTTTTAGTAATACTATTCTTAAGTTTAAGTATTATGATTGGACATTATGTTTCGAAAATTAATTCTAAGCTTTATTTGTAATATAAATATTAATCGGATTTAAAGTGAAAAAACTAGACAAGCTATCTTTAGAAAAATCGACAAATGAGGATTTTGCTCAAGCTGATAGTTTGATTAAGTTAATTGAGTTTGAAGTTAATAGAATCGAATTGGAACATAAACAGCCAGGTTGGAGTCTCTGGGCAATTGAAGGTGTCTTTTGTGGCGTTGTTTGGGCAATTTTATCGGAACTTCAACTTTCGGGGAATACAATTTCAATCCAGCATGTTTTTCGTTTTTTGATATTCTTTTGGTTTTTGTTTGACGTTTTACAGTCTGTTATGTCGTATCTTTCAAAAGAGAATCTTTTATTTCGGGCTGCTCCATTTTATTTTGAAAGTGATATCATCTCGCCATTCAAACCTGCTTTTTATCAAAATCGTAATAGGTATATATTCTTCTTTTTACTAAGTTTGACGGCACTGTTATTTAGCAGAAATCAATTAACGTTTTATTCTATTTGGTTTTATGCAATATTTGCTTTTACCGCGACTCTTAAGATTATTATTTCTAGTAAAATTCCGTTTGTAAAAAGTGCGTTTTATAATCTTTCTTTTCATGGTTTGATGTGTTTGGCTGGGATTAATATTTTATTATTAGCGATAGGTTGGAAAACTTTATTTATACTTGATCTTAAGCGAATAATCCCGTTAATTCCAGAATTCAAGATTGCATGTTTGATTTTTGTAGGGAGTTATTTAACTTGTCGTTATTTATCTAATAAGCTAAAGAAGTTTGAAATGTTGTTGCCAAATTTAATACGAATGCGTCGGGATATTGCTCTGCGGCGCAGAGATTTGAAGTCTCTTACTGATGAATTAGAGATTATCCTTTTAGGTCTTAGCGGCACAGATTTTTATAAGAAACAGTTACACATGTATCTTGATTTGATCGGAAGTGCTTCAAATCGTCTTGAAAGAATAAATCAGGAAGGTAATCTTCTTCTTGCTGATGCTCAACGCAGTAATTATTTATTAGATAATAATCAGCTAGCTGTTTTTCATAATTTTCTTAACCTAGCAAATAAAGATCTTGTGATCACCACAAATGAATTAGAACAAGGTGGTTTAATTATAAAAGAGTTTGTTAAGCGATTTGATATAGTTTTAAATCATCACTTTGCATCTTATAGTGAGGGCATTAGCGAGATAGATGGATTAATTCAAAAATTGCAAAGTTCTTTAAATTCACTCAACAATAAAAATAAGGAAGCAATCGAATTGTGTGATGGTTTGCTTTCGATGATAAATGAAATAGAGAATGTTAATAGTCGTGAAAATAGTTAGATTGCTTTCTATAGCTAGTTAGGCAGTTTTTTAAAAAAATAATTTTTGGTTAGGCGTGGAGGTTAAATTTGTTTATGAACAAAAGAATATTTTTCGTATTATATCTTTTGATTTTAGCTTTAGGCTCTGGATGTACCTACACAAAAGAATTTGGTTCCGATGTTCAGGAAGCGAAGGATCTTCCGACAAAGACATTATTTGATGAGGCTCTCACTGGAAAAGATATCAATGACGAACAAGCTAAGAAAAAAAGTGGCTGGCGTTTTACTCCGATTAGCGATGGCAGTCAATGTGCGCCTGATATGAGACCAAGTTCGAGTGAAAAATATATAAACTGTAAACCAACAAATTAGAGTTTTTTTACAATTGTAAATTTTTTATTTGTATATCATCTGTTGTATGGCCTGAGGCTGGTGACAATTTAGCATTAGCTTGAGCCGTTTAAGCGGTCCGGCAGATGATCTTGTCATCGCCAGAATACGATTTGTTTAGAGAAAATACGGTTCTCCTCTCTTTTTTAAAGAATGGGGTTTTCCTAGAGGCAGGCAAAATGGGGCGGTTAAGCAAATGGTTTTTGAAGAAGTTAAATCCCCTAAGTCGCTGAATGAAATTCTAAAAGCGCACAAATTAACCAATGAAGATCTTGTTAGTTCGTCGACCAAGCAGCTTACCTTTAAGCAGGTGCAAAAAGCGCGGGCAGGTCGCTGGGTGACCCCTAATATTCAACAAAAGATTGTGCTTGCCCTTAATTCTTGTCTTAGCGATATCCAATATCGCACAGAGGATTTGTTTGATTTTAAAAAATAATGGTTCTGATTTTGTTGGAGCACTTGATGACTTTTATTATTGAAGCTTTAGGTTGGGCTGGGATGATTACTTTTGTTATTGCCTATTACGGTATTTCCTCTGGGAAAATTAAGGTCGATAGCCTCCTTTATCAATGGATGAATTTAGGTGGCGCGATCGCCGTTGCTTTTAGTGTTTTTGTAAAACAGGCTTGGCCTGCTTTCGCCCTTGAGGTGGTTTGGGGGGCGATTGCGCTTAGCACTCTCTTGCGACTATTAAATAAGCAAAAAAGCTAATGGCAGTAAGTGTCATGAAATTAAAATTTTCTGTAATTTGTCTTCCTAAGCTAATTGTTGTGCGGGGTGGTTTTTTTGTTATAATGCAGCCTCAATTTAAAATTGGGCGGCGAGTTTTATTTATAAATAACTTGGAGGTAGTTTAATGGCACAAGGCAAAGATCAGTCAACCCATCACACGACAGCGCTCGCGGATCGCGTTCCTCTTTTTCAAAAAATCATTTATGGCATGGGGTCCTTCGTCAATCAATTTGCCGCCGCTGCCGCGGGACAATTGATTCTTGTTTTGAACTTAGGGCTGGGTGTCAATCCTGCCTTGGTTGGATTTATTGGGGCTATTCCACGCGCGCTTGATGCTTTTTCAGATCCTTTGATTGGATATGGATCGGATAATACCCGCACCCGCCATGGACGACGTCGGCCATGGATATTGTTTGGGGCAGTTACGTCGGGAATTTTGTTGGCTGCGATGTTTCAACTTTATCCGGGTCGCAGTGAAAATTATTATTTTTGGTATGTTTTGGGCATTCAGTGCCTTTTTGTCCTTACTTTTGCCTGTTATTCGATTCCGTGGCTTGCGCTAGGTTATGAAATGACTCCTGACTATCATGAGCGCACACGGTTACAGGCCTTTGCCAGCTTTTTTGCGCAACCGGTGTGGATGATAGTCCCTTGGATTCCTTTGATCATGACATCAAAAGTCGTTGATCTTAAAATCTGGAATTGGACGATTGTTCATTTTAATTCTCCTTTTACGGATATTACGCATGCGGTTCGTGTCATTGCGATTATCGTCGGTGTATTTATCACAGTTTTTGGAGTGCTTCCGGCTATTTTTAATAAAGAAATTTACGGGAATTTACCCAGGCCGCCCAAAGAAAAGGGCTATGCAAGTGTTATTAAAGATCTTTGGGGCAATTGCGTGACGTCTTTTCAGTGCGGGCCGTTTGTTCAGTTGGTTATTGTGACGTTTTTGATCTTTAACGGATTTATGCTTGCCTCGTCTTTCACGGCGTATGTTGTTTTTTTCTATGTTTTTGGCGGTCAACCGACGATGGATTTGATGTATCAGAACGGCGGAGCTTTATTGGGCGCTTTTGGAACTTTAAGTTCGGTTTGTACCGCTTTTCTTGCGATTCCTTTAACGGCATGGATATCCTCTAAACTTGGAAAAAAGAAAGCTTTTTTGATTACGATGTCGCTGGCGATTTTTGGATATGTTTTAAAATGGATTGGGTATGATCCAAGATATCCGTATTTGCTTTTGGTTGCCGCGCCATTTTTGGCGTTTCATTTGGGATCACTTTTTACAATTGTTTGTTCGATGATTGCCGATGTGTGCGATCTTGACGAACTTCAAACCGGTACGCGTCGCGAAGGGATGTTTAGCGGGATTTATTGGTGGATACAAAAGCTTGGCATCGCCGGAGCGTCAATTTTAGGCGGCGTTTTAATGAACGCGACGGGATTTGATGTTAAATTAGGGCTCAATCAGTCGGCGCACGCTTTATTTTATATGCGCGTCTGTGATGTGGGGATTCCGATTGTAACCTCCTTGATTGCGATTTTCGTTATTATGACCTTTGAAATCTCTGAAGACAAGGCCTACGATATCCGCAAACAGTTAGAAAATCGACGAGGAAAAACATAACAACTTGCTGGGGTTTAAAATATGAGTAAACCACCTGTTGCGAAAGCTATAAATTCAAAACCGCTCATTATTTTTCCCTATATGGGATATGAGAATAATAAAAAGTGCGAGTGGTATTTTTGGTGGACCGTGGATCGTTGCAAGGAAATTGATCCTAAACCGATTGTCGTTATCCCGCGGGATACGATTATTCGGCAGGATGCGGTCTCGTTTATCAAGGACCCAAGATATCCGAGTTTGGAGGTTGTGCAAACTTGGTCGGTCGACACCTGTCAGAGCTGGTTAGCCGGCTGGGGACATATTCTTGATAATTATCCTGAAGCGGATCGGATCGTCCAGATCCCCGGCGATATCGATTATGTCGAGCAGGACGTTGAGTTTTATAGCAATTTGACCGAGTTTATCAAAACGACAAGCGCGGACATTGTCATCGGGGATTTTCGTACCGGTAATCAATACAGCGCTAAAAGTCTTGTCGATACGTATGGGACATATTCGCTTTTGGCCAATTGGTTTCCCGAGATATCAAAAAGTATCCGGTCTTTTCCGCTTAATCGGGCGCGATCTGAATTTTTGAATATCAAGACTTCGGTTTTGCGTGAGCTTATTATCAAAAACAGGAATTTTGCTTACGAGCAGACGTTGAATTTTTTGATTCGCTCGTGGAATTATCAAGAAGCCAAATGGCGATATGATATTTCCAAAACTTTTTTAGGGACGCTTTCTGACAGCAAATCTTTTCGGCATTACAGAGGATGCATTGACCAGATTGAGCGTATTGAGCGGATGCTCTCTTTGTTGTGGCGGGAGATCAAGGAACCTAAAAAGCTCGACACCCAAAGCGACAAAGAGTTTGAGCAGGAATATATCGTTTTTAGTAATGAATACGACAAGCTTTACACCAAATCAAAGGGCATCATGGATACGGCCCGAACCACGATCCGTGCGCTTTTGGGCGTATAAGCTCACATTATGGTGCAGATCAGTCTAAAGAATGTCAGTAAGCTTTATCCCAGCGGTTCTCTGGCCGTCGACAATGTCAGTTTTACGATTGAAAAAAAAGAGTTTTTGGTTTTAGTCGGCCCCTCAGGGTGTGGCAAGTCTACGACCTTGCGGATGATTGCCGGTTTAGAACAAGCGACATCCGGCGAGATTTGGATCGGCGATCGCTGTGTTAATCAAGTCCCCCCTAAAGACCGTAATATCGCCATGGTCTTTCAGAATTACGCGCTTTATCCGCACATGACGGTTTTTGAGAATATGGCTTTTGGCCTTAAGCTTCGTAAATTGCCGAAAGTAGAAATTACCCGTCGGGTCAACGAAGTTGCCGAGATCCTTGGAATCAAAAAATATTTGGACCGCCGTCCGCGTGAGATTTCCGGCGGGGAACATCAGCGTGTGGCTTTAGGCCGCGCGATTGTGCGCAAACCCAGCGTATTTCTTTTTGACGAACCTTTAAGCAATCTTGACGCTAAAATGCGTGTGCAAATGCGCACCGAGATTCATAAGCTGCGTTTGCGGTTGCAGACAACTTTTATTTATGTCACGCATGATCAGACGGAGGCTATGACATTAGGCGACCGGATTGCGGTGATGAAAGATGGACGGATTTTGCAATGCGCTGACCCGATTGTTACGTATGATCGGCCGGCGAACAAATTTGTTGCGGGTTTTATCGGGTCAGTCCCCATGAATTTTATGGAAGGCCGTATTATCAGCAAAGACGGGAAATATTATTTTGACGAAGGCCGGTTCCAGGTTAAGATCGTCGAGGATATGTATAAAAAAATAAGCGCTTATCAAGGAAAAGAGATTATTTTTGGCATCCGGGCACAAGATATTTATGATAAGCTTTTTGTTTCTCAGGCGACTGCCGAAAATACGATTGTAGCTACCTGCGAAGTTGTCGAGCCAATGGGCGCTGAGGTGCTGGTCCATTTAAATACCGGCCGGCATACTTTTATCGCCCGCGTTGATGCGCATGACCGCCCAGAAATTAACCGCGACATGGACCTTGTTTTGGACATGAGCAAGGCCCATTTTTTTGACAAGAAGGCTGAAAACACGATTGTCTGATTTTTAATCTCGCTTTTAAAATACGGGTCTTTTTTTTAAACCTTATTTCTTAAGGCGTAGGATCATTTTGTGATTTGATGAGAAAAAAATGAAAAACTTTATCTTCCGAATTGTTCAATCTCCCCATTTTTTTATAATTCTGCTGTTGTTCTCACTGGTCGGTTTCTTTTCTTATGCAGGGTATTTTGCTTCAAAGTTTTTTATTTTTTTGGTATTTTCTCTGTCGATTATCGTCGGGTATCTTGTTTATTCGTATATCTCTCTGTCAAACCGTCAAATGCTTGTTGCTCTAGAGCGCGGCGAATGCGAAGAGCGGCTTAATCTTTTGCAGGCGGACATTGTCCGCAAACGGCAGGCCAATAATGCTTTGCAAATTAAGATCACGAATTATGCCTTACTAAAAAATTTGACCGAAAAACTCTGCGCCTCTTTTACGCTTGCGGATACGGCTCAAATTATTGCCAGTGAAGTTAATGGAGTTTATAAACATCAACAGATGACGGTCATCGTTTATTTTTTTAATAATAATAGCCGCCAGCTGGCTATCAGTGCTTCGCTGCGCAATCAAGAGCCGTTAAATCTTAAGGCCAAGAGAGGCGATAGCTATGATCAATGGGTGGTCAAAAATTTAAAGCCGCTTTTTATTGAGGATACCAAGACGGATTTTCGTTTTGATGCCCAGCAGGTTCAAGCGCAGGATCATCGAGAGGTGCGTTCCCTGATGAGTGTCCCGCTGTCCGTCGGAGAAATGACTGTTGGCCTGCTGCGGGTCGACAGCAACAGCGAGCACCATTTTTCGACGGAAGATTTGCGTTTTTTAAACACAGTAGGTGCCATCGGCGCAGTCGCTTTAGAAAACGCGCAGCTTTATGAACGCGTTGAGGATTTGGCGATCCGCGACAGTTTAACGGGCTTGTATTTACGCCGGCATTTGCTTGAGCGGTTAAATACAGAAATCAGCCGGCATTTGGGAAGTGAAGACCAGTTATCTTTTCTGATGATCGATCTGGATTATTTTAAAAAATACAATGATCGCTTTGGGCATACTGCCGGAGATATTGTTCTTAAGACCATTGCGCTTATTCTTCTGGATATGTTTAACGCGCCGGGAGAAATTGTTTGTCGCTATGGCGGGGAAGAGTTTTGCGTGCTTTTGCCGGATTGCTCTAAACGAAGAGCCGGGCAATTAGCTGAGGAGCTTCGCAAGCGCATTGCCGGACAGACGATTATTTTGCGCCGCGAAAAAACGAACATTACGGTTTCGCTGGGAGTTGCGTCTTTCCCCGTCGATGCGCATAGCAAAGAAGAGCTTGTCCAAAAAGCAGACGCCGCACTTTATGAGGCCAAGGCATCCGGCCGCAATCAAGTTGTTTTTGCCAAAGAGGTATAGAATAAAATGATTTTTATGGTGAGTTTACTTTTTGTTTTTACAGCGGCTGTGATTTTTGCCGTGCGTTGGGCCATTGCAAACACCTTACGGCGAGAAACGGATGCGCTCAAACTTCTTAAGAGCCAGCATGAAGAATTGTTGGGGATCAAAAAAGATTTGGATGCCCGACGAAAAGTTTTGGAAACCGAAGTTGCAGAAATTTTTACGCTTTATGATCTGACGCGCGAGATGACCAAAAGTTTTTCGGAAGAAAAAACTTTTTATGCCTTTAAAGTCAAGCTCCGAGAAAGTGTGCATTTTGGCGATTGCCTCTTGCTCGACCCGCTGGCGCAAGAGCAAATTAAGGACAAAGAACTGGGAGGGTATCTGCTTCTGACTTTGAGCGGTCAGCGACGCAAGCTTGGAGTTTTGGCTTTAAGTGATGTGGCTGAAAGCCAACAGGAAAAAGTTGTGATTTTGGCCAATCAATTTGCTTTGGCGCTTCGGCGTGTGCGGCTTTATCAAGACATTGAACGGCTTGCGATCACCGACAGTTTGACGGAGGTTCATACTCGTCGGTATGTCCTCGAACGCTTTGAAGAGGAGCGCAATCGAGCGCAGATTTACAAGACGCACATGGCGTTTTTGATGGTGGACGTTGATTTTTTTAAACATTTTAATGATCAGTACGGGCATTTGACGGGAGATCAGATTTTGCGGGAAATCGCTTCCATCATTAAAGCGAATATTCGTGAAATTGATATTATCGGCCGCTTTGGCGGAGAGGAATTTTGCGTTGTGTTGCCGGATACGGATTTTGTCTCTGCAGGGAGTGTTGCAGAGCGTATCCGTTTCGCCGTTGAACAGGCAACGATCAAAGCATTTGACACGTCGACTAAGGCAACCGTCAGCATCGGGATTGCGGTTTATCCGCAGGACGGCAAAAAAGTCAATGAACTTATCGATAAAGCGGATTGGGCTTTGTATCGCGCCAAAAAGGGCGGGCGCAACCGGGTTTGTGCTTTTGGGGTTTATGGCAAATAATCGCTTTAATCCCAAATTTTGTATTTCATTTTTTAATGCAAAATCCGGGTTAATCAGCTTGAAAGCCCCTGTCGTTTAGGTTAGAATCAACCCGGATTTTGCATTAGCCAAGCTTCTGCTTGGCCTACGCAAAACCGTAGGGCCCAAAGGGCCGCTCTAGATGATTGTTTAGCCGACGCAATCGTCCTTTTTCGGCTCAATTGCTTGGCGCCTCTATGGCGCTATTCGCCTTAAAAGGACGACTGCATCGGCTGATAATATAGGACGGGACATGAAAAATTTAAGTTTAGGCATCGATGTTGGCGGAACAAACGTTAAGCTTGGTATCGTTGATGCCAGAGGCAAGATTTTAGCGCGAAGTGTCATGCCCACAAAGCCTTACAATCGTAATCCACAGCAGCTTATTTCGGCCATCTTCACTTATATCCATACATTACTCAAAGACGCTCAAATAACTTACTCTCAAATTTCGGGCATTGGCATCGGCCTTCCCGGGGCGGTCGATCCTTTCAAAGGCCTTGTTATTTTTTTGCCGAATGTCCCGGGATGGAAAAATATTTATTTGCGCAAAATTTTTGAAAAAGAATTTCATAAGCCGACAGTTCTGGAAAATGATGTCAACATGATTACGTTAGGCGAATGGAAGTTTGGCGCGGGGATCGGAAAAAATGATCTTTTGTGTATGACTTTAGGGACGGGAGTCGGCGGCGGACTTATTTTAGGCGGTAAAATGTATCGGGGAGAAGGGTTTGTGGCCGGCGAAATTGGGCATATGCCGATTAATGAAGAGGGGCCCTCCTGCAATTGCGGCGGGTATGGATGTTTTGAACGTTACGTGGGCAATGGTCCACTTTTAGAAAAAATCGCGGCAATTTTTGGCGATAAAACTTTAACGATCCCGGACGTTTATGCTTTGGCTCTGAAGAAAGATAAAAGGGCGCTCAAGTTTTTTGAAGAAACAGCGACGCATATCGGCAATGGTTTGGTGGGAGTTGTGAATTTGTTGAATCCGCCTTTGATTATTATCGGCGGCGGGGTTTCAAATAATCGCCGGTTTCTTTTTTCGACGATCAATGCGGTCATACAAAAACGGGCGATGAAAGTGCAGGCGAAGATGGTCAAAATCGTTTGCGCCAAACTCGGGGATGATGCAGGGATTATCGGTGCTCAGGTTTTGTTAAGTGAAGGTGTAGAAAAAAACAGATGAAACGTATTTTTTTGATTTTTTATTTTTTCCTCGTGTTTGTGTTGCCGGGCTTTGCCCAAGAGCAAACGACTCCTGTTGAAATCAACGGCGACCAGATGCAGTATTCTGTGACCGACACGAAGGTTACCGCGACTGGCAATGTGGTTGTCAAGCGCGACGGCGTGACGTTGTCGTGTGACTTTTTGGAATTTGACCGCTCGCAAAATATTGGGATAGCCCAGGGGCACGTTGTTCTTTTGCGCGACGGTTCGCGGTTAACCGGCGAAAAATTGATTTATAATTTTACGACGATGAAGGGGGACTTTGTTGAGGCGTTTGTCACCTCAAAGCCTTTTTATGGCGCCGGCCGAAAGATTTCGAAAGAAGGCGAAAATCATATTATTCTCACAGACGGATATATTACAACCTGTGATTTGGACCATCCGCATTTCAAATTGCGTTCGCGCAAGGTCGATATTTTTCAGGGTGATAAAGCGACTGCGCGCAATCTATCGATTGTTTTTGGAAAAGTTCCGGTTTTTTTCCTTCCTCGGTACACGCAGGATTTACGTCACAAAAAACCGATGTTTACCATTACTCCCGGCTACGATAAGAATTGGGGAACGTTTGTCTTGACTGGATGGCGTTATTATTGGAAGGAAAATGTGAATACTCTTTTGCATATAGATTATCGTAGCCGACGTGGTTTTGGCGAGGGTGCGGATCTTAATTACAATGATCCTAAGCTGGGCAATGGGTTTATGCGCATGTATTACGCTCAAGATCGGTTCAATAACGATAAATTCTTTTTTGATTTTAATAAAAATAATGATGTTGCTGTTATTGAAAAGGAACGTTTCAAGGGCGAGTGGCGGCATAAGTGGGATATCGCGAAGAATACTAATGTGATTTGGCAGTATTACAAGTTAAGTGACAAGGATTTTCTCAAAGAATTTTTTGAAGGAGAATATGAAAACGATACTAACCCTCCAACGTATTTTCTTTTGACGCGCGGGTTTTCGACGACCGGCACTTTGAGTTTACGTAGTGATGTGCGTGTTAATCGTTTTACTTCGGCTGTTGATCGTTTGCCTGAGATCAATTACATTTTGCCGGGTCACAAAATTTTTGAGAGTGGATTTTATTGGAAGAATAGTACTACGTATTCTAACCTTGCGAAATTGGAAGCCAGTCCCAGTACCCATCGTTATGAATCAAACCGTTTTGATACGGATAATGAGATTTCTTATCCTTTTAAAGTGCAGATTTTTGAACTTCGCCCGTTTGTCGGCGGAGAGGAAACTTTTTATTCTAAAACACTTTCGAAAACAGACAATAATACGGTGCGCGGGATTTTTAAAACTGGCGCAGATGTCAGTACTCGATTTTTTCGTGTTTATGATGTAAAAACTAATTGGTTAAATTTTGATATTAACCGTCTGCGACACGTCGTAACTCCGTCCGTTGCGTATTTTTATACGCATGATCCGAGTCTTGAATCGGAGAAGCTTGTTCAGTTTGACATTATGGACAATTTGGCGCGGCGTCATGGTATGACTTTTGGTTTGGAAAATAAATTACAGACAAAACGCGATAAAAAAAGTGTGGATTTGTTGCGTTTTTTGGTGACGTCTGATTTTTATCTTAAGGAAGACACGCACAAAAGTAGTTTTAACAATATTGTAACCAAAACGGATCTTATTCCTAATCGCTTTGTGGATATTTATGCGCAGACAACTTATGACACGATCGAACGGCATTTTAGTTCGGCAAATTTTGATGTTTATTTTAACGGCCCCAACGATAAATGGTCATTAGGTTTAGGCAAACGTTATGAACGTCGGGTTGATGATCAAATTACAACACAGCTAAATTACAGGATTAATCATAAGTGGTATTGTGAATTTTATCAGCGTTGGGACATTGATCATGGGATCGATAAGGAACAGCAATATGCCATTGTGCGCGATCTTCATGAGTGGGAAGCAAGGATCAGTTTTAACCATAAAGATACCGATGGTGACTCGATTTGGGTAGTTTTTACGCTTAAAGAATTTCCGGACTTAGCGGTCAATTTTGGGACCGGTTTTAATCGCCGCAAGGCTGGCGCAAGATAAGTTTTATTTGAAGAAAGGGACGATTCATGAATATCGGCATTGTAGGAACAGGTTATGTGGGGCTGGTAACTGGAGTTTGTCTTTCGGCGATTGGGCACACGGTTTATTGTGTTGACAATGACCGAGAAAAATTAAGAAAATTGCGCAAAGGTATTGCGACGATTTATGAGCCGGGGTTGCAGGAGCTTATGACCAAGCAGATAAAGAGGAAAAAACTTTTTTTCTGTGAAACGATCAAGGATGCTACGAAACATTCGCAGGTTATTTTTATTGCTGTGGGGACGCCTTCTAAAAAAAATGGAGATGCCGATCTTACTTATGTTGAAAATGTTGCCCGCCAGATTGCCTTGAACATGGATTCTTACAAACTTATCGTCGAGAAATCGACAGTCCCTGCAGAAACCGGTAAACGCATTGGACATACAATTAAACTTAATTTGCCAAGGCAATTTAAAGAGCGCGGACATAGCGTTCCTTTTGATGTCGCTTCAAATCCCGAATTTTTGCGCGAAGGCTCGGCGATCGCGGATTTCATGAATCCTGACCGTGTGGTTATCGGTGTTGAATCCAAAAAAGCTGAGGAGCTTCTTAAGGAAATTTATAAGCCGCTTAAGACGCGCATTGTTGTGACAAATATTACTTCTGCGGAGATCATCAAGCATGCTTCTAATTCGTTTTTGGCGACTAAGATTTCCTTTTCTAATGCTCTTTCACAGATTTGTGATAAAGTTGGAGCGGACATTCTTAAAGTTACTGAAGGAATGGGTTACGATAAACGGATTGGTGCGAGTTTTCTTAATGCGGGTATTGGTTTTGGTGGTAGCTGTTTTCCAAAAGATGTGGATGCGTTTATCCGTTTAAGTGAAAAAAGCGGGTATGACTTTAATCTTTTAAAAGCTGTTCGTACAACGAATGAAGAACAAAAGTCTGCTTTTGTCCGTTTGATCGAGGACAAATTATGGATCATTAAAGGTAAAACAATCGGAGTTTTGGGTTTGGCTTTTAAGCCAAACACGGATGATATGCGTAATGCTCCGTCTGTTGATATTCTTGCACGCTTGCAGGCTGAAGGGGCCAAGATCAAGGCGTATGATCCGCAGGCGATGGAAAATGCAAAGAAAATCTTTAAAGGCATCACTTTTTGTCCGGATGTTTACAGTACGGCTAAGAGCGCGGATTGCCTTGTTGTTTTAACCGAGTGGGAAGAGTTTCGGCAGGTGGATTTTAAGCGTCTTAAGAAACTTATGCAGCAGCCGATGATTTTTGACGGACGGAATTTATATAAGAATGATAATTTGGGCGAGCTGGGGTTTGAATATTTTGGTATCGGCCGCGGTGTGGTTTAATTTGAGCAACTTAAGGGATAGGTCATGTCAAAAAGGTTGAGGGACAAGATTCAGGACAAAAAATCTGTTATTGCCGTTCTCGGCTTAGGCTATGTGGGCTTGCCTTTGGCGGTGAGCTTTGCCAAGGCGGGCTTTGAGGTTTTTGGCCTTGATATGGACACGGATCGCGTGCTGCGCGTTAAGACAAAGAAAAATTATATTGCTGACATCGCGCCAGCGGATCTTGTGCGCGTTGTTGATAATGGGCGATTGACAGCCTCGACGGATTTTTCGCATTTAAAGACAGCGGACGTGATTATTATTTGTGTCCCGACACCGCTGCGTCGTAAATATACGCCGGATGTTTCTTTTATTGTCAATGCCGTTAAGACGGTTGGCCAGTATCTTAAAAAAGATACGCTCGTTATTTTAGAAAGCACGACTTATCCGGGAACCACACGCGAGTTGGTCAAACCTGTTTTGGAAAAGTCGGGGCTTGTTGTTGGCAAGAATTTGTTTTTATCTTTTTCTCCGGAACGTATTGATCCGGGTAACAAAAAATACAGCGTTACGCAAATCCCGAAGATCGTCGGCGGTATTGATGAAAAAAGCGGGCATTTGACCGAAATTCTATATCGCGCGATTATCAAAGAAGTCCAGTTGGTCTCCTCTGCCGACGCGGCTGAGATGACCAAGCTGTTGGAAAACTCTTTTCGCATTGTCAATATCGGCTGGATCAATGAACTGGCGATGATGTGCCATAAGCTTGATATTGATATTTGGGAAGTCATTGAGGCTGCTAAAACAAAGCCATTTGGATTTATGCCTTTTTATCCGGGCTTAGGCGTCGGTGGCCATTGTATTCCCGATGATCCGCTGTACTTGCATTGGAAAGCTAAGAAGTATGGTTTTAATTCCAAGTATATTCGGCTTTCGGCGGATACCAATTCGCATATGCCCTCTTATGCGCTGGGGCGCATCAGAGAGCTTTTGGAAAAGCAAAAGAAAAAACTTGCTTGTTCTAAGATTCTTGTCGTTGGGGTGACGTATAAAAAAGATGTGAAGGACTTGCGCAAATCTCCGCCGCTTCGCTTGATTGAACTTTTTAAGGAGAAGGGGGTTGATGTTTCGTATTTTGATCCGATTATTCCCTATTTGAAAATTGGAACAATTGATTTGGCGTCCATTGCTTTGACAGCAAAGAATTTGGCTGGGTTTGATTGTGTTGTCATTGCCACAGATCATAGTGACGTGAATTACAAGTTGATTTTAAAATCGGCAAAAATGATTTTTGATACGCGCAATGTTTTTGAAGGTTGTAAGAATAAAAAGATTATTAAATTGTAGGGAAATATAAAATTTTCCCCTCCCCACAAAGGGGGAGGGAAACAATTTTAAAAATACCTCTTTGGGAAGGATTAGTTTTATGAAGAAAAAGGTAGCGGTCATCACCGGCGGCGCGGGGTTTTTGGGAAGCCATTTGTGCGACCGGCTTTTAGCGGACGGATGCAAGGTCATTGCGGTCGATAATTTGCTCACTGGCAGCTTGCACAATATCGCGCATTTAAAAAAGAACAAGGATTTTGATTTTATCAAAAAAGATGTCAGCCGGCCTTTTGCTATTGCAGGAGGCGTTGATTATATTTTACACTTTGCGTCTCCCGCAAGTCCTGTGGATTACTTGAAATATCCGATCCCAACGATGCAAGTTGGATCATACGGCACAGAAAATTGTTTGGTATTGGCAAAATTAAAAAAGGCCCGTTTTTTGGTCGCATCGACTTCTGAAATTTATGGCGATCCGTTGGAGCATCCGCAAAAAGAAACGTATTGGGGCCATGTCAACACTATCGGTCCGCGCGGCGTTTATGACGAGGCTAAGCGTTTTGCCGAAGCAATCACGATGGCGTATCATTGTACTGACAAAGTTAATAGTGCCATCGTGCGGATTTTTAACACTTACGGCCCGCGCATGCAGGTTAAGGACGGGCGAGTTGTGCCGAATTTTATTGATCAGGCATTGCATAATCAGTCGCTGACGATTTATGGCAGTGGAAAGCAAACCCGTTCGTTTTGTTATTATTCCGACTTGATTGACGGGATTGTGCGGTTATTGTACAGCGATTTACATCAACCAATCAATATCGGCAATCCCAAAGAATTTACTATTTTAAAATTTGCAGATTTGGTCTTGAAGCTTTCCGGGGCTAAAAGTAAGCTGGTTTATCGTCCGCTTCCGGTGGATGATCCCAAACAACGGTGTCCGGATATTACCCTGGCTAAGAAATTTTTGAACTGGCAGCCAAAAGTTGACATTCAGCAAGGCTTGCAAGAGACACTTGATTGGTTTAAAGCCAATAGTTATAGCGGCAAATTAAGAAAAACAGGATAAACATTGCCAAAAATCTAAAGGTATTTCATAATGACCCCCATCATGAAAACACAATTGACCAAAGACGACATTATAAAATTTGAACAGGAAATTGCTGAAATTTTTGCGACCGGTGCGATCCGTGCTCCGGTCCATTTGCGCGCTGGCCGCGAGGATGAGCTGATCCGGATTTTTCGTGAAGAAAATATTGGCGATGACGATTATGTGTTTGGCTTTTGGGATTCGCATGAATTGGCTTTGCTTAAAGGTGTGCCGCGCGATATGGTCAAGCAAGCGATTGTCGAGGGAAAAAGTATTTCGCTGTGTTTCCCGGAGTATAACGTTTTGTGTTCCGGCATCGTTGGCAGTCTTATGGGAACAGCCACGGGAGTCGCCTGGGCGCTTAAAAACCAGAATAAAAAGGGCTGTGCGTTTCTTTTTTGCGGAGAAATGTCCTCGGAAACAGGCATTTTCTTCGAAGCGGTTAAATATGCCTATAACTTTGATTTGCCGGTCAAGTTTATCGTTTGCGATAATGGGGTCAGCGTGATGACTAATACCCGTGAAGTTTGGGGCAGTCCAGACCCGTGGTTTAAAGGCACTAAATACGAAGCAAAAATTATTTATTTTAAATACGTCAACGGCTATCCGCATTCTGGGTTGGGAAAACTTATCAAATTTTGAGGTTTTAAAATGAAATACTTCGATGAATTAAAACGAACGATGGAGTGGCTGGCAACGCAAGACAAGGCGATGTTTGTCGGGCAGACGGTTGCTGGCCCAGGAACGTTTATGTTCCAAACCCTGCGGGATTGTCCTAAAGACCGCACACTGGAGATGCCTATCAATGAAAGTTTCCAAATGCAGTTTACAATTGGAATGGCTTTAGCCGGCTATATTCCAATTAGTGTTTATCCGCGCCAGAATTTTTTGCTTTTGGCTACCTCAGATATGACGAACATGCTTGATAAAATTCCAGCGATTAGCGGCGAGACGGTAAAGCCTAAGACGATCATTCGAGTTGCGACTGGCCCGGATGCGCCGGTGCATCCGGGGCATCAACATATCGGCAATTACGCGGATGCTTTTCGAAAATTGTTTTCAACAATTGAAGTCGTTGAACTGGAAGAGCCCGAAGAAATTTTTCCAGCTTATAAATATGCTTTTGAACGGCCAGACGGACGTTCGACGCTGCTTATCGAGCACGGGAATTATTATAATTTAAAGTAATAACGCCCCTTAATCCCCTCTTTATAAAAGAGGAAAGAGTATTTGAGTAGTTCCCCCTCTTGTTTTCAAGAGGGGTTAGGGGGGAGTTGAGAATCCATTTATGAAAAAACGATCACCCATTCTTATCGTCGGGCATAACGACATCGTTGAACATTCTCTTTATGATTATTTGAGGGGCCAAGGTTTTAAAAATGTGATTTCCGCCGGGCCGGAGAAATGGGATGTTTTTAACCAACGGCAGGTTGAAAGTTTTTTTAAAAAAGTTAAACCGCAATATGTTTTTTTAGCTT
>CAYNSM010000033.1:0-18523 GCA_964400065.1 uncultured Planctomycetales bacterium
TCAAGAAAAAAAATAAAATCACCCCTTGACTTTGGTGTATTAGTGTATTACTCTTATGATACACAAGAGCATCGGAGAACAAAATGCAAAAGAAACCACAATATTATTTTCAAATCAATCCTTCGTCGGGCGTACCCGTTTACCGGCAAGTGATGGACCAAGTTAAAACCCAAATCGCTCTCGAGAATTTACCGCGCGAAGGTTTTTTGCCTTCGGTGCGTCAAATGTCCAAAGACCTAGAAATAAACCCGATGACCGTTTCCAAAGCGTACTCCCTTTTAGAAAAAGAAGGGATTGTCGAACACGTGCGGGGACAGGGAATGAAGATCTCGCAAGGCAGCGCGCCTAAAAAATTTTTAAACGTCAGCCACGAAAGCATTGCGCCATTATTAAGTGAAGTCGTCGCCCGCGCCAAACAGCTTTCCTTAGACGCTAATCAAATTCATAAACTCATTGACGAAGAATGGGAGAAATAATATGGAAAACGTGATCGTCGTTCAAGAAATGAACAAAACATTTGGCACCAAAGAAGTGCTAAGGGATGTTAATCTCATCGTCCCCCGAGGCAGTGTCTTTGGTTTAATGGGAAAAAACGGCGCTGGAAAAACAACTTTTATCAAAGCTCTTTTAGGCTTAGTCAAACCTACATCGGGACGTATTGACATTCTTGGCGAAAATCCTTGGGACTTCTCAGATAAAACCAAAGAACAAATCGGCTACACGCCGCAAAGCGATCAGCTTTACTCGTGGCTTACCGTCGGAGAACTTATTGCCTACACTGCTTCTTTTTATCCAAAGTGGAACAGAAAACTCGTCGAAAAATTACAACACGACTGGGAAGTTGATTCTCAGGACCGCGTCGGCCTTCTCTCGGAGGGGCAAATGCAAAAAGTCGCGATCATTTTAGCCTTAGGCCACGAACCAGAGCTTTTGATCTTTGACGAGCCGGTCGCGAGTCTTGACCCTATGGCCCGACGGCAATTTCTTAAAACTATTTTGGAAATCGTTTCTGACCGTGAGTGCACGATCTTTTTTTCGAGCCATATCACGCCGGATCTTGAGCGCGTTACCGATAAAGTTGCACTGCTTAATAAAGGGAACGTGGATTTTAGCGGCGGACTCGACACTCTTAAGGACAGCGTCAAACGCCTGCGCATCAAAAGCAGTGATTTGCTTGCCAAAAATCTCTCTATTGCCGAAACTTTGTCCTGCGAAATAAATGGGACTACGGCTCTGGTCACCGTACGCGGGTTTAAAGATGCTCTTGTTTATGATCTTACAAAACGTCTTAATGCCGAGATTACCGTCGAAGACTTAAACCTTGAAGAAATCTTTTTGGAGCTTAACAAATGATGCAAAAACTTAAACACATCTTTCTCTTATATCTGCGCGAGCCGGGGTTTGCCCTGCTTTGCTGTTTGAGTTTTTTGTCTTTATGCATAATGCAAGCGCTCATTTATTGGGGCATTGAAAAAAATTTAGTCGGCCAACCGGTCATTTCCTTGACCGTCGGACAGCACAAATATTTAGATATCCTCGTCCAAAAATATATGCTTGGCGAGGAACTCTTGACATTGGTCTTTATCCTCGGATTGTGGCTGATGTTTAGCTTTGGATTGCTCATCAAGCGGCAATTTGCCAATGAGCGCACAAGTCTTCTGCCGGGTTATCGCCGGGCGCATCTGATAAGTCTCTTGGCTATTTTGCTTATTATGGTAGCGTCCTTGGTTTTGTTAAGCTGCGGGGCGATCAATTTAGCCAAACTCTTTTGCCTGCATGCTCTAGGGGTTTCGCTTAACTTTGCGTCCATTTACCTTGTGGTCTTTTTTATGGGGCTTTCGATGCTTTATTTAGGGTACCTGTCGATGGGCTATTTTGTCGTCGTCGGGTATGTCCTTTTAACTGTCATCGGGCAAAACATCATTGCCATTCTGCAGTTTTTTTCATCAAACCGCCTGGCTTTTGACTTAGGGGTTGCGACTGTTGCTGTATTGTTTTTGCTTTTTATCAATCGGCTTTTAATTTTAAAAAATGAAAACTTTGAATATCCTTTTTTGCTGACTTGGCCGCCTAAAAAAACAATGCGCAATCAAGCCGCACTCGAAGAAAAGGCAAATCGTTTTAAAGTCCGCTGTTTAGAAATTTTGCGCATTCCGACGACAAAAATTGCAATTGCCCCTTACTATAAACAGCGTCAATTGTGGGCTCGCGCCTACAATTGGGGCTCTGTTGGGCAACCGAGCATTTTTTCTCTTTTGATATTTTCACTCTTAAGCCTGCCTGTGTATTTTATTTTTCTCAAGTCTCCAGCGGCAGAATTAATCATAACCGCCAAAGTGGAAACAAATTTTTTTCTTCTTTGCTGTGCCGCTGTTTTTTTGACGGTTATTACCAATTACAAAAACATGATCTTTTGGAGTTATGATTTGATCAAACCAGTTACGCGCCGTGACTTTTTTAAACAGCAAGGAATCAAATTTATTTGTAACCTCTGCGTTTATTGGCTGATCATTGCCGTTTACTTTGCTTTTGTCCCCGATTGGGCAACCGGCGCAAAACAAGTCCGAGAACCGCACTTTTGGGCATTTCTGTTTTTGACGTTTTGTTTTTCAATATTTTGCTTTGCGTGGCTGGCCACTTTAAGTGCGATGCGTAATGAACGCGCAGTTATTGGCAATGGCTTGATGCTTTGCGTTCTTGTCATCGCAGAATTCTTTTTAGGCAGTAGAACTCCGACGATGTGGCTGATCACAAACGCCCTTTTATGTTTAACGCTGGCCGGACTGTTTCTCAAATTAGCTTTCGAAAAATGGATGGATGTGGAATTTTAACCGTAGGGAACACTCGCGAGTGTTCCCTACAAGAAATACTAATCGAAAGGAGGTGAATGATATGACACCAGAAGCTATCAAGCACGTTTGCAAAGCGCTCGCGCTATGCTGTGTGGCCGTCGGAGGATTTGGCTCCATGGCCTGCGTACCTTTCGCGTTGACAAACAACTTAGAATTAATCGCGACAGCGGGAATTTATTTCGTCGCTGGCGGAGTTATGATCACAGGAGGGTTGCTGAGTTTTGTGGTTTTAGATAAAGCCTAAATTGCAACACGCGACACGAACAAGCCCGACGGAAGCAGGGGCCCCTGCGAACGTTGGGTATAAAAAATATTTTAGGAGAAATATTACCAATGAAAAATTGTCCTTTTTGCAACCAACCGATAAAACAAGAAGCGCTAAAATGCCACTGTTGTCAGCGTTGGTTGATTGACACATCAAGATTGAAATCTAAAGGAATTCCAGTCGGGAAGATTGTGTGGGGCATCATTATTATTTATTTTATAATTGCATCCGGGTGTTTTAGTCCACTTATCACTAAAGATATCCATAACCGAATTAAACCCGGAATGTCAGCAGAACAAACTATACATATTTTAAAAAACTCTTACCCTTTCCAAATTGCTCGTCACTATTTTGAAATAAATAATACCAAAGTATCCGAATATTATTTCTTAAAAGAAACAGGAATTACAAAACGAATTATTGCAACTTATATGGGGCCGGCGTTTAACCACAATACATTCGAAATCGAATTTGATCAAAACGGAAAGGTTACAAGAACTACCGACGTGCGGCATTGGGATTAAGAAAATAAGCATCATGCAGAGTAAGATTTAACCTTAAATAAGGAGAACAAAGATGAACGTTGTTGAAGTCACAAATTTACGCGTGGCCTATGATCAAGTCATAGCCGTGCACGATATTTCCTTTGCACTCGAAAAGGGAAAGATTTACGGCTTTGTCGGACCCAACGGCGCCGGAAAAACCTCGACGATCAAAGCCTTGGCAGGCGTTATCGAATCAACCCAAGGCACAATTTTACTCAACAGCTTTAATCTGGAACTTACGCGCGAAAAAGCTTTGCGCCACGTAGGTTACATGCCTGACTTTTCTCCCGTTTATGAAAATTTAAAAGTGTGGGAATACTTAGACGTTTTCGCCGCCGCCTATGGCCTCAAAGAATCGGACCGGCGTTTGCATGTCAAGAAATGGCTCAATAAAAGCGATCTTGTTTCCAAACGCGACGCTTTGATCAAAGGCTTATCACGCGGGATGCGTCAAAGATTGGTTTTGGCTAAGACCCTTGAATCAGATCCCAACATCCTTTTACTCGACGAGCCGGCCAGCGGCTTAGACCCAATTGCCCGCCGGCATATGCGCGATTTGATCAAGGAAGCTAGTGCCAATGGCGCAACCGTTCTTATTTCCAGCCATATCTTGTCTGAATTAAGCGAATTCATTGACGCGGCTATCATTCTCGAAAAAGGCAAAATCGTTGTTGCTGGAACCATTGATGAAATCCGCCAAAAGGTTGGCGGCGGCCAAAAGCTCATTGTCCGATTTACCGACGAACAAAAAGGCCGAGAACTTTTAGAAAAGATTTTGACGTCACAAAATATCCCCGCAGAGCGTGTTTCCCGCGACAAGACCAATTATGTCATCGCCTTTGGCAATGACCAAAGCAAAGCCACAGAGTTTTTAAACAAAATCCTTTCCGCCGGCGTTGACGTCGCGGAATGTTCGATAAAAAACGACAACATCGAAGACATTTTTCTTAAAGTCGGCGCAAAGGAGGTCGCATGAACCCGTTTAATCTCAAGAACAATGCTCTATTCTTAAGCTGCTGGCATGAACGCAATCGCCCCATCCAGCTTATCTGCTACACCATTTTTATCCTCGGACTTCTGTTATTATCTTTTCTTTCAATTTCTCTTTATGATCGAACACCCGGCATTGTCTGGCATAATTTATTTAATGTGCTAACAACAATCCAGGCGGTCGTTTTGCTTTTGATAGGAACGCTCATGGTTTCTTCTTTAAGCGGACGCGAGCGCAGCTTTGAAACGCTCGACTTTCACCGTAACTCGCCTCAACCTGTTCTCGAAAAAGTCATCGGCCTTGTTTTTGGTGCGGCATGGTTTGAATGGTCACTATTCGCACTGCTTTTTGTCGTCGAATTGCCATTCTCGCTTTTGCCAAAAATAACGCTGGCCGACATTCTCCTATTTAATGCCTCACTCATACTCACAGGGATTTTCTTTCATACCAGTGCGGCTGTCTTAACTCTGATGTCCCCCAGCAAAAAACGCGTTTCTCCAATCGGACTTTTGTTCTTACTGCTAGTTTTTATCTTGCCGTTCATTGGATTTATGTTTTCTTCATCGCAATCGAACTTTTTTGCACATCTCTTCGGAGCAACAGCATTAAAATACATTTATCACGAGCCTTCTCTTAAATTTAACGGCTGGTTTTATACTTTAAACTTGCCTTTACTGGTCTTACAAGCGCTGGTTCAAATTCCTCTAATTCTGCTGATGATCAAAGGGATGAAAAGAATCTTTAGTTTACCCAATAGCCCGGCATGGCCTAAAGAAGATGTACTTCGCTTTTGTGGCTTTATCTTTTTTATGGTGACAGGATTTTTTATCGCCACACACAATCATTTTAGTGAAATTTTTGGACAAGATTTTTATGACCGCTACCATTACCATAACAATACTTCGTTAGAAAATTTTACACTTCAAAGTATGGGTGTTTTTATTATTTTATTTGCGGCGATTGGCGTTTTTGTCAGCTTTATTACCGTGCCCAGCTATTTTAAACGGACAAAATATCTTGTCTTAAGCACGCACAAGTCTCTATTTGACGACGGGGCATCGTCATTTCCTACCTTGCTTATCTATCTTATTATCGGGGCAGTTTTTATGATTCCATATCTCTTTCTACAAAAAATTTCAATACTCACCGCGCTCGCTGTTTTGATTATGCTTTCAAGCCACATCATTGCGTTTGCTGGGTTTTTGGAATTTTTCCGCTTAAGCCGTTTTCGAACTAATAAAGTCTTTTTTGTCACGACCTTAATCGTCTGGTGGGTATTTGTTCCGTGGTTAGTCAGTGTGGTCTGCGACAATAAATTTGAAACATTGGTTAACATCGGGGCTCTTTCACCATTTGTGGGAATCGCATATGTCTTTGGGATTTTGTCAGAGAAAGAATTGACCTTGCTGCCCTTACTCTTACCATGCCTTGCCGCTGCACTGACATGGCTTTGGGCACTGCAAGAACATACAGCGATCAAGAAAACTTTGACGATGAGCTAAAAATGCCATATCTCTTATTATTTTGTTCGTGCATCCTCACCCTCGCCGGATTTTTGAGTCAATACGGCTGGGGATTTGACTTAGCATCGCATTTTCGTCTGCAATATCTAACAATACAGCTTTTGTGCATCGTCTTGTGCATTTTTCAAAAACGAAAGAAGCTGCTTTTTATCATTACAATTTTTGCACTAGTCAATTTAAGATTGATTGTTCCCTATTATTTCCCGACGACCAATCCCCCTGCCGTATTTAATAAAGAAAGAGCTGTCAGCAAACCAATCAAAATTCTTTTGATCAACGTCAACTCGCCCAACATAAATTACAAAGCCGCTGGTGATTATATTCAAAAAATCTCGCCGGATATTTTGGCGCTCGAAGAAATCAATGCGCGCTGGATTACAGAGCTTTCGCCAATTCTAAAACGCTACCCGTACTTTAAAGAAGTCTCACAAGAAAATAATTTTGGATTAGGGCTTTACAGCAAAATTCCTTTGGAGGACATGCAAATCAAATACTTTGCAAGCGATCTTATCCCAAGTCTGGTCGGAAAAATAATCCTGGAAGATCAAAAAGTTTCGCTTATCTTTACGCACCCGATGCCGCCGGGGACGCTTGAACATTACCACTGGCACAATACACAGCTTGAACAAATTGGATTACTAAAACCACATTTACAAGAAGACATTATTTTAATTGGCGATCTTAATGCAACGTCGTGGTCATATCCGTTTCAAAAGCTAAAAAAAGATTTGGATCTTAAGGATTCTCGGGAAGGCTTTGGACTGCAGACATCTTGGCCGTCGTTTTTGCCTTACGTAGGGATTACCATTGACCATTGCTTAGTAAGCAAAGATTTTGCAGTACTGGAAAGAAAAATTGGCCCAAACATCGGTTCCGACCACTTGCCGGTGTTTATTAAAATCATATTAAAATAAAAATTACCTTGCCAACTGCGCTAAACCTTTGAGGACCAAGTCGGGATCGATAACATCGATACTGTCCTTGATATATTCCGCCATAAGTTTGGCATGCCCACCGGTGATAATAACTTTTGGCTTGACTTTTGAGTCGTGAGTCAAAAGTTTGATCAAGCCTTTTAGCATCTCACCATAACCGTAAAAAATCCCGCTTAAAATGCTTCCCTGCGTGTCCTTGCCGATCAAGGTTTTGGGTTTTGTGATTTCAACCAGTGGCAAAAGTGCGGTGCGTTCAAACAAAGTCTCGGCGGTAATATGAATCCCCGGCACAATAATACCGCCTAAATATTCGCGTTTTTGTGAAACCACGTCGAGCGTAATCGCGGTTCCAAGATCAATGACAATCGCCGGCTGGCCATAAAGCTCACAAGCGCCATACGCACCGACTAAGCGGTCCTGTCCAACCTGTTTAGGATTATTATAAAGATTCTTAATCGGGACAAAAACATCTCGTCCAACAATCAATGGATTGACTTTTAATTTAAAAAAAACAAGCGGCTCCAAAACTTTTGTTACCGACGGGACAACGCTGCAGATAATAACAGGGTTTAAAAAAGAATAACGCCCATGCAAAGCCGACAAAACTTTCTTAAGCTCTCGGACAAGTTCAGAAGTTTTTTGCACTGTTGCCACCGACTGACGATTGACAATAACCCCCGCTTGGCAAACAGCAAAATGAATCGAGGTATTCCCGATATCGATGACAAGTATCAACTTAGAGCAATTAGAGCTTATTTTCTTTTTTTGTTTTGTCATTTTTTGTGCCTTTTTTAGAACGTATTTGTAAGCTTTCAAGTTGATCCCAATGGCTGGTTTCTTTAACTTCCTTAATTTTGTCGCGGATCGCGGCCGCTTTTTCAAACTGTAAATTACGCGCCGCCGCCTCCATCTGCGTTTCCAAATCTGCAATCATATTTGAAAAAGCATATTCTTCGTCACTTAATCCCGTTGAGTTTAACACAATTTCTTCTGCCTGCTCAAAGGCTAACTCTTCAATCCCGCCGCAAATGGCTTTCGTAATACTCTCTGGCGTAATATTATACTTTTTATTAAACGCAATCTGAATTTCCCGACGACGATCACATTCCCCCATCGCGTCTTTCATCGCTTGACTAATTGAATCGGCATACATGATGACAACGCCGTTGACATTGCGCGCGGCGCGCCCCGAGACTTGAATAAGCGATGTGCGCGAGCGCAAAAAGCCCTGTTTGTCCGCGTCAAAAATCGCGACCAGCGAAACTTCCGGAAGATCAATCCCTTCGCGCAAAAGGTTTACACCAACGAGGCAATCAAACTTCTTTTGCCTAAGCTCCTGCAAAATTTTTGTTCGGTCTATCGTTTCAATATCCGAATGCAAATATTTAACTTTGATTTTCTGCTCCTCGAGATACGCCGCCAAATCTTCCGCCATTTTTTTTGTGAGCGTCGTGACCAAAACACGTTCATTGATCTTGGCGCGCGCCTTTATTTCTTTAATAAGATCGTCCACCTGTCCTGCGGTCGGCCGCACAAAAATCGGCGGATCCACAATCCCCGTCGGACGAATGATCTGCTCGATCGCTTTGCCCTGACTTTCCTTGATCTCATACTCAGACGGTGTCGCCGAAACAAAAATCCAATCACGAACCAATGAACGAAATTCATCAAATTTCAAAGGACGATTGTCCAAACACGACGGCAGACGAAACCCATAATTGACCAAAGTTTCTTTGCGGCTGCGATCGCCTGCGTACATACCTCTTATCTGCGGAATCGTGACATGCGATTCATCGACTAAAACCAAATAGTCCTCCGGGAAATAATCCAGCAAACAAAACGGCCGGCTGCCCGACGGACGCCCGGAAAGCGCGCGCGAATAATTTTCAATCCCTTGGCAATAACCGACTTCTCGCATCATTTCCATATCATAACGCGTGCGTGAATTAAGCCGCTGCGACTCTAAAAGTTTTCCCTCTGTATTTAACTGCGCCAAGCGCTCCTTTAATTCAGATTCGATATCCACCATCGCCTTCTCGATAAAAGGTTGAGAGACAATAAAATGCTTGGCCGGGAAAATCGCTGTCTTGTCCAGAGGCTGAATTTGCTCGCCAGTTACAGGATTAATCTGACTGATCTTTTCAATCTCATCACCAAAGAACACCACACGAAGCGCATCCTGTCGATACGCCGGAAAAACTTCGACGACATCGCCGCGCACACGGATTTTTCCGCGGGTAAAATCATAGTCGTTGCGCTCATATTGAATATCAATAAGCCGGCGAATCACTTCGTCGCGGTCCAAGCTTTGTCCTTTTTCTAAATAAACAAGCTGATTTTTGTAATCTCCCGGCGAGCCAAGATTATAAATGCACGAGACGCTGGCGACAATCAGCACATCCCGACGCGACATAAGCGATGTTGTGGCTGCCAAACGTAGCCGGTCAAGCCGATCATTAATCGACGAATCTTTTTCGATATACACGTCCGTCTGCGGAATATACGCCTCCGGTTGATAGTAATCGTAGTAGCTGACAAAATACTCAACGGCGTTTTGCGGAAAAAATTCCTTAAACTCCCCGTAAAGCTGGGCGGCCAAGGTTTTATTATGCGAAATAACAAGCGTGGGACGGTTGACTTTTTCGATGACATTGGCCAGCGTAAAAGTTTTTCCGCTGCCGGTGACACCTAAAAGGACTTGGGAGGAAGCTTTATTGTGCAGATTCTCGACGAGCTTATCGATGGCGGCATTCTGTTCGGGGACAGGCCGAAAAGGACTTTTGAGGATAAACTTGTCCATGGAAAAAGACGTTTACTCAACCGGCGGCAACACGTCCGTCAACCGCTCAAAAAATCGTTTAACAGCGCTATCGTTATTGTACGTCGAAAAATTATTAAGCGCCGTCGACGTGGTTGTCAGATAACGGACTTCCACCTCGGTCACATCTTTTTTGGAACGCAGATAAATATTCATCCGCGCATAACGGGTGCCGACGAGCATCGGCGTGGGACGCACCGCGGTCACCAAAAGCAGCTGGTTTTCGTCCAAGTCATTAAAGCGGGTATGTTCATAAACACCCGGGTCTGTTGATTCCTCAAGGGTCCAGCCTAATTCAGCGAGAATCGTTTTAACAGACGACAAACTTTTTTCGTAATTCGCGTAGTAGCGCTTAAGATACGGCTTCTTGGGTTGAAGATAACTTGGGATATTCGTTGTGGCGCAACCGGTAAAAAAAAGTAACGCTAGAATGAGAGTTGTTTTTTTCATATTATTTAAATTAATCCCTTGCTGATCATTTTATCCCTAGCTCGACAAATCAAAACGCAAGGGATTTCGTACCGAGAGCTAAAGCTCCCGGTCCTCAACATATCTTCCCATGTTTATATGGACGATTTTTATTTTTGTTGGACTTCTTTTCAATCTCGCCTTCAATATCAATTTTCATTCCACCGCAAAGATCGAGCAGACGGATAAAACTATCCGCAATTTCTTCCTTAAAATTTTCTTGATCCTGGATGCGATGGGCCTCCATCGCTTCGGCTAATTCGGTAACGATCAGCATCAACGCCTCGCCGACATTGCGCTCTTTGTCCCAAAAACCTTTTTCAACGGCAATCGAATGACAAATCTGGCTAAGTTCGTTGATTGATTTTCCCTTAATTTCTAAAGTCTGCAAGTGGTCCTCCCTTAGGTTGTAAGCAAATAACGAAGCTATTCTAATATCGATTGATAAAATTTTCCATATCTTTCGCAAGCTCTGCGCGGACCGTGATTTTTTTGCCCGTCAACGGATGTCTAAAACTAACCTGCGCGGCATGAAGAGCAACACGCTTAAACTTAATAGGAAAATCTTTGCCAAAAGCATAAAGCCGTTCGCCTAAAATCGGATGCCCGATCTGCCCTAAATGAATACGGATCTGATTGGTCCTGCCCGTCAGTGGATAAACCGCAACGACCGTAAAAAGATGTTTGACCGCTAGAACTTTATAGCGAGTTACCGCTAATTTTCCGACGGGTTTTTCGCGTCTGCGGCTATGTTTCTTTTCATGAAAATCCTGAATGACACTTTTGATTTCTCCGGCCGGATTTTTCATCTTGCCGCGGACAAAAGCAATGTATTCTTTCTCGACGGCGCCTTTGCGAAATTCATCCATCATCCGCTCTTGGTTTTCTTTGCCGCGAGCAAAAATAATTGCGCCTGAAGTTTCGCGGTCTAACCGATGGCAGGCAAGCAAAGCTCCAGCTTCTGTCGCAGGAAATTGTTCATTGACAATATTTTCCAAAGTTTTCGACATGCCCCGAGGGTCCGGCACGACCAAAAGGCCGGAGGGCTTATCAAAAACAACATAATCTTTATCCTGGTACAAAATTGGGATAGGCAAAGCCATAAGGAGGGTCAAACTTTAAGCTTTTGCTTCGTCGGTATTTTCTTCTTCAAACTGCGACTCGATAAGCTCTGTCAAATAGTTAAGTTTGCGAAAAACGATGACCGGAAAAATAACCACAATCCACAGTTGAATCGCAAACATAAAAAACATTTGTACGGGTGAAATGTCTTTGAGCATCGACTCCATATCAACGGACTCCAGATTTTTTTTCTTCGGCAGAAAGCATGTTACTCACATATTCTGTCAGCATAGCTACGTCGCGCGATTGGATATCATTAAAGAAAACTGCGACATTATAAGCGCCATTGGCCGGATCGCTCTCGGTACGAACAATGACCGCACCGCACGCAATTTTTCTAGTCACCGTCCGATCAGCGTGCTTAAACGGCAAAAGGAATTGTACCTTAAGCTTGGTCATCGGTTCGATATATTGATTAACGCGGCAATAGGCTCCGGAACGGCTCAAGTTTTTTGTTTCGGTAACAAGATCAAAATCATCACCCGAAATTTTGACCGGAATGCTCCCAAAAAACCGCGGATCCTTACGGCGCTCTACAGAAGATTTGTGACTCATCGATATCCTCTCTGGAAAAATTAACGATTAGGCTTCTGCAGGGGCAGCTTCTGCGGCTTCTTTGCTAGGCTTGACTTTACGCCAGCAGCTGTAATTGCAGTAATATTTTCCGTCACGAAAATAGCGGCGGGACTTTTTTACAGGTTTTTTACATCCGGAACAATTCTTGACGATCTCCGGGGCGGCTTCTTTTTTTTCATCTGCCATAACTTAACAATGCTCCTTTCAAAACGCTTAAAGTATTACGATTTATATAAATCCAGATAATTTTTGACCACAAAACGCGGAAAAACATTTTCACGATTTTCCAAAAATTCACACCCCACCTGATAAATCTCTGAGTGTGGAACTTTTTGTACCCAAACAACTCGCGCATCTAAAGTTGTTTCCTGATCAATCTTAAGTTGAAGATTGACGACCACTTGCGCATCTTGAGGGAGAAAATCCTCCGTACGAAAACGTACCCCCCCCTGACTTAAATCATATCCAACAGAACCATTAAAAACCGGATTCTCGGGAAAACGATACGCCACAGCTTCACGAAACTCTGCACGGGGAAATTTTCGATTGTCTGCAAAACTCATCCGTTTTCTCCTAACCGACGGGTGATTATAGCACAAAGCTCAAATTTGCAATAAAAAAACTACACCGTTATTTATGACGCGGTCTTATTTGTTTAATGCTTAGGGAATCGGCTTTATTTTTGTAACCAGAATAAATGTGTCATTATAGTCAAAATCACTACTCGAACTAAGGTTACACTCAAAACTTAATAAATATGTATCTGCCGTCAGAGGCATTGGCACAACACCCGAGGCTGTATTGATCCATATAGTTTTTCCAGCTAATGCAGGCAATTGAAAACTAAGCATCGGATCTAAGCTATAACCAACACCACCATTTAAGACAGGATCCGAATAGAAGTTAGTATAAGTAGCTGTTGTGTTATAGATAAATCCCACGGGTGTATTTGCAGTGAATTTCCCACCCAAATAAGGATGCAGCGAAGTCCCATCGCCTGTATATTTTACACCCCCGTCTGGAGCACTCAACGTAACAGCTGTTGCAACACTTCCCATGTCATAAACCCCAAAAGTTGCCGTAACAGCCGCATTATAAGACACGATAGCATAAAAAACATCCTCAGAAGCAACAGAACTCCAATAATAATCTGACCGCCCGGCAGCATAAACATCCGTTTGACTTTGATTAACAAGCGCTGCTCCATCTACCCCTGCATTAGATAATATATATGTAATCGTTTCATAAACTTGTATTTCATCGGGATATGCTAATTTTGAATCCTTTGGCGTTGCAATACAATCTGGCCCGTCGGCATCAAAACTATCAGATTGCATAGCCGCTGTATAAGGTCCCCCGTTTATGATAATGCCGCCCGCGCCACCGCCGCAACAACCTAACAAGTATCGAGTATCCGTAACATAAGGGGGCACACACTGCGCCTCACAATAAGCCCCGGGGGTAGTACACCCACCCGAATTTCGATAGGTTACTGGAACATCAGGAGCTATAAGGTTAACATTTAATACCGCCTCATTACACCAAGTCGCATTTGTCCCCTTCGCTTGACATTGATAATGGCAGCTATCATCTGGTCGACACTCGACTACCCGAGTCGAAATTGGAGAATCGCATATCTTTATCCACTCCCTACTGTCGCCTCGGGCACTTCTACATGCTCCGGTGATACTGGCAGGATCATTAGCGCATGGACCAGATTGCTCAGGTTCACAACACCCATGAGTGTTATCATTCATGCATTTCTCCATACCATCTGGCAATCTTCCATCACGTATCAAGTCATCTTCGCAACCAAGAGGACTACATTTACGACGATAAATTGCTTGTCTAGCTTTACAAGGTGCCCCATCAATAAAACTCGCATCATCTCCACATCTAGCAAAATTCAAAGCCGAACAATCACACCCCGAAAAATCATGACTTGTAAAATCCCCCTGAGTAATATTTTCCCGTTCTGAATCAAGAGCCCCTTCTTCAAGGGTTTTAAAATGCGCATTAATCCCACGAACTACGTACGGCCCGCCGATAATAATACCCATCATGACAAAAACGGCCAAAGCAAGATATTCAAGACTAGACTGTCCACAGCGGTATTTTTGTGAGGGAAACATAGTCAAAGTATAAAACAAAATTATCGTCTTCACAATGTAATTTTTGGGATTTGTGGTGTATAATTCCGTCTGTGTATAAAGAATTTTACAATTTTCTACAGCAACCGTTTAATATCACGTCCGACCCGGAATTTTTCTTTCCCAGTCAGCGCCACGAAGAAGCTTTTTCACATTTGGTTTATGGCATAGAACAGCGCAAAGGGATTTTGGTCATAACCGGCGAAATCGGCACCGGCAAAACCACCCTCTGCCGCAGCCTGCTAAGCCGTCTTAAAACCAACATTAAAACAGCGCTTGTCTTAAACCCGTACTTTTCAGAACTGCAACTTCTGCAATTTATCGCCAAAGATTTAGGAATTGCGGGGAATTTTCGCAACAAACTGAGCCTTATTTCAGCGCTCAATAATTTTTTGATCGAGCAAACAACGTTAGGAAACAATGTCGTGCTCATTATTGATGAGGCCCAGAATCTTAAAATCAATCAACTCGAACAAATACGTCTTTTATCAAATCTCGAAACTGAAAAAGAAAAGTTATTGCAGATTATTCTCATCGGGCAGCCTGAATTGCAACAAAAGCTCAAGCTTCCCGCCTTGCGTCAGTTAACCCAGAGGGTCGCAGTGCGGTACCATATTTTACCGTTGGACAAAAGCGACGTTGGAAATTATGTGGCGCACCGGATCAAAATCGCATCCGGCTTTGGGCCCGACGAAGAAATTTCGCCTAACCAGGTTAACGTACACTTTACCGATCGGGCGATTGAAATTATTTTCGGTCATTCGCAAGGCACGCCGCGCACGATCAATATCCTTTGCGACCGCGCCCTGCTCTTAGGATTTGTGACCGGAACACATATTATCGACGAGCATATCACCTTACAGGCCGTTAACGAGGTCGGCCATTATCATGAGCATCATTCACGAAGCGCTGAAAAAAGTCCAATCGAATCGTTCTGAAAGTCCAAGCATTATCAATAAACCGGCAGACAACGGAAAAACTTTTCAAAAGCCAACCGTTTTTGCCCTCTTGTTGTGGGGTAGCGTCATCTTTATTCTCCTTGGTCTGACGTTTTACAATCTTTACGAATACACGCGCCGAATCAAAGAAATGTCGGCGACCAAGTTTTATGTCCCTGTATCGAGCCGTTCTGCAACAACGGTCAGTCCCCTAACCACCCCTGCCCCAGCTCTTGCGCCGAGCGTTTCGGCCCCCGAACCTAAAAAAGGAGAATTGATCCTCTCGGGCATCGTTGAAATGGATGGAAAAAGTTTTGCGCTGATCAACAAAGAATTTTATGAGGTCGGCGAATCTGTCGAAGGGGCGAAAATCACAAAAATCACGCCTGACAGTATTGAAATCCTGCAAAAAGGCAAAACGCGAACGATCAAAGTTCTGCGTCCGAATTAGTCAACACACATCCTCGCAAGGACGCAAACATGTCCCGTGCTCAAACAGTGTCTCGCGCCAAAACTAAAATTTAAAAGCTACACGAAAAAAACATCGGCGCTCGCCAAACTCGCCCGGGACACATTTGCATCCTTGCGAGTTACTGTTTGCTATAAATAACTTTTTATAGCAGCTTTGATGTCCAGAAGAGAAATGCCGTCGACAACCTTGACGCTTCCCAATCCCGTGGCGAGCACAAAACGTGGTTTTCCTGACTTAAATTTCTTATCATGCGCCATATGTTTTAAAACTTCCAGGAATTTGACACCCGTTATTTTTTCGGGCAAGCCAATATCCGAAAGTGCGCCGCCTAAAATTGCGGCTTCTTTGGCAGTTAAAAGATTGAGACTCACAGACAATTGGGCGGCGACCCTCATCCCTAACGCGACCGCTTCCCCATGCTGATAAATCCGAAACTTCCCTGCCGCCTCAACCGCGTGTCCGACGGTATGCCCAAAATTTAAGATCGTGCGCAAGCCCTTGGTTTCCTTTTCGTCCTGCTCAACGACCTTAGCCTTGATACGGCTGCAGTGGTAAACAATTTCTTCCAAAACTTTTGCATCGGAATTTAAAAGCTTGGAAACGTTTCGGCTAATATAGTCAAACAATCGTCGGTCGGCAATAACCCCGTATTTGACCGCCTCGCTTAAGCCATTGCGAATTTGGCGTTTATCAAGAGTTGCTAAAACAGAAACGTCGCTAAAAACCAGCCGAGGCTGATAGAACGTGCCGACCAAATTTTTTCCGACGGGAAGGTCAATCGCTGTTTTGCCGCCGATGGCCGAGTCGATTTGCGCAAGCAATGTCGTCGGAACCTGCACAAACGGCACGCCACGCCGATAGGTTGAGGCCACAAAACCAGAAAGATCTCCAACGACCCCGCCGCCTAAAGCGATCATAAAAATATTTTTGTTAACATCAAAGCGCGCAATTTTTTCCAAAAGTCCGATATACGTTTTGGCGGATTTGCTCTCTTCACCCTCCGCGACTTCAAAAAACTTTACTCCAAAGCCTTGATCCGCCAAACTTTTTTCTAAAGTTTTTCCATAAAGCTTTTTTAACTTCGGATGTGTGATTACCAAAGCCTGACCGCTTAAATTTAAACTTTTAAGCTCAGCGCCTAAATTCGGCAAAATATTCTGCCCGATGACAATTTTATAACTATGTTCACGCAAATTCACTTTAAGATGCAAAACCATCGCTCACCCTTTCTGATATTAAACAAATCACAAACCCGACAAATTGCCAATCAAAATCTTTGCCATCACCATCACAAAGCCGCCCAAAAAGTCGAGCGCACCGCTTTGCAAAAGGACAATCACAATAATAAAACCAAACGGTTCTAAGTATAAATATTTTCTGGCCAAACTCGTCGGCAAAAGCCCGGCGACGACGCGCGAGCCGTCTAAGGGCGGAATCGGCATCATATTAAAAGTGGCCAGCATCAAATTGATCACAACCGCCAAACCAAAAATTTTTGGCGCAAAGGAAAGAAAAACACTCGCGACAAGCGCCAAGACAATATTGACCGCAGGCCCAGCTAAGGCGACAAAAATCATGTCCCGCTTGGGATTATTCAAATTTGCAAAATTAACCGGCACCGGTTTGGCCCAACCAAAGGGAAACCCTAAAGTCAACTTTGTAATAATCGGCACAAGGACTGTTCCGATCGGGTCAATATGTTTAAACGGATTGAGCGTCAGCCGGCCCAACAGTTTTGCCGTCGGATCGCCAAACTTTAAAGCCACCCAGCCATGCGCGCATTCATGCAAAATAACGGCAGTGCCCAGGACAAAAATAATTTCTAAAGTCTGTAAAATTTCAGGATTCATAAACGCATTGGTACAAAAAATTAGAGAACGAGCGTGATTTTGGTAACAAGCAGAACAGGATTTTCGGATTTGATGTCCGGCTGAAGCTTGCCTTCAATTTTAACTTTCTGATTGAGAAAGCCGTCTAAAATATGCCGGTAGCCTTGAAGGGCATAAGTTTTTGTGTCGCTTTGCACATAATGGCGAATGTCCAAGGATGTTGTTTTAATGCCCAAATTCCCGACAACACCACTGACCAAAACAAGGTCGGATGGACTTTGTGCAGACGCATTCGCTGCAGGAGTCTCTTTAATTGCCTCTGTGACGGCAGGAACTTGGACTAAACGGGCGCTGGGAATTTGGCTAGACTGAAATTCGATAAAATCTTTGGACACCCACCCAAAACTTTGGTCTGGCGGCTCAATGCGATACCAGTTTTCTTTTTTTTCAAGAATCGCAACCAAGTCGCCTTTTTTAAGCTGTCCAATGATTGACGCATTTGCCAAAGCGCCCGCGCGGACATTAAGGCGATTGCCAGTAACTTCGCCAATTCCATGGCCTAATTCTTTTATAAATTGACTGCTGACATAGGCTTTGGCTTCGAGAGGAAGCTTGATTTTTCGCCAATCAAAGCTCGCAGCGACAACAACCACCTGATCGTCCTTCTTTAATTGACCTAACGACTCAAAATTTGCATTTTGACCAGCGCGTAGATTGACTGTCTTTGCTGTCACACGGGCAACAAAAGGAAAAGCCTCTTGAGCTTGGCAGTCAAAAATACCAAAACACAAGAGGCTTAAACTTAAAAAAAGAACTTTCTTCATTATTTATTTCTTAGGAGCAGCAGCTTTAGCAGCTGGTGCAGCCGCTTTGGCAGCAGGTGCAGCTTTTGCAGCCGGGGCAGCTTTAGCTCCAGCAGCGCCTTCCGCAGGAGCCGCTTCTTTAACCGCTTTGCGTGCTTTAAGCTTAATAATTTTTGTCTTCGGAAGCCCAACCGCGCTGCGATCTTCTTTCCAAAGTCCTTTTTTCATCATTTCTT
>CAYNSM010000034.1:0-17867 GCA_964400065.1 uncultured Planctomycetales bacterium
AACAATGACCTTGCGTGCTCTTTCCGTAAATCGATTAAACATCAAACGCCTCCTAGCTTTTCGCGAATTAACGCTGCCCGACGGGTATCCCGTTGAGCGGGCGTAAGTTTTTTACCTTCGATTTTTTGCAGATGCGCCGGCTGTATCGTGATAAAAAGTTCGTTGATATTGGCACGGTCGACCTGATTAATAATGCCTAAATCCACACCCAAACGCACCATCGACAAAAGCTCGATGGTTTCCTGGCTCGAAATAATATGCGCGCTTTTTAGGACGCCTAAGCTGCGAAAAATTTTGTCCTCGAGCATCGAACGGTTTTGGACAAACAGCGCTTGGCGCGCCTGCTCTTCCTGTTCGATGACCTGACGAATAAGCCCGCTGATATTTTGTAAAATATCCTCCTCGCTGTGACCTAAGGACACCTGATTAGAAATCTGATAAATATTTCCCCGCGCCTGCGTGCCCTCGCCGTAAAAGCCGCGCGAGGCAAAAGACAATTTGGCAATCGCCGCCAAAACCTTGTTGATCTGTTTGGTCATGACCAAGGCCGGCAAATGCAGCATCACCGACCCGCGCATCGCAGTCCCCGTATTCGTCGGGCAAGCGGTCAAATACCCCCAATTGCCAAGATAAGCATAATTGAGTTTTTTGGACAAACTATCGTCGAGCATATTGATAATCCGCCAACTTTCCATCAAATTAAGCCCGGACTGCATAACCTGAATACGCAGGTGGTCTTCTTCGTTGACCATAATCGAGAGAATTTCTTCTTCGGAAACGATCAAAGCTTTTCCGTCTCCGCTGACGGCATGTTCATGGCTCATCAAATGCCGCTCGACTAAGAACTGTTTATCAATACTGTCTAACTCGTTCATCTTAAGAAAAACAGAATTTTTGAAATACTCATCAGCCACAATTGCTTTGCTAACATCCTCGACGACATTAATCAAATCTTTTTTTTCAGCGCGGTTTGGGAAAGGCACTTTGGCTAAATTGCGCGCCAAACGAATACGCGTTGACATCACAATATGCGAGCTGGGGCCCGCCCCTTTGAGCCACTCGGCCGTATGATGAATCAAGTCGTCAATATTCATGGCTGACCTTCTTCTTTTTTTTCTAAAATATGGATCTTGTCGCGCAGCTGGGCGGCTTTTTCAAAATCTTCCTTTTGGACCGCTTGCTGCAACTGGGTTTTAAGATCGCGCAAAGTTTCGATCTGAGGACCTGCGGGCGTCGGAAACGCAGCGGGCGCTTTGCCCAAATGCAAATTCGAGCCGTGAATTTTTTTTAGCAAAGAACTCAAGTGTTCGCGAAACGCACTGTAACATTCACTGCAACCTAAGCGCCCAAACTTTTTAAAATCGTCATAGCTGACCCCGCAATGCGGACAATCGAGTTTGACCTTGTCGACATCTTTGACTTGCTTGCCAAAATCCGCCAAACCGGCCAAAAGATCCGCCAACCCAAACTGCTGTTCCATCTGCACGCTTTTTTCGCGGGCACATTCTTCGCACAAATGCAGTTCGGTCATTTGCCCGTCGACAATTTCGGTCAGATGCACAGTCGCTTTTTTCTTGGTACAAATATTACATTGCATAAAATTAACCTTTTGTTTATCCCACGTCGTGAAGCCCTTCGTTAAAGGGCTTTACTCCTTGGGATGAACCATCAGGAATTCCTGACGGTTCAATACTTAACCCCATCCTTGCGTGTCACAGCATGAAAAGCGGTAATTAATTTATTGGTTATTGCCCCCGGTTTACCTGTGCCAATCATCCGTCCGTCGACTTTGACAATCGGAATAACTTCCGCGGCTGTCCCGGTCAAAAAACATTCATCCGAATTATACACTTCGTGCCGCGTAAAAAGCCTTTCTTCGGTGGGAATCTTAAATTTTGCGGCCAAATCCATAACCGCCGAAAGCGTAATTCCTTTTAGCCGTCCGTGACTAGGCGTTGAAAGCCGTCCGTCTTTGACAATAATAATGTTGTCGCCGGTGCATTCTCCGACGTAACCGTTTGTATCAAGCATAATCGCTTCATTGTAACCGGAATTGTTGGCTTCAATCTTGGCCAAAATATTGTTCAAATAATTTAACGACTTAAGTTGTGGATTTAAAGCCTCCGGATGATTGCGCGCGGTAGGCACGGTAATAATATCCATACCCTTTTTGTAAAGCTCTGCCGGATAAAGGGTGATCGTGTCAGCAATAATAATCACCGTCGGTTTGCCATGGCACTTGCGCGGGTCAAGCCCTAAATCGCCGACGCCACGCGTGACAATCGCGCGGATATAACCGTTGTCGATTTTGTTTTCTTTCAAGGTCGCGACAATCGCCTGCTGCATTTCTTTTTTGGAAAGCCCGACCGAAATCATCATCGTGTGGCACGTTTCGTAAAGACGGTCAATATGCTCTGCTAGTCGAAAAACCAACCGGTCATACGCACGAATCCCCTCAAAAGCACCGTCCCCGTAGAGAAACCCGTGGTCAAACACTGACACGGTCGCGTTTTCTTTTGAATAAAATTTTCCGTTGATATAAATTTTCATAAAGGTCCTTTCAAACTCCCGTTAGACTAATCGCCCGTCGCGCATTTTGACCACACGGTGCGAACGCTTGGCAATCTGCTCGTCGTGCGTTACGATAACCAAGGTCTGTTTATTTTTTTTGTTTAGCTGCATCAAAAGGTCAATGACTCCCTGTCCGCTTTCAAAATCCAAATTCCCCGTCGGCTCATCACAAAAAAGCACCTTCGGTTCATTGATAAGCGCCCGCGCAATGGCTACCCGCTGCTGCTCACCGCCGGAAAGTTCGTGAGGTTTATGCTGATATCGTGCGCCCAAGCCCACCTGATCTAAAAGCGTACCCGCTTTTATTTTAATCGCGTCAATATCAATATTTTTAACTCCCCCTAACCCACTCTTTAAAAAAGAGGGGGAATTCTTATCAACAATCGCCGGCAAAATCACATTTTCAAGGGCGGTAAACTCCGGGAGAAGATGATAAAACTGAAAAATAAAACCAACCTTGGCATTGCGAAACGCCGCGCGTTTTTGCGCATTCATTTTATAAATATTTTCACCTTCAAAAATAACATCGCCCTGCGCCGGATGGTCCAACCCCCCCATAATATGCAAAAGCGTCGACTTGCCCGCACCCGAGGGGCCGACAATCGCCACAACATCGCCTTGTGCGATCTTCAAATCAATCCCTTTAAGAACATGAACCTTTCCTGCGGGGTGATCATAATGTTTTTGAAGTGCTACAACTTCGAGCATGAACGCGTCCATTTTACCGGTTTAAAAAACCTTTGTAAGTAAATAATCCAAATATCTTTTTTTCAAAATAGAATAATCTATTCATACCTTAACGCTTCGACCGGCTGGAGCTTAGCCGCACGGGCTGCCGGATAAAGAGTCGCCAAATACGTAATCACCATCGCCGAGGAAATAATAATCAAAATATCCGCCAGTTTGATTTCGACGGGCACATGGTCAATCGAATAAATTTGCGCCGGAACTTTCACATACGTTTTTAAAATATAACTGATCGTTACCCCGCTAACCAAACCCCAAAACGTGCCAATTGCGCCAATCAAAAGTCCTTGTTTCATAAAAATCCGGCGAATCGAACTGGCCGGCACGCCAAAGGAGAGCAAAATCCCGATATCGTGAATTTTGCTCGTCACCGTCACAACGAGCGTACTGATAATATTAAACGACGCCACCAAAACCATGAGCGTCAAAATAATAAACAAGCCCCATTTCTCGAGGAAAAGTGCTTCAAACAAATTACTGTTGATATCAATCCACGTCTTGACGCGATAGCTGTAACCTAGCTGTGAAAAAATTTCCTTTTTAATTTCCTTGGCTTTCTCGGGATTAACAAGTTTAACGCCAATGCCGCTGACCGTGCCGGCGCCTAAGTCAAAAATCTTTTGCGCATGAGCTAATGTTATAAAAGAAAGGTTCATATCATAATCGACCATGCCGCTTTTAAAAATCCCGACGATCTTTAAGGTATATCGCCAGCCGCGGCCACTAATCCCCGAACCGGGCGCAATGACGATGACCTCATCGCCTAAGCTGTACCCAAAATAACGGGCTAATTCCTCGCCGACAATTATGCCACCGTCACTTAAATCTTCAATTTTGCCTTCTGTCAAATACCGACTGACTTTCGTGACATCTTTTTCAGTCTTAGGATTTATTCCACGAACAATTTGAGAAACCGCATGTCCTTCGTTCTCCAAAAAAACATTGCCCTGCACAAAAGGCGAAGTTGTGATAACCCCGGGAATTTGATTAAGAGTTTTTTGTACACTGGCAAAATCACTGATACCCGTTTCTTTTTCAACGACAATGTGCGGGGTAGCGCCAATAATTTTTTCGCGCAGATTATTGCCAAAGCCGGTCATAACACCCGTCACAACGATCAAAGCCATAACGCCGACGGCAACCCCGGCAATCGAAATAAAATGCAGGAAGCCCAAAAATCCGCCCTTGCTGGCGGACATATAACGGTAACTGATCCAATTTTCGTAGTTCATATTGTACTTTCGAAATATTTTGGGTTTATGGAAAGTCTGCCGGCGAATCGGAACGCAGCTCTGAATTTCTCCCGCCGCAAGGCGGGACTTCTACCAGAGACCGTTTCTTGAGCCGAAAGACTTTTCATAAACCCAAACTTTTATGTATTTGCTACGCCACCAATTTCTTCACCCGCTTTAGGTAACGGCTTTAACAGTGGAAACAAAATCACTTCCCGTATCGTCGGAGAATCAGTCAACAACATAATAAGCCTGTCAATCCCAATACCTAAGCCCCCGGCCGGCGGCATCCCGTACTCGAGCGCGTGAATAAAATCTTCGTCAATATTGCGCAATCCCGTTTCGGTGTCGTCCGTCAAATCTTCCAAGAGCCGCGCCTTTTGTTCCTGCGGGTCATTGAGCTCCGAATACGCATTGCCCACCTCAAGGCCGGCTACGAAACACTCGAACCGCTCGGAAATAAACGGATTGTCTTTCTTCGTCTTAGCCAAAGGACAGAGAAACGTAAAATAATCGGTAAAAAAAACGGGATTCATCGTCGCATCTTCGTCCAAAATATCCTCAACGATTTTCATGACCGCCGAACGGGTCAATGTCTCAATCTTGCCGCGTCCGCCTTTGGCCTTGACCTTGTCTAACATCGTCTTGGCATCATCGTCGGGGTTGATATCAAACTTTTCTTTAATAATTTTAGCAAACGAGCGGCGTTCCCACGGCGGGGTAAAATCAATTTCCTTGCCCTGATAGGCAACCTTATACGAACCGGTCAAAAGCTTGGCGCTTTCGCTAATCAAGCCTTCCATCAAATCCATCATGTCATTAAAATCCCCGTAAGACTGATAGGCTTCGAGCATTGTAAATTCAGGATTGTGGCGCGTCGAGATGCCTTCGTTGCGAAAATTGCGGTTAATTTCATACACGCGCTCAAAACCACCGACGAGAAGGCGTTTCAAATAAAGTTCAGGGGCGATACGCAAATACACGTCCATGTCATACGCATTGTGCTTGGAAACAAAAGGACGGCCGCGCGCACCACCAGCCTGCTGCTGAAGCATCGGGGTTTCGACCTCAAGAAAACCGCGGGTGTCGAGATAATTACGAATAAAGGAAATCAGTTTGGTGCGCTTTAAGAAAATTTCGCGAACGTTCGAATTGGCAATCATGTCGACATAACGCTGACGGTAACGGACCTCGACGTCTTTTAAACCGTGCCACTTCTCCGGCAAAGTCATAAGCGATTTGGATAAAACGGTAATCTTTGAAACCTTAACCGTTTCCTGACCGGTTTTGGTTTTAAACAAAATCCCGTCGACGCCGATGATATCCCCAATATCTAAACTGCCTACAATAGCAACAGCTTGTTCGCCGATCGTCCCCATATTAATGTAAAGCTGAATCTTGGCTGTCTGGTCGGCCAAATCCATAAACACCGCTTTGCCGTGGGCACGATTAGCCAAAATGCGGCCCGCCAAAGTGACCGGCGTTTCTTCAGCAAAATTCTCTAACGCTTGGGCCATCGAATGCGTCGGCTTAAAACGCCGTCCGTAAGGCTCAAGGCCCAAGGCCAAAAGCTTATTGAGTTTTTCAATTCTAACCTGTTTTATTTCATCAACTTCCATAGAGGATATTTTCCTTTTCCCGTCGAAAATGGTCTAAAAAATAATAGAGGGATTATATAGAAAAGCGCGGGGAAAGTCAAACGCGAGTAGCTAAAGTGAGGGCTAACCGTGAAACAAGAAACCAACCCATTGAAAGATATGTTCAAAAATCGATTCGCCAATAAGCGCAGGCCAATAAAATATCCAACCTCCTACCATACACCAAAATCCACCTTTGGAAGCCCCGTTACACACCGGATTCCAATTGCATTGCTCAATACCCAAAACAACGCCAACGCCCCACAGAATACAGATGGCCAGTCCAATCCAAATACTTTTTGATATTTTCATTTTTCCTTACCAGTTAACCTTAAAAATTCTTAACCCCTTTGCCAAAAGGAAGGAAAAACTTCCTGCCCCCTTTACTAAAGGAACCTGCCAGCCGAAAGGCAGGTAATGGAGGATTCTTAAAAACCTTTAGACTAAACAAACCGCGCTTTCACATCAGGACGCGTCAAATACCACCAAATGAAAGTCCCAACAAAAAAACTTATCAAACCACATGAAAGAATAATGTTTCCACGCTCTATCAACATCACCTCAAAACCTGACTTCCCAGCATAAATAAACGAATTCTTATATGTTGGGTCGTACAATAAATTTAGTTTGTCTACACTATTTTCTACAAACTGCCGAACCCATTCTTTTGGATAAAACGAAACTATCGGCAAAGAAATAATATACAAACTAAATCCAACAATGCTCACTAAAGACAATTCTCTTGCCCATTTTAAGTGCCCAAGTAGTCCAAATCCAGATACCAAAAGAAAAATCCCAAGAATAAAATTAATCATCACTTGAAGTATTAAACCAACCGAAACTAATCTTTTAAAATTCTCAAGATGAGATTTTAACTGTTGTTTGAAATTATCCGCCTGCATTTTCAATTTTTCCAAATTTCCTGACGCTTGCAACTTAGCCTGCTGCTCTTGACCATCAAAATATTTTAAACCATCGAGCGTCTTTACCACAGCTTGATCTATCCTCAAGGAATATTGTTCCAAACCATAAATTTCAGAAAAAATCTCAGAAAGCACACTTAAAAGCCCCACTCCCAGAAGAACAAGAAATGCACCTAAAAGAATGATCCCCTTTGATTTTTTCTGCATTCATTTATCCTTTCTTTTCCACTTAACCCCGTTTAACAAAGAAACCTGCCTGTCAGTAAACAAAGAGCGGGGGATTTTTTACCAGCCAACGGCCAAGCGATTATCCAGTAATTCTTGATTTAAAAAAATACCTTCTGCCGCGATCTTTTCTGCATCGCTTTCGCCGGGCAAATAAAAAACATCAACGAGATAACGACCGTACTTGTCGTCCTTGTGCGTTTTGATCACAACAAAGTCGCACCGACTAATGCGCTCTTTAACAAACGCATCCGCCTTTTTCCCCTCGGGGGTGTCGATTTCCGGGGTGTCAATGCCGCGCAAACGAAGTTTATGCTCCTTATAAACCATAAACCCCAAATCCACGTCGGTCAAAAGCGTATCCCCGTCAATCACTTTGAGAACTTTAGCTTTAAACGTATACAGATCAGAAAGCTTGCGATTACTCGTGTGGACGCTGTAAGTTTTGTCAGCTTTGACGGTTTCAATAATTTGCCCGCCGCTAAATTTTGCCAGCTGCGCCAACGGCGGATTATAAAAAACATCAAAGCCGCAATCGACACTCTTTTTAAACTCTTGTCCTAGAGGTTTCCACTGATCAACTTTATACGTATAAAGTTTCCCGCGGACAACCTTTAACTGTACAACCGGTCCGTCCGTCGGAATAACGACCTTGTTCTTTTGTACCAATTCTTTAAATTCACGGCTGGTCAAGCCTTCCCGACGAGCTTTGCCCATAAGCTCTTTGCGGTGCACGGGATCCGGCAAAGACAAAAGCTCCCGAAAGTGCGTCCAAGGCAATTGCGTCCGCGCGGACGCAATTGGAAATTGCCTATAAAATTGGACTGTCCGTTGAAGCGTCCGTTTACCTAGAATTAAATCTTTTGAGAGATTCTCAAGAATATGCTCACCGTACTTGGCGCGGTCCGCTCCGGCCAAAACATAATCACTAATCGCCTTGCCGATGTTCCAATATTTTTCGGCCTGCGTTTGCGTAATAATCTTTTTGCCGTCGGCAATTTCCTTTTTAATAAACGCGGTAAGCTGTTGGTAGGTTAGCGCAGAATACGAAAGCGATTTTGGCATAGGCACACAAAATTTTCTTTACGAAGCGACGATACAAATGCCGGCTTTGTTGGCCAATTGAACACACGCGGCTCGATCAATAATAAGCGTCTTGTCCGCTTCAATAGCTAGACATTTGGCTTTGACCGACGCCATATTTTGCAAAGTGCGAAGCCCAACGACAGGAATATCAAAACGCAAGTCCTGATTGGGCTTGCTCATCTTAACTACCACTGCGCCCTCTTTAGCAATCGCGCCACCCCGACGAATGCAGCGATCGGTGCCTTCCATCGCTTCGATTGCAACAATCGCTTTTTCTTTAATAACCACCGTCTGTCCGACGTCTAAGCCGCCCATCGCTTTAGCAATCGTGCGGCCAAACATAATATCGTCAAGCTCAACTAGAGTCGGTCCACGTTTGGTTAAAGTCCCTTTGGGCGCCAGATAACCTTTAAGCAAAAACGTCGAATCCAAAAGCTCTAGGCCTTGCGCCTTAAGTTTTTCGGCTACGCCACGAAAAATCGTGTCAGCCTTGCGGTCTTCCAACGCTTGCATCAAATCGCGGTATTCTTCATGAAGAGAAAGGGTTTTATCAAAAAGATTTTTGGGATTGACCTGTCCGGCCATAATCACTTGGACAACACCTCTGTCTTTAAAATACGAAAAAAGTTTTGTAAGTTCGCCGACTTTAAACCAGACGATTTCATCAACAAAAAATTTAAGGAAGATAGACGTGTCCCCGACAATGGCCGCAGCCACAACTTTGAGGTTTTGCCGACGGGCTTCACGGGCAAAAAGAAAAGGGAATTTGCCGTTTCCGGCGATAAGACCGATAGTGTTCATACAAAGGCGTGTTTACGGTTTATGAACAAAGACCGCGCTTGCTGGTCTTGGCAAAGAGAATCAAGTGCTCAAGCTCTGGGCACGGCGGGACGTCTTTGATAATTTGTTCAATGGCGTGCGTTTTGGTCAGCCCGCTGTGAAAAAGAATTTTGAAAGCCGTCTTTAACGACGCAACCGACTCAGCCGGCACATTGGCCCGCTGCAGACCAATCGTGTTAAGTTTATACACCTTAGCCGGATGCCCGTCGCACATCGAAAACGGCACAACGTCCTGCACAACTTTAGAGCAGCCCCCCACAATCGACAAACGCCCTAAACGCACAAACTGATGCACAGCACTTAAGCCGCCTAAAATCGCACCGTCCTCTAAGGTCACGTGTCCGGCAATCGTGCCGACGTTGGCCAAAATGCAATTGTTGCCGACCAAACAATCGTGGGCCACGTGCGTGTTGGCCATAAAAAGATTTCCGTCGCCAACAACAGTCTTTCGTCCGCCGTCTATGGTGCCGGTGTTCATTGTCGCATATTCCCGGATCACATTATTATCCCCGACAATAAGTTCGACATCATCCGTTTCGCTATATTTTTTGTCCTGCGGGCAGGAGCCGACAATCGCCCCTGTAAAAATCTGGCAATTTTTTCCGATCGTCGTCTTTCCGTCCAAAACACAGTGATTGCCAATACGACATCCGTCACCAACGACAACCTTAGGGCCTATCGCAGAATACGCGCCAACAAAAACATCCTTCCCTAACTTTGCCAAAGGATCAATGACTGCTGTTTTATGTATTTTTACATTTTCCATTTCAAACCTGTTTTAGGAAATCTGCATCCAGAAATGAAACCATAAACTCCGCCTCGACGGCAACTTCGTCCCCGACTTTGGCAACACCCTTCATCTGGGCGGTACGCGAGCGGTCGCGGATCATTTCAACCTCTAGCGTCAACTGTTCACCGGGAACAACGAGCTTACGAAACTTGACTTTATCGACGGCCATAAACAGCGCTACTTTACCATGATGCTCGGGATTGGTCAACACGAGAATCCCGCCGGTTTGCGCTAAGGCCTCGACCATAAGCACGCCGGGCATAACCGGCCTTGACGGAAAATGTCCGGTAAAAAAATTTTCATTGGCCGTGACATTTTTTATCCCGACGGCTTTTTTGCCGCCTTCCAAATGCACGATCCGATCGACGAATAAAAAGGGGTAGCGGTGCGGTAAAATCTTCATAATCTGGCTGATATCAAGTTGGGTGTGCCCGCAAAAACTGTAGTCCGGCAAAAATGTATGCTTGGCGTAATGTTCTTGCTGAGAATAAATTTTTAGCAAAAGTTCAAGATTCATCCGATGCCCGCTCTTGCTGGCGGCGATATTTCCACGAATCGGCTTACCCAAAAGATAAAGGTCCCCAATCATGTCCAAAACTTTGTGCCGACAAAACTCGTCCGGGAAACGCAACGTATTATTGATAACCCCTTTTTCACCGACGACAAGCGTATTCTCATAAGTAGCGCCCAAACCAAAATTATTCTTTCGCAATTCCTGCGCTTCTTCTTCCAAACAAAAGGTGCGGCAAGGGGCGATCTGTTTTTCAAAACTTTCGCCCGACAAAGCCAGCGCAAAATACTGACTGCGTAAAAATGGATGGGGATAATCCATCAGATAAGAAAATTTGCTTTCCTCACCCGGCAAAGCGACAATCGAAGCATCGTTGCGAGCAACAATAAGCGGCTCCTTGACTTCGATCCACTGGCGCAGCGCATTCTGTTCTAGAAACCCGACATTTTTAAATGCCTGCAAAAACTGCAAACTACTGCCGTCTAAAAAAGGCACTTCTTTGGCATTAATTTCGATAAGAACATTGTCAATGGCAAGCCCGCCTAACGCACTCATCAAATGCTCGACGGTGTGGACAAAAACGTCCCCGCGGCCAATGGTCGTACAGCGCGGCACGCCCGAATCCAAACGGATCGTATCGGCCCCGACTCTAATAGCCGGCTGTGTCGGCAAATCCACACGAATAAAAGCAATGCCGGCATTTTCACCGGCCGGCTTTATTGTCACAGTCGACGCAAGGCCCGTGTGCAAACCATATCCGCTTAAAGAAACTTCTTTGAGTATTGTTTTTTGTTTTTCAGACATAAATTAAAATCTTTCCAGATTTTTTTCTTCCAGCTGTGCAATCCGTTTTTTCAAATCCAAAATAATTTCAACATAATGTGGCAAGCGCTGGACCATGGCATTAATTTTTTTTGCGTGTTCAATAGGTTTGGCCGGAAAACCCCAATACACACTGTCGGGCGGAATCGAATTAGGCACCCCTGACTTGGCCGCAACAATCGAATTTTTGCCGATCGTGATATGCCCAACTAACCCGGCTTGACCGGCTAAGGTCACATTGTCCTCTAACACCGTCGAGCCGGAAATACCCGCCTGCGAAACAATCATACAGTTTTCGCCAGTGCGGACATTGTGCGCAATCTGCACAAGGTTATCAATTTTAGTTCCACGCCCAATCACCGTCCTGTCAAAACGCGCGCGGTCAATGGCGACATTCGCACCAATCTCAACATCGTCTTGTATCTCAACAATACCGATCTGCGGAATTTTGACATTGACCCCTTTAACATTGGCAAAACCAAACCCGTCGCTGCCGATCACCGTCCCGCTGTGAATAATCACGCGATTGCCTATGATAATCCGCTCACGAATTGTGACATTTGGATAAATCAAACAATTTTCGCCAATCTTCGTTTCACGCCCGATAAATGTCAAGCCGCAAACAATACTGTTGTCGCCTAAAACCACACCATCTTCAATAACCGTGTACGGGCCAAGCGCAACATTTTTTCCCAGACAAACATCCTGACCAATAATCGCCGTCGGATGAATCCCTCTGAGCGTCGGGCCGTCAGTTTTAAGAAAGATTTCTGCAATTTTTGAAAACGATAGCGACGGATTCTCAACGACAATGGCCGAGAGCTTTCCGGTGTCAACTGCCCCTGCAACCAAAACGGCCGAAGCCTGTGTTTTTTCTAAAAGCGGCGCATATTTGGCATTAGCCAAAAAAGTCAAGTCCCCAGCTTTGGCTTCCTTGATTCCAGACAAACCCGTAATCGAAAGCGAAGCGTCGCCGACGAGCGTGCCGCCAACCAAATCTGCAATTTCTGATAATGATTTATTCATAAGATTTATCATTTCAATCAAAAAACAGGTTTACAGGAAGTCCAATGGCGAATTGAACGCAGCTCTGAATTTCTCCCGCCTTCAGGCGGGACATCAACCAGAGACCGTTCATTGAGCCTAGGACTTTTTGTAAACCTGCTCCCAGGCTACAAACATATTGGGAAGGCTTTACCGGCTTTTGCATAAACGGCAACCTTCCCAATATGTCAAAACAATCTTTTAGAACTTATTTCTTTTTGCCCGCATTAAAATTTGCATTGAGAATTTCTAAGACCTGATTGGAAACATCCATTCCCTCGGTGCCATAAACCAACACGCGATCATTGAGAATAATGTCGTACTTTTCTTTTTTCGCAAAATCGCTCGTCGTCTTTTCAATCTCAAGCAAAATTTCACGGATCTTGTCATCGCGTTGTTTCTTAAGGTCCGTCTGCTGGGCTTGGTCGAAGTTGGCCAAATCATTGCGCATCGTATCCAAGTCTTTGGTCACTTTTTCTTTTTCGTCATCTTTCAAAAGCGCCATTTTATTTTGCAATTCTTTAATTTTGTCGATCTTTTCATTGCGCGTTTTTTCGTAATCCTTGGTTTTGCCCTCGAGAACAGCGTCGTATTCTTTTGTTCTTTGATAATTGTCAAACACCTTGCTCAAATCCATAACTCCGATTTTTTTAACCCCGGCTGATGGAGCAGCACTTTCTGCCTGCGCACCAACGCACAATGTTACAGCTAAAACTGCGGTTAAAAGACCTACTTGTAAATTTTTCACAGCGCTCCTCCTATGATTGATTGGTGATAAATAAAAATTCTAACTTAATTTCAAAAGATGTCATACCGTAGCTTTTGCAAAGCTACGGTATGCTCCTTCGAAGATAGAAGCAAAATAAAAAACGCTTCGAAGGATCAGAACCCTCGACTAACACTAAAATAAAACTTGCCGGTTTTCTTGTCTGAGCCCGGAACGGTGTCAAACGGTATTCCGTAATCCAAATTAACTGGCCCAATCGGTGTCTTGACACGCAACCCAAACCCCGCGCCGCTCTTAAACCCGCCGGAACCAAAATCCGACATCTTGCTCCAGACATTTCCGCTATCCAAAAAAGTCGCTAGTTTGACAAAATTGATAACCGGAATCGTGTACTCGATATTTCCAATCAACATGCTTTCCCCGCCGATCGGATCATTGGTCACACGGTCAACCGGACCAACTGCCCGTTCATCATACCCACGGATCGTCCGCTCGCCGCCGGCATAAAAACGTTCAAAAATCGGCACCTTGCTCGAGTCGCCATACGCATCCTGAATCCCGGCACGGACACGAAATTCAAGCGTCGAATCAAATTTGAAGGGAATATTATAACTGTCGCGCGTTGACAAGCGCCAAAAATCTTTCGTCCCGCCTAAAACACCACCGGCAAAATCCACCCCGCCGCTTAAGTACAGCCCCTTCGTCGGAGAAATGCTGCTATCGCGCCAATCGGTAGCCCAATTAAAGCCCAAAAGGCTTAACGTATTGCTGCCTTCTTCTTCTTTGAGGTCAGCCGAAACATCCTCGTCAAAATCATCAATTTCAACATTTTCGCGGCGATACGTCACGCCCCCTGAAGCATATTCTCCAAAACGCCGTCCCAAACGGACATTGCCGCCCATGCGTTTTTCATTATAGCCGTAACCGACATTTTGCTCTTTGTCGTGTTCGGTGATGTAAAGATCAAACCCGGCCGATATCGGATAATCAAAAAGCCACGGCTCGGTAAAACTCAAACGGGTGTTTCGTCGTGTCGAACCAGCCTCCAGGCGCACCGCCAAATTTTGTCCGCCGCCGGTAAAATTCGGCCAATTGGCAAAATCAAAATTCTTCTGTTCGATTTCCGCAAAACCCACCAGCTGATCAACCGTGCTGTAACCGGCGCCAAACGAAAACGAACCGGTCTTGGCTTCCTTGACTAGAAGCACCAAATTCTTTTTATTCGGCGTATCGGTGTCTTCGATGTCGTAATTGATGTCTTCAAAATATCCGAGATTGCGCAGGCGCTCCTTGCTGCGGCGCAACTTGCCGCCGTCAAAACGATCGCCCGGAAAAAGACGCACTTCCCGACGGATCACGATATCGCGCGTGCGGTCATTGCCCTGGATTTTGATTTGATTAATATACGCCAGTTCACCTTCGGTAATGTCGAGGCGCACATCAACTTTACCGGTCTTGGCATTAAGCGAAGTGCTTTCATGCACGTTGACAAAAATATAGCCTTCATCAAAATACAAAGAACGGATATTGGAAATATCCACGCTTAACTTCTCACGGCTAAAAATTCCCTTTTCTTTGATCTGATTGATCACTCCAAAAATCTTTTCGGTCGGGATAATCAAATTTCCGACGAGCGTAATCTGCTCGACATAATAGCGCTGGCCTTCATGAACGTGAAACCGTACCAAACGGCGCGAATCATCCAGCTGATCCAAATCATAAGTGACTGTTGCATCAATAAATCCTTCTTTTTCGTAAAAAGATTTCAGCCGCTCGGTATCTTCGTCGACAACATCCGTTTTCAAAAATCCCGAATTAAACAGCCACGCATAACGGCTCTTGATAACTTTAAGCAATCGTTTGCGCGAAAACGTTGAATTGCCGTCGAAAAGAATATTTTTGATCTTGACCTGAAAGCCTTCTTTAATAATGAAATGGACATTGACCTTGTTATTGATCTCATCCTGCTTGGTCTCAACTGTGACCTTCGCCTGCGACAAACCTTTTTTTTCGTAAAGCTCTTCGATGGTGCGGATATCTTCGTTGAGCGTTTTATTGTCCAAGAATTTGCCCTTGACCGTTTTGATCTTGCTTAAAATCGCCCCCGGGCTTAAAAACTTTAATTTTGTAAATGTGATCTGATCAACAATCGCTTTTTCAACGACGATAAAAATGACCTTATACCCGCCGTCAAATTCCTGACGGTCAACGCTGACATCCGAAAAATAACCGGTATTATACAAACGTTTGATATCCTCGCTGATCATCGCCTGGTTATAATCCTGCGCAACGCGGGTTTTGATTTTTGACAAAATCGTGGCCAGACCAATACTCTTATTGCCTTGGACTTCAAGGGTTTTGACTTCTCTTTTAATGATCACCGGTTCTGATAGAGCAGCAGACGGCTGGGCTACTTTTTGATCGACCGGCAAATCGGCAGAAGACGTTACATTGTTTTTGGGACTTTCCTGGGAAGATTCTGAAGGAATTTCTTGATTTGCGATAACCGGTTTATTTTCGGCAACCGTCCCCGAAGCGACAGAATCGGGGGTAACAAAAATTGCCGCTTGAGAAGCTTGCTGATTTGTGACTTGCGCCGGCGTGGTCGCCGTCTTGTCGGAATCCAAATTCTCATAAGCCGACTGCGCCAAACTTTTCTCAACAGCAATAAAAGTACTTAAAAATAAAATAGATACAACAATGGCTTTTTGCATGAGGTTGATTATAGGTTGACCGCCTGGGGCTGTCAACTTTGATGTGCAAGATTTTCAAAGCGCATGTACTCTTTAATAAAGGCGAGCTTAACCGTCCCGACCGGACCGTTGCGCTGTTTGGCAATATTGATTTCGGCGACCCCGCGATTTTCTTCGGTTGGGTTGTAATACTCTTCGCGCATCATAAGGACGACAACATCAGCGTCCTGTTCGATTGCCCCGGATTCGCGCAAATCGGATAATTGCGGTCGATGATCCTGACGGCTTTCGACCGCGCGCGAGAGCTGGCTTAAAGCAATAATCGGAATAGAGAGCTCGCGGGCCAGCGCTTTGATCGAGCGCGAAATTTCTGAAATTTCCTGCTGACGATTATCTGTCTTGGTGTTCCCGCGCATTAACTGCAAATAGTCGAGCACGATCAACTGTATATCATGATGCGATTTTAAACGCCGCGCCTTCGCCCGCAGTTCAAGGGCCGAAATTGCCGGAGTGTCATCAATAAAAATCGACGAGCCCGACAAGCGTCCGGCGGCGGAAGTTAATTTGGGCCAGTCGGACGGCGCCAAATAACCGCTGCGCACTTTGTGCGCGTCAACGCGCGCCTGCGAACAGAGCATACGCTGAACCAATTGCTCTTTAGACATTTCAAGACTAAAAAACGCGACCGGCTTTTTAAGTTGTATGCCGATATGCTCTAAGATCGACGCGGCCAAAGCGCTTTTTCCCATCGAAGGGCGTCCGGCGACAATGACCAGATCCGAGGGCTGTAACCCAGACGTCATCCGGTCAAATTCACTAAAGCCGGTTTCCAGGCCCGTAACGTGTTCTTTGCGCTGATAAAGCGTGTCGATGCGTTCAATGGTTGTCTTGACTAATTCCTTGATATGAACGGAGTTCTGGCTGTGCTTAAGGTCCGAAATTTCAAAAATCAGCTTTTCGGCGCTGTCAACCACCTCAGAGACATCGCTTTTGGCCTCGTAAGCTTCGTGGACGATTTTGGTTGCATTAGTAATCAGCAGCCGCAAAATCCCTTTTTCCTTGACGATATTTGCGTAATGCTCGACGTTAGCGGCGGTGGGAACTAAATCAATTAACCGGGAAAGATACGTCTGTCCGCCTACGGCCTCAAGCTGTCCGTCCTGCTTGAGTTTTTCGGAAAGCGTGATCAAATCAACATTTTTGCGATTGTTGTAAAGATCCAGGATCGCCGAAAAAATCCGCCGATGACTTTCCTGATAAAACCAGGCAGCATTGAGAATTTCCAAAGCAAAGCCGATGGCCTCCTCGTCGATGAGCATGGCCCCTAAGACGGATTTTTCCGCCTCAAGATTCTGGGGGGGAAGTTTTATTTCTTCGCCACCCATACACGGACTTTAGCAGTAACTTCTGGATGGACCTTAACGCCGACTTCAAAAATTCCAAGCTCTTCAATCGGTTTTTCTAACTCAATGGTCTTGCGGTCAATTTTTAAGCCTTCAAGCTCTAGCGCTTTGGCAATATCAGCCTCAGAAACCGAACCGTAAAGCTTATCCAAATCATTGACCTCGACGGTAACGGTGCAGGAAACTTTCGAAATCTTTTCAGCTAACTCTTCGGCAACTTTTTTGGCCGCAGCATACTCTTTAAGACGCACGGCTTTTTCATGTTCGATACGGCGCTTGTTTTCGGGTGTGGCTAAAGCGGCTAATTTGCGCGGCAACAAAAAATTGCGGGCAAAGCCGTCCTTGACTTTAACGACGTCCCCAATTTTTCCAACTTTGGGAACTTGCTGACAAAGGATAACTTCCATGGATAAAACCTCCGGGTTAATTTAAGTCTCATTGAATCCCTGCTGATTTGCTCTCTATGTTCGCAAATCAAAACGCAGGGATTAATTCGCATATCTGATTTACGTCATTGCATTCCGTAAATCAAATGCTCATTAATGCTTCTTCGAACTGCCTACCGACAAAAGCCCCAAGTAACGGGCATACTTAATCGCAATCGACATCGCGCGCT
>CAYNSM010000035.1:0-17731 GCA_964400065.1 uncultured Planctomycetales bacterium
TCAGCTCGACGGTCATGAATACCTTTATCGCCGTTTTAGGAATTCTTATGCCATGCTTAGCTGGTGAATCTCTGTACCCAGAAACTTTTCCAAAAAGGAAAAAAGGCGCGTTTCTCTATTATCTTCGCACTTCATTTCTATCGCGAGATGTCGCCAGCACAATTTTAATCGGGGTATTAAGTGCAATCATCATGATCGGGATCCAGTCGATAGCTTTCAAAATCGGCCAACGTCACTTCGGTGTTTGGATCGAATACAGCTGGATGACACAACTATCCGGAAATTATTTTCCTTTTCTTGCCGCTTTTATCGTAGGGATAACAGCCGGATTTTCGGAAGAGATTTGTTTTCGCCTCTTTGGTATCAATATCGGAAAGAAATTTTTCAAAAATACATTTCTAGCCTGCTTGATTGCATCAATCATTTGGGGCTACGGCCACAGCGGCTATCTTGTGTTTCCGATGTGGTTTCGAGGGCTCGAAGTCACGTGTCTGGGATTATTTCTTTCGTATGTCTATCTGCGTTTTGGCATCATCGCCGTTATTACAGCCCATTACCTGTTTGACGTCTTCTGGGAATCCTGCGCGTATCTTTCAGGAAAAGCTCTTCCAAGTGATTTTTACAGCTGTTTAGGCGCTTTGCTTTTGCCGTTATTTTTAGCGGCCATTGCCTTTGTTGTTAACAAAAAAGTGACCGAACGTCCGCTTCAATGGAAATTAAGCGTGCATCAACTTTTTAATCTCCAAATCCTCAAAGAACATCTTGAGCGCAACAATTTGCTAGCTAAAAAGCCGCACGAAGAACTCAAACACGAAATCGCTTCGCACGGATGGGATTTGGCGGTTGTTGAAATAGCTATTGAAGATTTGACAAAAAAGAAAGATTGACGACACAAAAATTCTGGCTAGTATAAAAACAATATGTTGCTACGAGCTTTTACTTTACATACACCGACAACGACTGCACAAGCCGCTAAACTGCAAGCAACACTCGAAGATGCACGCATTTTGGCAGGGGGGACCTTTCTTTTAAACAGCCTTAAGCTTATGAAACGCAAAGGCTCCAAAACGCCGACCCACGTAATCAGCCTGCGTAAAATTAAAGAACTCAAGAACATCCGCGTTGAGAATCATACGCTGATTATCGGGGCGATGACGATCGTCAATGATCTTTACGATTCACCGCTTTTGACTGATAATACGGCGATTCTGCGAAGCGTTTGTAAAAATATTTCAACAAATCCGATCCGCAATATGGCGACCGTCGGCGGAAATTTAACCTGCCGTTATACGTGGACAGAATTAGGTTGCGTCATTGTCGCCCTAGAAGCAGACATGCATTTTATCGATCAAGACGGCAAGGAAGAAATCGTGTCGGCCGAAAACTTTTTTAATAATGCGGCGAAATCCGACAAAATCTTTTCGCATGTTTCCATCAAGATCGATAAAACCGCCGCTGTCTGCTACCAGAGGGTCAAAAAATCCGCCAATGTCGATATTCCGTTATTGGCCGTTTGTGTAAAAACCAATCTTGTCGGGAAAAAATTTACGAATACCCGAGTGACTGTCAACAGCGGCAGCGCTTTTGCCCAACGCGATCAAAAACTTGAGGATTTTTTAAACACACAAAATGCGCATCCAGGCCTTGAACTTGAAGCTCTTGACCATTTGGAAAGCGAAATTTATGATAAACGCAGCGACGATTACAAAAAACACATGTTTCGAATCAGCTTGAAAAATGCAATAAAAGAAATTTATGACCAAGCTCATCATCAATAAAAAAGAGTACGATCTTGCTTTAAAAGGCCACGAAACGCTTCTTGAAGTGTTGCGCGATCAGCTTTCACTAACCGGGACAAAAACCGCCTGCGAAGAAAGCGAATGCGGCACATGCACGGTTACCATCAACGGAAAAGCAGTTTTGTCCTGTATTACACTGGCCGCCGACTTAGAAGGGGAAGAAATCACCACAATCGAAGGCTTAGCCGACGGGGATAATCTTCATCCCGTCCAACAAGCGTATGTCGATTATGGCGCTGTCCAATGCGGGTTTTGCATTCCCGGGATGATCATGTCCTCTAAGGCGCTTTTGGATAAAAACCCTGACCCCACGCAAGAAGAAATCGAGTATGCCTTAGACGGGAATATTTGCCGCTGTGCCGGGTACCCAAAAATTTTTGACGCTGTTAAAAAAGCCGGTGAGTGCATGAAAAACGGCACAACAAAGATACAAACCGATACCGACAAAAAAGAAAAATTCAAAAACACGATGGCCAAAGGCTTAACATACGAAGAATTTGTTAAATCACAAAATAATTTTTAACGACTAACCACCAACGAGTACCGACCGTTTTTATGAGCGTTTCTATCAACTCTTCACAAGATTCAATTCACCTTAATCCCGTCGGGAAAAGTGTGCCGCGCATTGAAGGCAAGGGCATCGTGACGGGTCAGACAAAATATGTTTTTGATGTGTCCTTCCCAAATATGTTAGTGGGCAAAATGATCCGCAGCCCCTATCCGCATGCTAAGATCTTAAAAATCGATACAACCAAGGCAGAACAACTGCCAGGTGTGCGCGCGATTATTACGGCCAAAGACACGTACAACATCAAGTTTGGATCTAACGAATATTTCTTTCCACATACCGTTGACCAGATGGCACTGGAGTCCGAGAAGGTACGCTACATAGGCGATGAAATAGGTGCGCTCGCCGCAATCGATGAAGAAACCGCACTGGCCGCCCTTGATCTTATTGACGTTCAATACGAACAGTTGCCGTCGGTGACAGATGTTTTGGAAGCGATGAAACCGGGCGCCCCGCAGATTCATGAAGCGTTAAACAATATCGGCGTTATTTTGCCGGTTAACTTTGGAAATCCCGACCGTGCCCTTAAAGAATCTTTTCATGTTCGCGAAGACAAATTTTATGCCTCGGCAGCGGCGATGGCCGCACTCGAACCACATGTCTGTGTAGGCCAGTGGGAAACATTTTCGAACAAAATCACTTTGTGGGCTTCAAGCCAGGCCCCATTTAAGTGCCGCGAAGCGCTCGCCAAAACTTTGAAAATGGACTTAAACAATATCCGCGTCATTAAGCTTGCCGTCGGCGGCGGCTTTGGGGGAAAACTCGAAATGCTTCCGATGGATTTTGCGGCGTGTCTTTTGTCAAAAAAAGCCGGTGGCCTTCCGGTCAAAATTTGCTATAACCGTGAAGAAGAATTTTCTTTTTCCCGTCGCAAGCACGCGATGTATTACAAAGTCAAAACCGGTGTCACCAAAGAAGGCTTGCTGACTGCGATGACCGGTGAGGTCATTGCCGACGGTGGCGCTTATTGCAGCTATGGCCCGACGGTCATGGCCGCAGCGATCATGCGGATTTTTATGGTTTATAAAATCCAGCATTTTCGCATCAACGGTTATCGTGTTTACACCAATACGCCGATCAGTGGCGCGATGCGCGGATTTGGCGGGGTCCAATCGGGATTTGCCATCGAGTCGCACATGGATTTATTAGCCAAAGATATCGGACTTGACCCGATCGAATTTCGGCTTAAAAATATTACGACCCCCAATATGGTGACCGTCAACAAAATGATTTTGACAACCAATGGCCTTAAAGAGTGTATTGAAAAAGCTGCGGCAGCCGCAGAGTGGACAAAAAAGCGCGGGAATAAAGATTACTTTAAGACCGGCATTCTTCGTCGGGGAGTGGGAATTGGGATCGCGGCAGATGTTATGGGGTCAAAGATGTATAAGTCGCATGAAAGCGCAGGGGCGATTGTCAAAGTCGAAGAAGACGGGTCTGTTTATCTTTTTACAGGGGCAGCCGACACCGGACAGGGATCAAACACCGCACTTTCGCAAATTGCCGCGCACGCTTTAGGTGTTAAATATGAACGAATCAAATGCACCTCCGGCGACACCGAAATAACGCCTTTTGACACAGGAAGTTTTGCCAGCCGCGTTACTTTTATTTCCGGCAATTCAGCTTTGCGTGCCGGGCACGATGCCAAAATGCAAATTTTAGAAATCGTCGCTCAGGAATACAAAACCGATATCCATGATCTTGATCTTCTCGCCGAAGAAGTCATTAATAAAAAAACAAATGCCGTGCTTATGAATTTTGACAAAGCTCTCGAGCTTTGCTATTCCTTTAATTACGGCAAACAGATTATCGGCCGCGGCAGCTATAACCCGACGACAACACCGATTGATTTTCGGACCGGCGAGGGAAATGTTTCCGGCAGCTATGGCTTTGAAGCGCAAATTGCGGAAGTTGAAGTCAACATCGAAACCGGCGAAGTCAAAATATTAAGCATGTGGGATGCGCATGATATCGGCAAGGCGATTAACCCGCAATCCGTTGAAGCGCAAATCGAAGGGTCGCTGGCCATGGGAATCGGCTACACATTTACCGAAGACTTGCGTTTTAAAAATGGGCGTGTGGTCAATCCCAATTTTGCCAATTACCGGGTGCCGCGCTCGATCGGAATTCCGCCAATGCACTCGATTCTCGTCGAGACAAACGACCCTGAAGGTCCTTACGGCGCTAAAGGAATGGGCGAGGCTTCGCTTTTGCCAACATCCGCCGCGATTGCCAACGCCATTGAAGATGCCTGTGGGGTTCGGATTAAGGAGCTTCCGATTACGCCCGCTAAAATCATCGCTGAATTAAAAATTTTAAACAATCTTTCACAAAATCATTCTTAGGGAGAAATAAACGCCATGAAAAAAATCAGCCTTTTAATTTTAACTCTTACCATCTTGACTGCCGGATGCACTTTTTATGGTGTCGATGCGCAGGAAATCATGATCTCCCCGTCGGGTAAAACAACAAACGGGGATGAAGTCCAATATCTTGAAACAGTGACTGTTCCCTACGAAGTCATCGGTCACGTGACGGTCAATACGGAACGCCGCAACAGCATGGAGGAAGTCATTGAAAAAATGAAACGCCAAGTCGCTGTTTTAGGAGGAGATGCGATCACAAATATCGTCCAGTCAGATAAACCAAGTCCCATCACTCACGTACGCACCGTTTACACCGGGACAGTCATTGTCTTTAAAACCGCTCCCGAAAAAACAGCTCCAGCTCAAGCTTCGACGGAAAGTACCCCACCGGCAGGAGAAAACCTTAAATAATTTTCTTATTGAGATTTTGAAACTCTTGCACGGTATTAAAGGATAAAAGGACACCCTGATCCTCAACACGTACAGTTTTAACATGCTCTTGATGTTTATGTAAAATCACATTAAGCCCCATATCATCGGGCAAGTTAAGAATTTCATCGCGCAAAGCAATACTAAAAAAGGGAGGATGACCTTTTTTATCCTCAAACGTTGGAACAAGTATTAAAGGTTGCCTGCGCAAAAATTCTTCAACGAGAATATTTAATGTTTGCGTTTTGATCAGCGGGAAATCCACCGGCAAAAGACCGACAGCTTTTTTCGACGGCAAAACATTTTGTAATCCCGCCTTAAAAGAAGATGTCTGCCCTAATTTATAATCTTTATTATAGACAACCTTAATCTTGTTATGCTTTAATAGAAACGGTTTGATTTGGTCAGCATACGCTCCAAGAACAACAATAATCTCGTCGAGATTGGTCGACAAAAGTGTATTTTGCAAATGCACGATTAGAGGGACACCGCGCCAGGACGCCAACGCTTTAGGAGAACCAAAGCGCGTGCTTAAACCGCCACTTAACAGAATTAAACTGACCATGCGGGATATTATATAGCTGGCTTTTAAAAACCTTAAAAAAATTTTAAGAGGTTTTAAACAATGACGTTATTTTATATTTTAGTTCTGATTATGTTAACCGGCGCGGGAGCGATTGCCTGGATTTTGATCGCTGAAAAAAAGAAAGAATCCCCGTCAGAAAAGCCCCTGAAAACCAGCGAGCCGCAACTTTCCCCCAAAGACCTTCTGGACCGGCTTGGCCTTGAAAAACCGCTGTCAACGACACCTGCTGCCGGACAACCAACGGCCATTTTGGCATCGGCAAAAGCCGAAAGCGAACTGTCACTCAAATATGATGAGCTTCTGATGGAACATAATGAGCTCACCGCTAAATATGCCAAAATTGAAACTCTTTTTGCCGAAAAAAGTCTAGCTCTGGAAAAATCTGAAAAAACCTTAACCAATGAATTAAAAAACCAAAAAGAATTTAATAAAGTTAAGGACATTTTGGAAAAAGAAATCAAAGACTCTAAAGACAAAATAAACAGCCTGCAAGCGGATGTCTCAGGCGCCGAAACAGAAACTCAAACCCAATTAAAGCGTGTCCAACAGCTCGAGGAAAAAGTCAAAAAGCTGGAAATGGAAGTTTTGACTTCCGAAGCCGCGATCAATGATGCCCAGGCGTTAACCCAACTAGCGCGAAAACACTCTTCCGAACTTGAAGAAAAGCTGCGCACTTTAGAAAACCAGATTTTGGAAAAAAATCAAAAAATTGAAGATCTTGTCAGCCGGCTTAAAGATTTGCCAAATATTTTCCCCAGCAACACACTCAAAAACTCTGACTTGGCGCAACCGCCCGATTCTTTGAATGTCGACGAGAAGGGGGGGCAACAAGAAGAAGATCTCCCTTCCCCCGTCTCTGTAGAACCCCAAAGGGAGGAGCCTGCTGTTGATGAAAATTCAACATTATTAAAGAATATTCCCGCTCCAGAAATTTTGCCCCATTTAGAAAAGCAATCTTCCCAAAACACAGTCATCGAAAAACCTGCTGATGGTGCGCTGACTTTACGCCCCGATATTTTAGCCAACCAACAAAATACCCCAGAATCTAAAGAAAAAACAGATACTTAATTAAAACAAAGGAGAACCCAAAGATGTATTCATTAAAAATCCTTACCCTTATTGCGAGTTTGACTTTAATCTGTGCTTGCGGGGCAAACGCCCAAAGCAAAAAATCCGAACAGATTGTCTTTTTGCTTACGAATCAAGGAACCATCCAGATCAAACTTTATCCGAATATTGCGCCTAAAACCTGCGAAAATTTCATCGGCCTGATCAATAAAGGGTATTACAATGGCCTAATTTTTCATCGTGTAATTCCAGGATTTATGATTCAAGGCGGCGATCCGACAGGAACTGGCATGGGCGGGGAGAGTGTTTGGGGCGGAAAGTTTGAAGACGAATTTTCACCCAAAGCAGAATTTAACAAACCTGGAATTCTCGCGATGGCCAACTCCGGACCCGGCACCAATGGCAGCCAATTTTTTATTACGGTAGCCCAAACGCCGTGGCTCAATGGCCGTCATACAATTTTTGGCGAAGTTGTCGAAGGCATGGATGTTGTTGAAAAAATCGTCAATACCCCGCGCGGGACCAATGACCGGCCCAATGAAGAACAAAAAATCATCAAAGCCTATTTGCCTGAGAATGAATAAAACATAATTGAAATGAATCCTGTAATCAAAAAAGCGTTTGAAGCTGCGCAAAAAGGGCAAAGTTTTGCCTTTGCGACAATTATCAAAGCAACGGCTAAAGGCACACCGCGCAAGGCCGGCGCCAAAATGGTCGTTTTTTCAGACGGAACAATCGACGGAACAATCGGCGGTGGCCGCAATGAAAAAGCGGCGATCGCCAAATGTCGCAAAGCGCTACAAACCGGACAAACTACAACCGTCACGTACAATTATTTTGGAAACAAAGGAGAATCTGTTTGCGGCGGACAAATGGACGTTTTTATCGAGCCGTTTGCCGGACAAAAACATCTGATTATCTGCGGCGGCGGGCATATTGCTTTGCCGTTGTCATTTTTAGGAAAACTGCTTAATTTCAAAGTCACAGTGATTGATAATCGCAGGGAATTTGCCAGCAAAAAACGCTTTGGACACGTCGATAAAGTGATTTTAGGCGATCATCCCGTTGATTTAGACAAACAAAAAACCGACGACAATACCTATATTGTAATTATCACGCAAGGCAATGAATATGATTATGAATGTCTTAAAACCGCAATCAAAAAAGATTTTGCGTATCTTGGCGTGATATCCAGCAAAGCCAAACGGATCAAATTTTTTAGCCGGCTTAAAAAAAACGGCATTTCTGAAAAATTATTCAAAAAAGTCCACATTCCAACGGGCTTAGACATCGGAAGCCAGACACCCGAAGAAATCGCAATTTCGATTGCCGCTGAAATCATCCAAACGGCAAATAAAAACTTTGTAAAATCTGCCAAATTTGCTGAAAAATCGAAACAACCCCTACAAAAAGGAGCTCTTTAAAATGACAAAGCAAGAAGTCATCGACCTAATCAAAGACGCCGGCTATGGCGTACTGTGCACCACAGAAACTGACCAGCCTAAGGCCAGACCGATGATGCCATATTTAGATGAAGACGGAAATTTATTACTCGCAGTTTTAAGCCATTCACGTACGATTAGCCAGGTCAAAGCTAATCCCAAAATCGAATTTTGCTTTATCGACCGAAAAATGAGCTTTGCCAGAATCAGTGGCTTGGCCAAAGTATCAAACGACTTAGAAAAAAAAGAAAAGGTCTGGAATTATATTCCGATGCTGCGCCAATACTTTAGCGGACCAGAAGATGCAAAATTTGTTTTATTAGAAATTGAAACAACCCAAGTAGAAGCGATGACACCGCACCAAAAAGCACCCGATGTTTTATCCCTAAAATAATTCTTTTACAAACAAAATACGAGGTTGGCCTCAAAACCAACCTCTCTCTTTTTACCCTTATGTACTTTACATAACATATACGCTAACGGAAATAAAAACAGTGGTCAACTTGGGGTAGCGGCTCTAAATTTTTCTGCAAAATTAACTAAATCTCTGTCGGTGAATCTTACAGTATACCCAATTTTCAAATAATTGAGATAACCTTTTTTCATGTAGGAATTTATTGTCTGACGGGAAACATGCAATAAAGACGCAACTTGGTTTATTGTGAAGAATGTATTTGCTGTCCTGTTTTTAATCATAGAAAAACTATGCCATAGTTAGCAAAACTTGTCAAGATATTTAAAAAATATTTTCCTGATCCAAAAAGTCGATCGCGATTGACGGTGCTGTGGTGTCTATGGGGTAACGGGCGTTTTTTGTAAAATCGTTTAAAAGAGCCCGTTAAAAACGAGGAATTGAGGCAGTTGCGCGGCAGTTGGCAAGCGGTTTATTTTGCGGTGAAAACTATAAAGGCGACCAATGCCGCTAAAAAGATCATCGCGCCAGGTGTAATGTCGAACGTTGCCTTGACTTCAAAGTTTGTAGGGACGCCTTCAAAAATTCCAGCCATAGGTTATCCTTTGCCGTGTATTCTGTGATCTGAAGAATGCTTCAAATGATTTTCTTCGACCTTATCAACCCGCGCATTAAGACGATTGATTTGGTACGAAACCGACGCCAAAAACCAGCCCGTGATCGTTAAGAGCGCAACTGTAACAAGCTGAATTATTGGCAAAAGTTTTTCCATTACTCCGCAAACGCTCCAAGTCCAATTCTCCAAACTTTAAGCCCGAGAAAAAAAGATTTTTTGTTTTCGGCGGCGGGGGCTTGATTGACCATGTTTTCAACTCGCTCAACTCTTGTCTCGTGGATCACGACCGGAGGCTTAGCCGGAAAGACTTTGTGCCATCCGATTGAAAAAACTATAAAAAGGATTGCGTAGTAAATCCATTTTCCAATGACTTGACCGCTCCAAAAGGCGAAGCCGGAAACAAATTTTTCTATCCATGCGATCATTTTAAATATTTTTTGAAAACTTTAAAAAGAATAAACGCGGCGACCGCGGCCAGCGCGACCATGACATACCACGGCATTTTGGATTGATCTATAATCGCTGGTCTTGACGCGGACGATTGCACCGCGTTATCAACTTGCGATCCAACAAATAAACCGCCAAGCGCGGCCATGATTGGAATAATAAAAAGCGGCATTTATTCTCCTCCCTTATAATTTTTGATCACACCTTTAACGACGTAAAAAGCGACGATTGCACCGACGGCAACACTGGCGACCGTGGCGATGATTGAAAATTTCGCGTAATTTTCTTTGACCTGATCTAGGGCAAGTTTAAAAATATCTTTAGACATTAAAGATCACCTTTTTTAAATTGTCGATTGTGGTTTGATCTATTCCTTTGCCCGCGAGCTGTGCTTTCCCTGTTGATATTTCTGCTTCGCGGATAACATCCGCGGCTCTTATATGGCTCTGGATATACTCGTTGCAATCGGCTTCGTTTTCGAATTTTACGATATTCACTCCGTCGGGAAACTCAATCTCACTTACTGGCGAATTTGAAAACCCGACGATATGACCGTTTACATCTTCGGCAATCGCAAACTTGGCGTTTACTTTTTGCATTTTATTCTTCCCAGCCCGTGATACGGCCAGCCGCATACCCGCTAACACTGGCGACGGCTTTTATTTTCCACGTTGCTACAATTTTTATAGGATAAGTCAATACGGCACATGCTCTTTGTATAGCTGGCACAGTTGAACCAACAACAGAGGCGAGCCGGTACTGTTCAACGTCCGCGGCGTTCGTAACTACAAGGCGAGTTTCAACACCGTTGCCGGTATCAGATAAGGCAAAGTCGTAAGATGTTAGGAATAACGTTTTCCCACCCGTGACTGTGTAGATCGTTGCCGTTGTGTTATTCGTTGGCGCGAGCGATGCTATGACTTGCGTTCCGGTGTTACCGTTTAGCGATCGCGTGTTGGCTTGTTCTGCCGTGTCCGATACAAGAATTAAACCCGATGTGACATTGCGATTATCAATGACGCGACCGTTTGATATTGCGAATCTAACCGTCATTGGCGCGCCAGATGGATTGGTAATTGTGATCGTAGAGTACGGACTTTCTTCCAATGGCAATTCAAGCCCTACCCCGTTAGGAACTGGCTGTGCGGCTTGTCCATTGATTGAAACAAGAAGATCCGTTGCGGAAGAATTTGCAAGCATGGTAAAAAATCTTCCCCATGCAAAAATGGTTTGCATTTCGCCAGCGGCTAGGGTGAACTGAAAATCACGATAAAATTCAACTTGCATTTTTAACCTCTATTTCTTTTTGAAGATCAAAGAAAATACGAAAATACCGACGACCGCAACCAAAATTAGCGGGATCATATCGGTGAAAGTTGTTGTTGTTCCTTTTTGCTGACGTTCCAAAGCTGTTGTTATCGCGTCAACTGTATTTTGAGAAGATTTTGAAACTTGTTCGGTAGTATCTACAACCGCGCGGCCAGCATCGCGGACAAGTCCGAGCGTTTCCTTGAAGGCATTAAGAACATTATCGCCAAATTCGTTTGAGATCATCAAAGAAGCGTTCTGTCCTAGAATCGTTGCATTATCAGAAGCGACCGCTCTATTGTCTTGACTTAAATTTGATGTTGACGATGATGTTGCTGATTTGCTACTGCTACCACCCATTAAAGAGCCTTTCGGTATACAGTCTCTAAAAATTTGAAGTTGTTGTGTTCCAAAATTCTGTCCATGCCCTTTGTGTCTGAATGGACGCGTATAAATTTAATATTTCTATCCGTCGCGACCTTGCTAAAGATCGGGCTTAAAATGCTTGTTATTGGTACTGACGGATTGACGACCGCCGCCGCGTGCATAATAACCAATTCGAGCGATCCGTTTAAATGTTGATCGACTCGCGTTAAGAATATCCCGAGAAAAAACCCTTCGGCATAGACGTCATAGATCGTTATTTCGTCTCGCTGGACAAAATTAATAAGACAATCGACGCCAACATCGGGATTGATTTTCTGAAAGAGCGCAAAATGTTTTTCGTGGTCGAACGCGGCTTTCTTCGCCGTGACGATCATTTTTTACTTTGAAAAAAGAAAAAGGCGACAAGGACAACCGCACCGGCAACAATGAGCCAGTTGGTAGTCATCCCGCCGCCTACATTAAAGTCACCAGAAGCAAAACTACTGCCAATATCGCCGGATTTCGAACTTGCCGCCGCCGAGGAGGAAGCGGAATAGCTTGGCGCACCGCCTTGGAATGATGTTAAAAGATCCGTTGCACCCGGCATCTTATCCCCGCTTTCGCAAAACCAATATCAACACTAAAGCACCTGCCGCTATTGCCGCGGGAATAACCCAAGACGGCAAAGCAGTTTTTGCTGTTGTTCCCGGTGCCAGAGTGACGACTTTGGGAGTTGTGCTTACTTCATTGTTAATGTGATCGAGTGCCGCTAATCTTCCAGAGGCGCCAGAATATATACTTAATCCAGCGTCGAAGATGTTCCCTATTCCGCTAACCCAACCGCCGATATTATCGAGCAGGGAGGGGCTTTTTGTAGTTTGTACGTCTGCCATGTCAACCCCGCTTTATTTTTGTGCAACTGTTTTTAAACCCGTCACAATTTCGGCAATGATGTTGTAATTGTTCGGCGCGGCCGTGATCCAGTTGATCTGCTGGCGGAAGTCTTTTACATTATTCATTTTCAACATTCCGTTTAGATCGTTCACCTTGTCGAAAGCGAACGTATAGTAAGCGGCTTGAAATTTACGCGCGCTTGCTTCGTTGATGACTTGGTTAAGGTTCGGCGGGATTTGATCGTGAATAAGAACCCCGTCAACCTTGACGGAAGCGTCTTGAATTGCGCCCGCCGTAAAGCTGACATGCAATGCTTTATAAGCCATTGTTGGATCATCTTTAAGCAGGGAAGAAATTTCATTCAATCCAGTTGTTGGAAAGTTCTGCGGAAAACGTCTCCACATTAGATGTTGACCCATTGGGCGGACTTCGTCCGTAGTCGCAACCCACAATTCGAGTGTTGAGAGTTGAGCAACACCCGTGATTTTTACGTCGATTGTAAAACTTTGAACGTCTGCCATGCCGTAAGCAAACACGGATTTTTCAACCCATGAAGGCAACTGGCGCGGGTATAAAAAGATCGGGATCACTCCATCGACGTTTCCGGCAACTTCTGCGTCACCGTAGAGTTTTTGAATATCGAGTAACTGCGTTGCGGAAAGTTCCAACTTCTGAACGCCGTTGACGCGCAAGATAATATCTCCGATGTCCGCGATAATCTGCGCTCTGGTTAAAGCAACACCGCCGGCAGTCTTGGCGTATAAATAAATTTCGTAGTGCGTTCCCTTGGCTGGGATTTCTGCGGTAGTAACTGCACCCGCCGCGATCCCGCGCATACCGCCTAATTTTTTGACCTGTGGGCTAATAAAATCCATTTTATTCTCCTGTTTTCTTGTTTTAAAATTAACTTACTGAGTCGCCAAAACCGTTTGTGGTTTTTTTGGCTAAATCTTTGACCACTGATCCAAGCGTGCCAGATCCTGCTAAATTCAAAAGTAAACCTGTAGCAATAACTCCGGCGATGATTAAACCAACAAAAATCAATCCTTTTTTAATATCCATTTCTCGACCTCACGCGGTTTTCTTAGGTAAAAAACCCTTGACCGTTTCAGTTGCGATATTGCCAACGATAACGGCGGCGACTACTAAAGCGAATTTGATAAGAGCCTCTTTTGTGAACATTTAAAATCCTTTCAGTTGTGTTTTGATCTCAAAAAGCTATTCTCAAATTCACACACTGAAAAAAAATGTCAAAGGATGAAGTTTACCGAAGATAGAAACATTTTGGGTATAGATAAGGGGAGGGAGGAGCAAAAATCTTTCAATACAGGGCAACCTAGAGAGGCTTTTTACCGTCGAGGAAGTGAAAACTTATCTTTGCATACATATAATGAGTTTTAATCAATCTATTCCACAAAAAAAAGCACTTCCGAGAATAGAAACTTTTTGGCTTAGAAAGGTATTGACGCACCATTTGACCGCACCCGCACAAGCAAGGATTAAAAACCTTTTTATATTTTCTCGTCTTAGATTTTGATTGGCGCATGACGGGTGACTTGTCCTTTCTCGTACTTAATAAAATGGAATGGAGGGAGCGCGGGAAGTTCTCGCGCCATATCCCCAAAGTATGATTTGAAGTATTGCACGTCGGAAGGTTCGTGTGTATGGAAGCAGATTATCGCGTCGGCTTGCGCCGTGAGATTGCGTTGTACGTCGGTATAACGAATAGTTGTTGCGACCAGTGAGATCTGATCGTGGCGGCCGCGCTGGATGATGTTTTGAAAAAATCCGTTATCTTGCTGACGGGGCGCAAGGCAGTTATCTATTTCATCAACCATGAAATAGATATTTTTAAGGCATGATACCGCTTGGCAGATTTCTCGAAACTCCGTCTTGACAAAATCATCCTCGCGTAATCCGATTTCCGGCTGATACACGGCGCGGAATGAGCCGCGCTGATTATCCCGCAAATAATAAAGCAGATCAACACGACCGCTAATCACGACGCCGCAGTCGGAAAATTGCCTCATTGGATCATAGACCACCAGCCGCCGTTTGTCCTTGACGTAATGCCGCGCCATGACGGACTTGCCCGAGCCTTTTTTACCAAGAATAACTATGATTTCATTTGTCATTTTTTTCCCAAGATATTTCTATTGCGATATTCATTATTGTTAAACAAACCCAATGACGCTGTGAACAATCGGACGACCATTGAGCGCCCAAAATCCAAAATGCTCTGTTGGAAAGATCTTGTTTACAGATTAGTATTCTCATTTTAAAGTTCCCTACTGATACTAAATGGAATAAATTCCTCTTTGTTTGCTTCAGTCAAATTCCCTACAAATTTATCGTCGACGTAAACTTTTAATTTTAGTGCTTCGCTGTAAGGAATCATAAGACCTCCCGACATGATAACGGTGTTTAGAAGTGCTTGAATGCTAAAATCCATAACTGGCTTGTCTTTATAATCATCATGAATTAGTTTAACTTGCATATCATCTCCTGTTCTTCGGTCTTAGATCAAAATCCAATCTAAAGTTTAATATCTCGATCGTCATATACGACGGGTAAAGGTAGATCGTAAACAAAAGAAAAATAAATCCAGATTTTTTATTTTCCATATCAAATCTGCGATTTTTCTTTTGCCAAAAGTTAATAACTCTATCTAGCTTCATTTGTCACCTCGACGGTATGCACATTTTCTTGTCCGGACACGGGATCCGCGGGATCCACGGGCTTTTTAACGGGTTCCTCAATGATTTTGTAAGTGTTCGACGCATACACGACGCCCAGCAATAGCGCGAGGCTGACGGCGCGCGGGTTTTTCTTGGCTAGATCGGGTATGATCTTGTCGAGCGCGTCTTTAAGCACAAATGACATATCGGGCTCAACCAAAGCGATCTGCTCGTCATTCATCGGCCGGAAACCCGAACGTATAAAGCGACGATTAATTTTATCAATTCCCCAAGAAAGCAAAAGGCAAGTCGGCTTGACGATCCTTTTATATACCTCAATATCAAGCGAATCATCCGGCGGGGCAGGGAGGGCGACGTTTTCGGCTTCTTTCCCAGCGTTTAATTCGTTTTCCTTTTTAATTATAAGCTGGTCTATCTCACTGCCCGAGCCATTCCCAGAATCCAACACTTTTACGGGCTCTGACGGGCTCACCCGTGACGGGTTCGACGGGCTCGGGACGGGCTTTTGACGGGCTTTTAACGGGCTTTTTCTTCTCATTTTCTTGTACCTTTCTTTTGACGGGCTCCACGACGGGAGAGCCCGTATCTGTTTTGACGGGTTCTTTAACGGGCTCAACACGGGCGAGCCCGTCTTCAGATTTGAAAATTACTTGACCATTTGAGCGCATTTGTGACCCGCACTGCGGACATTTGCGCTTTCCGATTGCTTCGATGTTTTGACATGACGGACACTTTGTTTTGAATATCGCTTGCCCGAAACTTGTACTTGATTTCGCCATTCTTTCTTTTCTCCTTTCTTAATCTCTTTGATCTTGGCTCCGCGAGTGGGTGAGAGAGATAACGCTTTTCCCAGTCCTTAGACTTGATTGCCTCGACTTCATCCCGCCGGATATTCTTTCCCTCATTAAATTGTTTAAAGAATTCCTCCGTACACGCAAAGCACATATCAAACCACCAAGCAGGCTGACTAAACTTTTCCTTGTTCCAAATGACGCCGAAACGGATTTTTGCAATTCCACTTACAACCTCGCCGCAATAGTGACATTTAAAGGATTGTTCGCGCACATACGCCACCGCCTTTTCTTTTTTAATTCTCGAATCTGTTTAGAATTTTGAGTTCCTCAAGTATATCCGTTGAAATTCGCAACTGTTCGCGCTGGATTTCCAGCAGTTCTTTTTTTTCGACAAGGTAAGACTTTAGCAAATTTATAAATTCATCCTTTGTCTTTGGCGGGATTGACGCGATCGCGCCTTTGATTATTTGATCCCACATTTGCACACCTCGTTTCTTTTTCCAGTAACCCAAAGACAACCGCACAAAAACCCACCACTAAAACTCACGCTAACAACTATAAAAATCAAGAGAGCGATTAACATTTTTCATCCTTTCAATTTTTATGAACCGTTTTTAAAGACTTCATCCCGCGCAAATGTCCGCGACCGTACGCCACACGGTAAACATCTTTTAATATCGTCAAAAAAAGATTTTTCGGACAGATCACAGCATTAATATCACGATAATCTTTTACAACTTTAGGAATGAGCATTTTTTTAACCTTGATAAATCGCCAATGCAAAACCAACAATTAGAAGCAAGAAAAAGAGCAAAAAATAAAATTCTAACGGCATAAAAATCACCTCGCTATCATCCGAGCCGGCAAAGACTCAATCGCCAGCCGTTGATTAAGTTGTTGCTCATACATTGCCAGATTATGATTGGTAACATCAAAGCGCGTCTCCATGTAACCAACCGCAACCAACACAAAGAAACCGAAAGCAAAGACCTTCATTACAAGCCGCCTTTCTTTTGGATTTTGACAAAACCATGATAACCACATGATTGGCTGACCGGCTTTTTGCTGATCATGACCTCAACCTGATTGTGACATTCGATTTTTCGATACTCTGGCGAAACGGTAAAACGGCTGATTGCCTCATTCCCGCACTTTGGGCAAATCGTACCTTGGACTTTAATTTGCGCGATCATATCAACCAACCTTTCCGGTGTACTCAAGCGAGTAGACCTTTTCTAGGATGTTAGCGGCTTCGTGTTCGTTAAAGCCTCGGTTCATTAAATGCGTTTTTAGTTTGTCGCGTTCGTTGAAAGAATAAAGCGATCGGAGGGAGGGTATTTCGTTTTCATAAAAACAAAGCTTTTCGGGTTCTTCGTTTGAAGAATTTTCAGAATCCTTTAATTGTGTTCTTGTATTCTTAGTATATAGGGGTGGCGGTTTTATGCCCCTCTGGGTGTGCTGTGCGTTATACCCTGCGGGCGTTGTAGATGGCGTTATAGATGGCGTTGACGCTTCTTCAGATGATTGGTAAATATCATAGTGGCAAACAGTTATGATAGTTCCAAAGGTGGCGTGTTGCTTGGCTATAAAGCGGGCGTTGACTAATTTAAGCAAAATATCGCGTAAATTTCTTCGAGAAGTCTTTAATTCTTTGGCAAATTGGCCTTGTTTTATGAGGAATGATCCGCGCGGTATAAAGATTCCGTGGTAATGAATATCCTGATATTCTGCGCGTAAAAGGCAGGTTATAACAACTGTTTTTAAAACATTTGATTCGGATTTCCAAATGTCGCTTGCTAAGATCGACCTATGAAGTTTTACATATCCACCAATAAACATTGTTAATCCTTATCAATCCTTACCACCTTTCCGCTATGTATAGTTTACATAACATATATTATAGGAAGTTGTTAATAATAAAAATATACAAGATTTTA
>CAYNSM010000036.1:0-17692 GCA_964400065.1 uncultured Planctomycetales bacterium
CAAAAGCGAAACCAAATGCCCCATAAACGGCATGTGGCCGACAATCATACAATCATCTTTTTGCTCATCGACAAAGTCGGCAATTTCTGCAACGGGATCATCTGGCGACAAGCCTGAGCGCTCCAGCAAAAGCTTTTTGACCTTCAGACGCTGATGAATAATCTCGGCCGTCTGTTTAGCACGCAGACGAACACTATGATAAATGACCTGCGGCTGGCAATCATGCTTTTTCAAAAAATCCGCAACTTTTTTGACCTCCTCAATGCCTTCACGGCTTAAAGGCCGCGTGATATCATCCATTCCTCCGACGGCATTGCCGTGCCGAACAAGATAAAGCTTCATCGGTTATTACTCCAATCTTGAAAATTCATGAACCGCTTGAAAGATTTGTTCTTTTGTCGCAGACGCGTGCGACTCGATAACCTTGATATGATGCTTTTTAATAAAAGGATAAATCTGCTTGATATCAAAATCGCCCACCAGCGGCGCCTGATGGTCACGCAAAATTTTAATTCCGTGCAAGTGAAACCCAATCAATTCTTTTTCATAGCGTTTTAAACACTCCTGATGACTATAAATCCCCAAAATGTCATTAGCCTGCGCATGGCCGACATCATGCCAGTACCACAAGCCCTTGCTATGAAACTTAGCCAGCAAATAGCCAATTTCTTCAAAATTTGGAATTTCCGTCGGATAATATCGCGTTTCTAAACCAATTTTAATATTTTTATCTTGAGCATAAGGCAAAAGTTCTGCCAAACTTTTAATCACGGCATCGATATACGGGCCTGCGGCCTTTTGGCGTTCTTTAAGAAATCGCCAGCGCAACTCTTCAAACGCAAAAGCCCCTTGGTCGGAAACCTTATATGTTTTGAAAAGTTTTTCTGACAAGTCTTCCGGCATTTCAACCATCCCTGCGTGGATGACGACAACCCCCGCGCCAAAACGCAATGCCGTATCAACAGATTTTTTGGTCCAAACAACAGCCAGCTTACGCTCGTTTTCATCAAGCGCTGTTAAGCGATAATAATTCGACGCATGGCGCACCGAAGGATAATCGTCGGGAAGCGGACAAAAGTTATGGACACTGGAAACCTTTAAATCAAGCTCTTTTAACAAAGGCAGCGCCGGCTCTAATTGGGCTGCTGTAATTTTGTATCCCAACTCGACGGCAGCGACACCGGTTTGCTTGATCTCACATAAAAGATCGCGCATGCTAAGACCTACACGATAATTCCAAGCTGTCGAAAGAGAAATCATTTGCCTGCTCTTTTAAGTCGTTAAAACTTCGGCTTTAATAAATTTTCGTCGGATGGATTCTTCTTTAAGAGAAAAAACTGCGGCCTTAATGATTTCTTCCAACCCAGCAAACTGCTCTTGCGCTAATTCTTTTTTCTGATGCAACAGTCGTCCGTTTTCCTGATTCTTGCGGTCCAAGTCTTCGTTATACCAAAGTTCAAAATCCTTGTATTCCTTAAGAACTCGGTTATATTCGGCTAACCGACGAATGTATTCTTGAACCGCATTGTCCCACGAAATATCCAGACGGCCGCCAATCTTTTGCCAAGCGTCCAAAGAAAAAAAACGCAACCGCCCTAACTGAAACATCACATAGTATTGTTCCAAATTAGATTGCGCTTCGGAAAAAAACGACAAAAAATCTCGCCTGAATTCTTGTTTCTGTCGATATCCTTTAAAAAATTTGAGCATTTTTTCCTCAAAGTTGACAAAGATAAAATTTCAGGAAAACATTTTAGCAAAACGATTCTAATTCACAGAAAATATTTTCTTTTGTTACAAAACAAATAGAATTTGACTTTGCGGATTTACGCGCTTAAATAATTGTAATTGTTTAACCATAAACCACGGAGGAATTTGTGAAAACATTGCACCGTTATTTTTTAGCTCTACTTTTGGGTTTGTTAACGACTGTTCCTGCACTAGCCGCGGAGACCTACGTCATAGATGCCGTCCATTCGACAATTGGTTTTTCTATCAAGCATTTGACAGTCAGCGATGTGCAAGGAAATTTTAAAACCTTTAGCGGTTCAATCATACTCGACGCCAAAGACCCAAACGCAACACAACTGGAAGCTTCTATCGAAACAAAAAGCATTAACACCCAAAACGAAGCGCGCGATGCCCATTTGCGCAATGCGGATTTTTTCGACGCCGATGCCAATCCCACAATCACTTTTAAAAGCACAGATGTCACAGGGAAAAGTTCCACTTTAAACGTCGCCGGCGAATTGACAATTAAGGGTGTTACAAAACCTATCAGCTTAACCTTAACGATATCCGGCCCAATCAAAAGCCCGATGACCGGCGACAAAGTCATCGGCATTTCTGGCCAAACCAAAATCAATCGCCAAGATTTTGGGGTCAAATGGAACAAGCAAATGGACCAAGGCGGATACATTCTCGGCGATGAGGTTGCTGTCAGCATCAACTTAGAAGCGCATAAAAAAACTGACAAATAATTTTTTAGAGGGAGTGTCGATAAGCTTCCAAAGCGAGTTCCACAGCTTAGTCGCTTTCATAAATCTTTTACTCAGACCAAGCGACTAGCGCGAGGACTGTTTGAGCGAAGAAGGTTATCTACACTCCCTCTACAATTACATTCCAATCTTCCGTTGTATCTCTAATGCTTTCTGCAGTGCGGCCTGATGACGCGGCTGAATTTCCAATACCTTTTTAAAATCTGCCAAAGCCTGCGAGAATCTTTCTAAACGGCTGTACACAAGCGCCCGATTAAAATACGTCTCCGCATCTTTCGGCACAAACTTCAGGGCCTGATCCAAATCACCAAGTGCGGCAGCCAAATCCCCAGTTTGCACAAAAGCAATTGCCCGATTATTTCGGGCATACAGGTCCCGTGGGTCGAGTAAAAGCGCCCGATCAAAGTCCTTTAGGGCCTCCTGGACTTTATGTTGTGCAAGATACACCGCCCCGCGATTACTATACGCGGCCACAAACTGATGGCTTGTTTTTTCAATCGCCGTCGAATAATCAGCAACCGCTTGATCATTTTGTCCGCGCTCACTATAAAAAATAGCCCGATTAAAATACGCGTTGGCATAATTCGGATCTAGTTCCAAAGCTTTCGTAAAATCCGCAAGTGCCTTGCTGTCCTCGTGAATTTGGCTGTAAGCTAAAGCCCGATTATGAAACGCAGGCATATACTTAGATTTAAGCCGCAGCGCCTGATCATAATCCGAAATCGCCAAGGAGAATTGGCCTTTTTGAGCATACGCAAAACCACGATGATCATAGGCGTAAAAACAGTCTGGATAATGCTCCACAACACCACTCCAAAGAGCAACACCGTCGCCCCAGATTTTTGTTTGGTGAAATGTTTTAACGCCTAAAAAAAGATATGCCAAAAAAATCAAGCCCGCAAAAAATCTTCGGGCAAAAACAGAGTGCTCTGGACGAATCAACCATTGAAAACCAAGAGCTATCAAAAAACAAAAACCCAAACTTGGCAAATACATAAACCGATCAGCGACAAAATTCACATCGGTTTTCGTATCAAAACGCAAAAGGAAAAAAATAGAAGCAAAATAATAGAGAAAGGCAAAAACCAGAAGCCGTTGTTTTCGAAAATAAATCAAAAGTCCAAGCCCGACAAAAAATAAAAAGACCGCTCCGGCAAACGTCAGGTTAAAAAGAGTCACCGGCTGCGGCAGAGAATAAACCGTTAAAAAAAAGTCCGGCACAAAAAACTTGTGCGGATAAAAAACGCACGACCAAACCCACGTTAAAAGCGTTTCCACAGGAGTTGTCCCGACGCTGCGCGCGTTTAAAATATATGTCACCAAACTTATGGGAATCACAATCAAAAGATACGGAATCTTTTCCAAAAAGACACGAATATTTATCGGCCAGCGAAAATACCAATCCAAAACCCAAAGGACAAGCGGCAAACTTAACGCCATCGGTTTGGCTAAAATACTAAAAAGCGTTAAAAAAAGCGTTAAATAATAATCCCGCCGTCTGTTTTGATGCAGATACGCGCAATAACGCTCAAGAGCGCCCAGATAAAAAATCGCGTAGAGCACATCTTTGCGTTCCGTCACCCACGCGACCGATTCGACATGCATTGGATGAATCCCAAAAACAAGCGCCGTAAATCCAGCTACAAGCGGCGAAAATCCAAACCAGCGCACAGCCAAAACAAAAGCTAAAGCGACGACACCTAAATGCAGCAACAAATTATTCAAGTGATAATAAAACGGATCAAAGCCAAACAATTGATACTCAACGGCAAAAGAAAGGGTCGTCAGAGGGATATAGGTTTTGTTGACAGTCTGGCTAAAAATGACTTTGAGATTTTCAGCGCTCAACGAACGGACAGCATTATTATTGATCAAATGTCCCGGGTCATCATTGGTAATAAATTTATTTTGCAGAGTCGGACAAAACGCGATAAACGTCGCCGCCAAAACAAAGGCAAGATACATTGCAGAAATGTAATTTTTCTTAATCGAAAACAACCGTTTTGTTCCCCAAAGGTAAAATTTTGCGCTCCAAATACCAGCGGACAGCGCGGCTTAAAACAATTTTTTCCAAGTCCTGGCCTTTAAGCTTTAAATCGTCGATGGAATCCCGATGACTAATGCGCACCGTGTCCTGCTCGATAATCGGCCCCTGATCAAGCGCCGCAATAACAAAGTGACTGGTCGCACCAATCAACTTGACGCCTTTTTGATACGCCTGATCATAAGGATTTTTACCTGCAAAAGCCGGCAAAAAAGAGTGGTGAATGTTAATAATGCGGTTGAAAAAATGCGCCACAAAATCCGCGCTTAAAATTTGATGGTAGCGGGCTAAAATGACAAGCTCGATGCGCTCTTTTTTCAAAAGTGAGAGCTGACGCTTTTCCTGCGCTTTTTTATTTTGCGGATTAATCGGCATGTGGACAAATTTGATTCCAAAAGCTTTTGCGACAACAGCCGCTTGAGGGTGGTTACTGACAATCAGGGCAATTGTGCAAGACAATTGACCTTCTTTTTGACGCAAGAGAAGATCATAAAGACAATGCAAATGCTGCGAAACGAAAACCGCAACACGCAACTTTTCACCCGTAAAATAAAGCTCCCAGCTCATGCCAAACTTTTTGGCGATCCGCTCAAAAGCCGTTGCAATCTTGGAGCTTGCCATTTTAAAGCCGTCGAGCGACCATTCGATCCGCATAAAAAAAGTATTGGTCTGCTCATCGATATGCTGGCTGGCATCAATGATATTACCGCCGTTTTCAAAAACAAACGACGTGACAGACGACGTAATCCCTTTTTGGTCGGGACAAGATATTAAGAGAATCGCATGCGGCATGACGTGCTCCTTTTAAATCTACTTTTGGGGAAGAATTTGTTGAAGCTGCGCGACAAGTTCAGACGCTTTGGGCTCAACGGAAGAATCAAAGCGGGCAACCACTTCTCCATCAGGCGAAACCAAAAATTTATTAAAATTCCATTTGATCGGGCCGTCAAACCCCGCCTGAGTCGTCAGATATCGGTACAACGGATTGATGTCTCCACCCTTAACGCTTGTTTTGGCAAAAACCGGAAACGTCGTCTTATACTTGAGCAGACAAAAATCTTTGATTTCTTTATCACTTCCCGGCTCCTGCCCCATAAAATTATTGGCTGGGAAAGCCAGCACAACAAAGCCGCGATCCTTGTACTCTTGATATAACTGTTCAAGCGCAGCGTATTGCGGCGTATACCCGCATTTGGAAGCTGTGTTGACAATCAACAGGGTTTTTCCTTTAAAATCAGCAAGGTTCACATCTTGCTCGTCGATATCTTTCATTGTAAAAGAAAAAACATTTACGCTTTTATCCGACGCTATATTCTTTTCCTGAGCTGGCGCTTGTGCAAAAACTTTCATCGAGAGAATCATAACAACCGCTAAAATAATAATAGCTAAAATAAAAACTTTCATAGATCTCTCCTTTTGGTGATCATTGTTTTTCAATCAGCGATTTTAATTCAAGCGCTCGCTGATATTCCGGCTTTAAAATTAAAGCAAAATTGATATCCGACAAAGCGGATTTTTTATCCCCGCTTTCATAAAAAAGCTGGGCGCGATTAACATAATTGACCGCATTGCCGCCAACAAGTTTCAAGGACCGTTCAAAATCCGCCAAGGCTTTGTCTTTTTGCCGCCGAATACTAAAAATAATAGCACGATTATCCAAAGCGACAACATTGTCAGGATTTATTTCTAAGGCGGCATTAAAATCGCTCAAAGCATTCCCATAGTCTTTCATGAAAAAATAAGCTGAACCTCGACGGCTATAGCTTTCTGCGCGATAGGCCGTTGAGTTTCGGCGAGCCGAAACTCCAATTGTGCCAATGGCTTTCGTGTAATCAGCAATCGCCGCTTTAAAATCTCCGGCCGAAAACAAAACATTTCCACGATTAAGATACGCCTCACTAAAATCCCGATTGACCGCAATTGCCTGCGTATGGTCGTCGTATGCCTGCTCAAATTTTCCCATTTCTTTATGAACAATCCCGCGATTCGTCAACGCAAAATCATACGCCGGCAAAAGCGCAATGGCTTGAGAATAATCGGCTAATGCACTTTCTAAATCCCAGCGTTCTTTGTAGGCAAGCCCGCGCTGATTATACCCAAGCGCGTTGGCTGGATAATTTTTAAGGACTTTATTCCAAAACGCAATCCCGTCGCCCCAAATTTTTGTTTGATGAAACGTTGTCACTCCCAAAAACAGCAAACAGCCAACCGCAATCACACAAAGCCCGACAGAAAATAACTTGTTTTGACTTTTAGTCCACAAAAATAACCGCCGAAAATAAACGGCCCCCAAAATACAAAATCCAACGCTGGGCAAATACATAAATCGATCCGCGACAACACAAAGATCTGCCCTGCTGTCAAACCGCAGCAGAAAAAAGATCGAAACAAAATAAAAGAGAAACGCAAACACGAGCCATCGGTTTTTTCGAAAATAAATTAGGCTCGAGACGATCAAAATGGTAATAATCAGAGCGCCGATAAATTCCGGATTGTTTAATTTGACGGGAAAAGGAAGTTCATACAAAGGCAAAAAATCAAATGGGAGAAGAAACTTTTTCAAATAAAACGTCAATGTCCAAACCCAAGTCAAAACAGCGTCGGGAAATTTAAGCTCAATGGCCCGGGCATTAAGACTATACGTCAGCCAAGCGATCGGAAAAATCAAAAGGCCAAACGGAATCTTTTCAAAAAACAATTTTCGTTCTAATTTGCGTCCCCAAAACCAGTCAAGAACAAAAAGTACAAGCGGCAAGCTCAAGGCCATCGGCTTAGACAAAATACTTAGCACTCCGCAAATCAAACTCGAAAAATAAGAAACCTTTGACTTCCCTTCCAGATAATTCCAATAAAACACAAGTGCCAACATATAAAAAAACGCATAAAGTACATCTTTTCGTTCCGTGACCCACGCGACAGACTCAACATGCATCGGATGAAGGCCAAAAATAAGCGCCGCAAGCACAGCGACCGTCCAAGATAACGATAAGCGCAAAGAAAAAATAAAAACCAATGCGACAACTGCCAAATGCACAAGCAGATTATCCAAATGATAATAAAACGGATTTAACCCAAAGAGATGATATTCTCCCGCGAAGGACAAGCTTGTCAGAGGTGTGTAATTAAGCGACACATCGGTCGTAAAAATCGTTTTCAACGACGACCATGAAAGATGGCGGATGGTTTCATTTTCAACGACATAAAGATTGTCGTCCCAACAAGTAAAACCGTTAAAAAGCGACGGCCAGTAGGCCCAAAAAACACACGCCAACACGAAGACTAAAAGAGATGGTTTCAAGAGCCGGAAGTTTTGTAGCATAATTTAGAAAATACGCCGTTTTTGTTTTTTATCTGCCTTGACAAAGTTGACTTTATATTAAATACTATGTACCACTAGTACAATTTATTATAAAGGAGTTTTTAATGAAGCGCTTTCTTTTCCTTCTTGTTTTTGTTTTAGATTTCGCATCTTTAACTTTTGCTGCTGGCCCTGTAAACACAATCACTTTAACCTCTTATTACCCAGCCCCTTATGGCGCTTATGATCGCATGCGTCTTGTGCCGCGAGAGGACCTTGGACTAACCTGTTCAACAGGACAAGAAGGAACATTGTACACAAATGAGGATGATAGGCTTATTTATCAATGTCGCTTCGGAAATTGGGTGGGAATCGGTGACGGACTCTGGCGAGTTGAAAATACTCCAGCAAATGCAAGATTTGACAGCATTGCTCAGATTGATCAATACTACCTACGGGATTTCGCTCTATACAACAACGTCGACGTCCGACAACCTTATGTCGGCATCGGAACAAATGATCCGACAAGTTATCTGCACATTTTAAGCGGCGATAAGAATCCTGCCATTTCACCAACTTACATACGTCTACAAAACATGTCTTCCATAGTCAACCCACAAGGCCCGGGGGGCAAAATAGCTTTTGCCGGAGCCGCTGGTGACCATACCATCATTCGTGCTCTTTTTGAAAATTTAACTGCAGGTTCCTTGCAATCTTCTTTAGGAATTTTCTTGCGTGATGGCTCCGCCGCAGCAGCAGCGATTGAACAGTTCCATTTAAGTGGAAACGGATTCTTAGGCATACGCGATACGGCACCTTCAGCTATTCTTGAACTGGCTGGAAACGCTCTCATCGGTCCACCCGCTGCCGCCAACACTTTACCCTATTTGAGGATCAGCTCAAACAACGTTGATGCTCGCAATGGTGATGTTTTGACCATTGATAAGGATGGTAATGTTGGAATTGCGAATAGTGGACCATTAACTTTCAAACTTCAAGTCAATGGAGACATCAAGGTCAATTCCACCACTTACAGCTCGGACGTACATCTTAAAAAGGATATTGCTCCTGTCATAAACGCTCTTGATAAAATTTCACGACTCAAGGGTGTTTCTTTTGAGTGGAAAGACAGACCAACAGATCATCGAAAACATATCGGCGTTATCGCGCAAGATGTCGAAAAAATATTTCCTGAGGTTGTTTATGGCCAAGAAGGCGATAAAAGTGTTGATTATGCCTCGCTGATTGCCCCTTTAATCGAAGCGGTCAAAGAACTCAAAAATCAAAATCAAACTCTTGACCAACAATTAAAAGCGCAATCCCGGCAAATTCTTGAGCAACAACAACAAATTGAATCCTTAAAGAATGCTCAGACTATCAGAAAACCAGTTTTAACACCTTAACTTAAGGAATCCCGATGGCATTTTCAGATTTTATGAATAAAGTCCGGCAATGGGACACGCAAGCGTCGCGTTGGATGATGCGGCATTTTTATATCCTCTTCTTTGAATTTATCCTCGTCGTCATTTTTTTCATCTTTTTAATGAACACGTTTCGCACCATTGATATTGCGCACGATTCTACCAAAGGCAATGTTGTCGAACAGCTTTTGATCCAGCAAAACGCCGGCACACATATCATCATTATTTTGATGCTTTTAAATTCTTTTTGGATGCTTTATATGTTTAGCGAAGTCACCCGGCTTAAGACGATCCTCAAGGATATTTCTTTTTACCAGAGCCGGCGCAAACCAAATCATTGAAAGGGTTATCACGATGAAAATAAAATTTTTGATTATCAGCCTCGGCTTTGGCATTTTTTTATCTTTACCTCTCTGGGTGCAAGAAGCAAATGCTGATTCAGTAGCACGCTATAACCCCGGCACCAAACAGATGGAGCAGCTCAACGATGCAGACTGGGAAACAATAGGTGTCCCGGCCGACCATCAAAGATCGATTGGCGCTTGTTCTGTGCAAGGCCAACAAACATTTAACACAACGACCAAGCGCATGGAGTTTTGTGATGGTACCAAAAAATTTAATTTAATCTGTGGCATAAGTGTGATTGGCTGTGGTGTTAGCGGACAACAAAGATATGATACCGACTTAGGCGTCATGCTCTATTGTAACGGGGCAAACTGGGTCTATATGGGCAGCGTTCCCAGTATTCCTTGCTGTCCAGAAGGGTTTGTTCCTGTCCCCAGGAATTTAGCCGCCGGAACGACCAAAGATTTTTGTGTTTCTAAATATCATATGAAACCCGTTGATAAAACATCCGGGGCGCCCCATAAAGATACTGATGATCCAAGCGATAATCCCAATTTAGGAATTCTCGGCGATTATATTCCCGAATCACGTGCGGCCGACATGCCGTGGGGAAATCTTACTCTAGCAGAAGCCAAAGAAGCCTGTAATAAACTTAATAAACCTGGAATTCCGGGAGAATTTCATCTGATCACCAACGCCGAATGGATGACGGTCGCTTATAGCATTGAAAATGAGACACTAAACTGGTCTGGCAATGCGGTTGGGGTTGGTCATATTCCAACAGGGCATAGTGACGGATATTGTAGCGGATCTCCTGCTCCTGCTGGCTGTGAAGCTGGTCAAACATTTTTGGCGGCTGATCCCACAGACTCCAATCCGTGCTTTGGCACGCATAACCCCAATTGCATAGATAAACTTCATAATGATTTCTGGCAAAAAAGAATATTTATACTTAATAATACTTTAACCACTAATACGCAGATTTGGGACATGGCCGGAAACATGAACTCGTGGGTTGATGCTGGTGGAGTACTCACTAGCAGTGGCATTGGACTTTATACAGAAATTTATCAACTCAACGATACAAAATACAATAAACCGCCGATTGATGATTATTATGACGGACCGATTGAAGAGTATCCCCGCATAACGCCTTTTCTTTTTCCACCTGACCCAAGAAGCGCTACTAATAGCCATGCCTTTCTTCCTGCCAATAGTTATGGGACTGATTGGTATGATCAGCTTGGTTTTGGTCTAATTCGTATCGGTGCTTACTTAAACATGGGAATATTTCGCGGCGGAAAATTTGATGAGCCAAGAGTTTTTCACTCCGGTCCAGACCCTGACGACCATGGCCGTCGTTTTAAAACAGGTGAACACGAACGCCGCGGAGGGCTATACTCGGCATGGATATTTAATTATGAGGACCACTACGATAATCTAGGATTTCGTTGCAGTTATATTCCAGACAACTAAATTCGATGGGATTCCCGTCAGGGGAAACTCCACGTCCAATTTAATCCTGCTTCGTCCAAATGCGCAAATCAGAGGAAGCTCCACGTCGCTTTGCCGACAACTTGGCAAAGCTCCTGGAGTTGATTCGCCTTTTCTAAATAGTAGACATAAAAGAAGGCGAATCAAAAATACTCTTGATACAACTCGACAACTTTGTTGGAAATCTTTTGTTTAATTCCTAAATTTCCCTCTTGCGACGCTAAACGTCCCCGAGCATACGATAATCCCGACAAAGCTAAACCAACAGCTGCACAGTACTTGGCCGCATAAGGCAACCGCTTGGTCGTAATATTAATTTTACCCACCTTAACCGGCATTTTGGCCGCCTGTTCAATGCGCTCCTCAAGCCCCGGCAAAAGACAACCGCCGCCAATCATAACCATTCCCGCTTTGATCTCGTTTTCCAAATTTGAATTTTTAATCGCCTGCAAAACCAAATCGACAAAACGCGCAACCGCCGGCTCTAAAGCTTGGGCGATAATTTCTTTTTTTATCGGTGTGTACCCATCGGAATTCTTGATCAAAATTTCCTCATCGCTATGCCCTTGAGAACTTAAGGCAAAAGCGTAAGATTTTTTAATGTCTTCTGCCAATTCAAATGAAATGTCCAAACGATTGGCAATGCTTTGCGTCAAATGCTCTCCGCCCAAAGGAATATTAACCACATATTTTAAAAATCCATCATGAAAAATAAGAATGTCGGTCATAAGCGCACCGATATCAACTAGAACACAGCCCTGCCGACGGTGATATTCGCTCAAACACGCCTGCGAAGAAGTATAAGACGTATAAAAAATATTGGCCACATCAAACCCAGCTTGATTGACCGCTTTGACCAAATTTTGCATTTGAACATGTTTAACTAAAAGCAGCAGTGTGTTGATCTCGATTTTACGACCATATAACCCTATCGGATTAAGCGCGGTTTTGACATCATCGACTTTATAGTACTGCGCAATATTATGGAGAACATCCTCCTCAATGCCTGCGCCTAAAATTTTGGCTTGCGCCTTGACCTTACGCAAATCATTGGATGAAATCACTTTACTGCCGCGCTCTAAAAGCGGAATAAGCGCGCTGGAATAATGCTTTTGAAGCATCTCGCCGCCAACACCCAGATGAATATCTTTAAGCTTAATCCCAGTCTTTCCCAAAAGTCCGCCAATAGTCAAATGCACACACTCGGCAAGCTCGCTTAAATCGGTGAGCGCCCCGTTTTTAAATCCTGCGGTTTTCATTTCATAAACGCCTAAAAGCTCTGCAGGTTGATTGTCCAAATCCTTAATGAGAGCAGCCTTGACGCTCAGCGATCCTAGATCAAACCCGCAGTAATATTTTCGTGACACAAAATTCTTGAGCATACAAACCTCGTCGAATATTCTTTAAATATCGTTTTTATCTTTTATTTTCTTATTAAGAATCGGTTCTTTAAACCGTAAGTCAATATAATTGATCTCTTGGGGCTTGATCCTGCCCTGCGAAACAACGATCCCCAACATCGTAATTTTTTGCTGGATTTTATCTTCAGCCAAAAGAATTTTCATCCCATTGACCAAAACGCATTGAATCTGCGAAAGATTTGTCAAATCCAAATTGGCAACCGGCATCGATTCTAAATGAGCATTCTCCCGGATATTTTTAATAATCGCCGTCGCTAAAGCTACATCTGCATGCCGCAGCGGTTTGCCGACAAACGCATTTTGTTCCAAATTTAAACCACTGATAATCGGCAATTTGTGATTGGCCCCAACGCTAAGCGACAAGACAATCCCGTCTTTATCGATCAAAATCTGCTGACGCTTTGTTGAAACAACCGCAAACGGATCACGCCTAATCGCATCAACATAAATCCGGTTTGGAAATTGCCGATAAATCCGCAAATGATCAATTTGCGGATATTCCACCTGCAAACGCCGCTGGACCGCATAAAGATCGACGTCAAAAATACTTTGCCCAATCAACCGGTCCAATGTCCGCGTGCGGATAAACAACAGCGACTGGTCGGAAACAACTTCACGGATTTTAAAAATCGCCGACGTGCGCAAATAATAATACATTCCCTGAACAGCGCTAAAAAACACAAAAGCAATGCAGACAACAATAATAAAGTATTGCAAAATAATGACAGCAATTTTTTGTCCAGCGGATTCGTTTTTTTTAGCCACTTTAAACTACTTTCTGACGGATACGCCGTACACAGGCAAAGCTGGCAATTTTTAAACACAAATCGGCAAAATTTAAACCCTTGTGCGCTGCGGCCATCGGCAAAAGGCTCGTTGAGGTAAAGCCAGGAATTGTGTTGATTTCCAAAAAATAGGCTTGGTTGTTCTGATCAATAATAAAATCGGCCCGCGCCATATCACGGCAACCAATGAGCTGAAAAACTTTTTGCGCCATCGCTTGGATATGACCTGCGGTATTCGCATCAATTTCGGCCGGTACGACATAATCGCTCATACCTTTTTGGTACTTTGAGCTAAAGTCAAAAAATTTACCCCTGGGACGTATCTCAACTAAGGATAAAGCCTCTGTCCCTAAAACTGCGGCTGTAACTTCCTTGCCCTGAATATAGCGGTCAACCAAAATCCGTTCTCCAAACTCAAAGGCCGCGCCGACCGCCGGCAAAAAATCTTGCACACGATGAACAATCGTAATCCCGATGCTTGAGCCTTCGCAGGATGGTTTAACGACGACGGGACAACCGCCAAAGTTTTCCAAAAACTTTAAAGCATCAGGCTGATCTTTTTTGTCGAGAATAAAAAAATCCGGAACTTTGATTCCCGCTTTTTGAACAAGCATCTGTGTTGAGGCTTTGTCCATCGCCAGTCGGCTTGCCTGCGGCCCCGAACCGCTGTAAGCGATACCGGCATTTTCAAGGATCGTTTGAATTGTCCCATCTTCGCCAAATTTTCCGTGCAGAACCAAAAAAGCAATGTCAATCTCAGCTACAGCGATCTGCGCTAAAATTTCATCCGGGTTGGTCGTATTGATTTTTAGCGCAACAGCGTCACAGCCGGCATTCGTCAAAGCTTCAAAAACAGCTTTGCCGCTCTTTAAAGAAATCTCGCTCTCCGAGGAGCATCCGCCCATCAAAACGCCGATACGTCCTAACTGCGCAGGTTCTACAGAATTGGCTGTCATTTTATTGTCTTTCCAAAACCGTTTTTGTTTGCAATTCTTTTAACAACTCTTCGCCGATACGATAAATGTCACCGGCGCCGAGAGTCAAAACCAAATCCCCCGGCTGGGCGATACGCGCCAGATGCTCGACGATATTTTCTTTTTTCAAATACAGCGCCTCTGTTTTGCCGGCTTGCAAAATTTTTTCCATCAAAATCTCCGATGAGACTCCCGCAATCGGCTCTTCGCTGGCCGCATAAATATCGGTCAAAATCAAAACATCGCTCTGGCTTAAAGCTTTGACAAAATCTTCCATCAAAAATTTTGTCCGGCTAAAACGGTGCGGCTGAAAAACGGTAATCAAACGCTTTTGCTTAACCGAATGGGCCGCCTTGAGCGTTGCAATGATTTCCGTCGGATGATGGCCGTAATCATCGACAATTTCAACCCCATTAAAATTCCCCTTTCGCTCAAAACGCCTTTTAACACCAGAAAAACTTCGCAAACTCTTCTGAATGATTTCCGGATCAATTTTAAGCTCTAACCCCAACGTAATGCACGCCATTGCGTTGAGAATATTATGCTGACCGGGAATCGTCAATTCAAAACGCGGCAGCTTTTGGTTTTTAAAAAGGCAGTCAAATTCCCAGCAGCAACACTCATTATTGACAAAACGCATCGTCTGTGTGTGCAAATCATTGACCGGCGAAAAGCCATACGTCAAATACTTGCGCTTGCTTTTTAAAAGAATTTCCTTTAAACGCGTGTCATCACCGCACCCGATCAAAAGCCCGTCGGGCAAAGTACGCGCCACAAATTGCTCGTAGGCCTTGACGATATTTTCCCATGTCTGATAAAAATCCAAATGTTCAAAATCGATATTCGTCACGATCGAATAGCGCGGAGCAAAATAAAGAAATGACCCGTCACTTTCATCAACTTCAGCAACAAAATATTTTCCGCCGCCTAAATTCGCATTGTAAGATGCGCCATTGAGGATTCCGCCGACCGCTGTTGTGGGATTAAGCCCAGCGGTGAGCAACAAATGCGAAATCATCGAAGTTGTCGTTGTTTTTCCGTGCGCACCGGCAATTGTGATGCCGATATGATTATCCATAATCTGCGCTAGAAGCTCAGCGCGTTTTAGAATCGGAATCTTTTTTTGGCGGGCAACCTGCAGCTCAGGATTGTCAAAGCCAATCGCTGAAGAGTAAACAACATAATCCGCATTCCCGACGTTGGTGGCCGCGTGGCCCATAAAGATTTGAGCTCCTTTTTTGCGAAGCAAAACAGAAAGCGCACTTTCTTTTACGTCCGACCCGCTAATCGTATGGCCCTTGTCGAGCATCAAAGACGCTAAAGTCCCGACACCAACCCCGCCAACCCCGATAAAATGATATTGCATAAAATATTATTCTTTGATTTGTGATTTAAGATATTCGACCCAACGGTCGTTTAAATCTTCAATATTGCGAAAACGGCCGTAATTCTCATCTAAAGCCTGCTCAAAATTAATGCCTTGGCTTAATTTGCGGCAAAAATTTTCAAAACGCGCCTCCCCTAATTCAACGACCATATAATACACAATACTCGCACTTTCGGCATAAAAAATATTAATGATTTCTTTGTCTTTTTCCTGGCTTAATCGCTGCGCAGTCAATTGCGATAAGGGGATAAATTGGCCCTTCTTGATCGCTTGCCCGACAACTTTATTGGCTCCCCAGCGTTTGGCTTTTTCCTGGTACATCGCAACTCCCTCGTCAAGCCAAACGGGGACCGGTGTGTTGCCGATAAACTCTCTAAAAATAATATGCGCTAATTCATGCGGAAGCGTTGAATCAAAAAAGCCAGCCGCCGACGGAAAAGTCCGGATCTCTTTCTGCGCGACAATTGCCTGACCGGCTGACCATTCCATATTCTTTGCATGCGACTGATACTCTTGTTGGTCATCATAAATATAAATCGCCGCCCGCTCATCGGTCATCCAACCCTTGTAACGAATAAAACCCAAGTTGCGCGGAATCTCTTCATAAAGTTCTTGTGCCGTTTCGGAAACATTCTCGACAAAGTCCAACGGTGCATTTTTGTAATAAATCACGAAATAACGCGAGTCATACTTCTTCCATGACTCGCCTTCTGCGTCAACGGAGTTTGATAGAAAAAATAACACCCACACAAAAAATATTGAACTCATTGAGCGGGTGACCCGAAGGCGGGTACCCTGCCGCCCGCAGCTTGCGAGGACGGTAGGGTGCCGCAGGGGCAGGACCCGCAACTGTTCTCGAGAAAAAATTTGAAGATAATTTCTCCACTGTTTCACGCCTTTAACCTCTCAATTTCATCGGCTAATACAAAAGCAGCGTCGGGACGATAAATGCCTTCATACGCGATTTTAATTTGCTCTTTAGGGATGGGATTCGTTAACATCTGACTTAAAGCCTTCTCTAAAACGTCGGTCGTTAAATCTTTTTCATCGATCAAACAGCTGGCCTTTGTCCTTGTCAAAACCAAAGCATTCTCCCTCTGATGACCACCAGCGTAAGGGTAAGGAATTAAAATCGCCGGTAAACAAAATGCCGAAAGCTCCGTTACCGTCATCGCCCCAGCCCGGCTGACGACTAAATCCGCAATGGTATACGCCTTAAATATCTCGTCGGTAAAACTCGCTACCCAGTGGGCAATCCCCATTCTTTGATAAGCGGTTTTGCAAAGCTCAACATCACTTGCACCACAAAGATGAATGACCCCAAAATTCATTTTGGCTTTCAAGCCTTCGGCGGCTTTGACAAACTCGGCGTTGATCCGCCGGCTTCCCTGACTGCCGCCTAAAACAAGAATAATTTTTAACCCTTGTGCAAAACCAAAGTTTTCAAAAGCACCATTGCGGTCAACCACCGCAGAGAGTGGCCTTGCCGGACAACCGGTCACCAAAACTTTGGAGGCCGAAAAACTTTCTTTGGCCTCTTTAAACCCGACGGCAATTCTTTGGACAACAAATGAAAGTACCCGGTTGGCTTTTCCAGGCACGACATTTTGTTCCTGTATCATAGTCGGGATTCGCTGCAAAAAAGCGGCCAAAACAATCGTAAAAGATCCATACCCGCCAAATCCGACGACAATCTGCGGCTTAACTTGCCTTAAAATATGCTGGGATTCAAAAAAGGATTGCGCTGCAGCCAAAACAAATTGAAAAACCGCCAGAGGCGAACGCATCGAAAAACCTTTCGCGTGAATTTCAAAATATTCAAAACCCGCAGATTGGATTTTTACGCCCGACTGTTTGAAGCTTCCGGCAAAAATAATTTCATGCCCGCGTTTTTTTAATTCCTGAGCAGTAACTAACGCCGGGAAAATATGTCCCCCGCTGCCACCTGTAGCCAATACAATTTTCAAAGATTTCATGCGCAATCTTCAATCCGCGAAATATTTAACAACAACCCAATAAGCATCA
>CAYNSM010000037.1:0-17506 GCA_964400065.1 uncultured Planctomycetales bacterium
TAAAGTAAATTATTTCCAGCTCGAGCGGGTCGAGAATTTCATAAATGTCGCTGGCCGTCAAGCCCGAAACTTTAAGCTGACCGACAATCGCCGGGATTTCATCAAGTAAAAACAAACGCAGACGTTCTTCTTTTGTCAGGTGAAAACGTTTCACATAATGTTTCATCTGATCTTGGCTGGCGTGGGCAAAAAAAGCCAACAGAAAAACTCCCGACCAGTCTTTTGCAAAATAAAAATCTGTTTTCTCAAGAAGCCTGACGCGCTTCTCTAAACGCAAAAGAAGTTTCCAGTCGGCAACAAACCCAGTCGCAATAAAATCCAACGCGCCCAAATGCGCCAAGCGTTTTAAACAGGCTAGTGGAGATTTTTCAGAAAATATTTTTCGAAATTCCGCAAAATACCGAGGCGCCTTGACCGTCAACGGCGCTTGTTGGGCAAGAGCGTCTTTTAAAAACCGTAGCGTTTTGGTTTCAAGTTTAAAATTAAATCGCGATGCAAAGCGCAGCGCGCGCAAAATCCGCGTCGGGTCATCCACAAAACTTTTTTCATGCAAAACGCGGATTTTCTTATTTTTCAAATCTTCGTACCCGCCGTAAAAATCCTGCAACTGTCCAAAAGAGTCAGGATTCAAACTGACGGCCAAGGCATTGATTGTAAAGTCCCGACGAAAAAGATCCTCCTTTAAGGTCCCCTTTTTGACAACCGGCAAAGCACCCGGATGCGGATAATGTTCGCTGCGAGCACTGACTAGATCCATGACATTTCCGTCAGCAAAGGTAAGGGTTGCTGTACCAAACTGCGCGTGGGCAACAAGTCGGGTTTCGATCCCGAGGACCAAAGCTTTAGCCAAAACAATCGCCTCTCCCTCAACAACAATGTCCCAATCCAGACTCCTCTGCCCTAAGAGCAAGTCACGGACCACTCCGCCGACAAGATACGCTTTAAAGCCCAGCTGTTGTGCCTTTTGGCCGACAGATTTCAAATCTATTAAAATTCTGGAATCCAAGCTACCAAAATCCATTTTCATAATTTAACCCCGAGGATGAAACTGCTTGTGGACTGTCTTTAAACGGTCGCGATCCACGTGCGTATAAATCTGTGTTGTTGCAATATCGGCATGGCCTAACATTTCCTGCACCGAACGCAAATCCGCACCATGCTGCAGAAGATGCGTTGCGAACGTATGGCGCAGCGTGTGCGGCTTGATGACTTTTTTAATATTCGCTTTCCTTGCACAATCTTTAATAATCTGCCAAATAGACTGGCGCGTCATTTTTCTTCCTAAACGGCTCACAAAAAGGTCCGACGACAAATGCGACTTCAAAAGCCTTTGCCGCGCGAAGTCGCAATATTTTTTGATCGACTCCCGCGAACGCATCCCAATGGGAATGACCCGTTCCTTGCTTCCCTTGCCTAAACAGCGAACATAACCCACTTGCAAATTGACATTCTCGACTTTCAATTGACTTAATTCGGAGACACGCATTCCGCTAGCATAAAACAATTCCAAAATCGCATGGTCGCGGATTTGCTGGGGCTTTTTGCCAAGGGCAGCGCGGATCATCGCATCGATCTCTGTTTGCGATAACACGTCGGGAACACGTTTCCAAAGCTTGGGCGTTTCAACAAGATTCGTCGGATCCGCTGGCGCTAAATGCTCGCGGACCAAAAACCGGTGAAACATTTTGACAGCTGCCAAACTTCGGCAAATCGTCGTAGTCGACAACCCTTGCTGTTTTTGCGTAAAAATAAATTCGGTCACATGCTCGCGCTTAATTTCTGCGATTGACGCGATCTGCTTTTCGGACAAATGCTTGGAATACTTTTCCAAATCCAGCCGGTAAGCTAAAAGCGTATTTTGCGCTAACCCACGCTCGACAGAAAGATAGTTAATAAAATTTTCAATAGCATCTTTCATAATCTTAAAAACTGCCCTTAAAGCGCGACTAAACTTTCTGAAACTTTTTGCGGCGCAAAATCGTTTCGCACATTGCGGCTCAACGTACGTATCCGCGAAACAACCGCAGGTTTGCTGCGAAACGCCTCGGACTTTTTAAATTCCAAACTCAAATCGTCAACTTCTTTTAAATAAACATCCATTTGATTTTGCACTGTCTCTTTAAGAAAAGCGCGCATCGCCATTAACTGTTCTTTCATTTGGCTTAAAGTATAAAGGACCTTTTTTTCATTGGCATTATCTTCGACGATCAATGTCAAATCGCTCATCCAAACTTTCAACAGCGCATAATGTTCCTGATAAGCCTGATCAGAGGACTTGACCTTATCCGGATAATCGATCGGGTCTAAAATCGCAACCTGTTGATTCTCGATAACCTGATTCTTTTTTCGGCGCGTAAACTTTTTGCGCAATGTCTCGCACCCGCTTGTTGTGCCGACGACAAAAACAAGCAAAAACGCAACAACCCAACGAAAATTATGCAAATACATTTTATTCATTTAAAAGCTCCATAAACTGTTGAAGATTCAAAATTTTGACTCCAAGCGTAACCGCTTTTTGATATTTAGATCCCGGGTTATCCCCTGCGACGACAAAATCCGTACCTTTACTGACCGAATCGATGACCTCTGCGCCTAAGTTGCGCACCATCTCTGAGGCCTTGCCCCGGGACAATCCTTTAAGCTCGCCGGTAAAAACAAACTTTTTGCCTGAGAACCTGCCTGCGCGCTTAAGGGTCGTTTCTTTCATATTAAGCCCAGATTTTTGCAAACACTCCAGAAGCTTTGCTGTCGAAGGCTGATGCAAAAAACGATGCACCGATTGCGCCATGACTTCTCCGACCTCAGGAATATCGTCGATCTGCTCTTTGGCTGCACCAAGCAAATTTTTCATTTCCCCAAAACGCTGAGCAATTACAAAAGCGGCCTTTTCGCCGATATTATCAATGCCTAAAGCATACAGCAAACGCGACAAGGATTGTGTTTTACTTTTCGCAATTTGCGCCAATAAATTTTCGGCCTTTTTTTCTTTGAATAATTCCAGTTCAACCAGCTGCTCTTTATTAAGCGCATAAATATCCGCAAAATTCTTGACCCAGCCTTTGTCGAGCAATTGTTTAACCAGCGCCTCTCCCATGCCTTCGATATCCATCGCCTTGCGAGAGGCAAAATGCAAAATGGATCGCTCCAATTGTTTGGGGCACGACGCATTAATACAGCGATAGGCCACATCTTCCAGATTGACCTTCACAACTTCACCGCCGCAAGCCGGACAAACCTTCGGCACCACAAAATCTTTGCCATGCCGCTCTGCTGGCTCAACGACTTTTACAATTTTTGGAATCACGTCGCCCGCCCGTTCGATCAACACACGATCACCGACGCCAACACCCAAGCGTGCAATTTCCTCAAAATTATGTAACGTTGCATTAGAAATCGTCACCCCGCCGCACTCAACCGGCTCTAGTTTGGCTACCGGCGTCAAAACCCCCGTACGCCCGACTTGCACATCGATCGCCAAAATTTTGGTCGTCGCCTGACGGGCCGGAAATTTAAAAGCAACCGCCCAACGCGGACTTTTTAAAGTCGTGCCCAACTTTTGCTGCTGCGAAAGTCGGTTGACCTTAATGACAATGCCGTCGACCTCATAAGGCAAAGTGTCACGCTCTTGTTGCCATTTCTGACAAAAAGCGATAACCTCGTCGATGTTTTTGCATAAGCAGCTTTCGGGATTAACCATAAAACCATACTTTTTTGCCGCCGACAAAAACTCCCACTGTGTTTCCACAGAAACGTTGCCCTCCAGAGTCCCGAAGGAATGGACAAAACACTCCAAATGACGCAGAGCTGTTTGGCGCGAGTCCAACAATTTTAACGAACCGCTCGTCAAGTTGCGGGCATTAACAAAAACTTCTTCCCCCTGTTTCTGCCGCTGTTGATTGATCTGCAAAAATTCTTTGCGGTTAATATAAATTTCGCCGCGCACTTCGAACAACCTCGGCAAAGACTGCCCCGATTGGTGGCGGAGCTTAAGCGGAATAGAGCGGACTGTTTTTAAATTCGCTGTCACATCCTCGCCCGTTACACCATCCCCGCGCGTTGCCCCCAACAAAAAGCGGCCGTTTTCATAACTTAAAGATGCGCTGACCCCGTCGATCTTAAGTTCCACCACAAACTCACAAGTTTCATCCTTCAACCCCTTGGCCACCCGCCCAAACCAGTCGTTTAAATCTTCAATCGAATAGGTGTTGTCCAACGAAAGCATCTTTATCCGATGCTCAACGGTTTGCCCGGCGACGGATAAAACAGCCCCAACTCTTTGGGTAGGTGAATCCGGGTCTCTAAGAAGCGGAAATTTTTCTTCGAGGGCGATGAGTTGTTTTAAAAGCGCATCATACTCGCTATCGCTGACCGTCGGATCAGAAAGATTATAATAACGCTCATTATGAGCACTGATCTGTTGGCTAAGCTTTTTGATTTCTAAAGCGGCTTGTTTTTTGTCCATGATTAGATTACGCGAAAACCGTTAAAATTGCCTGATGCAGAAAAATAAGAAACATCCGTCTGTTGTATCGACCCGGAAAAATGAAGTTCTAACTGTTTGATCAATTCTTCAACCTTGCTTTGGGGACCTTGCGCTGTCATTTCAACACGGCCATCCGAAAGATTTTTGACCCAGCCAACTAACCCTAAGTCGCAAGCAAAACGCTCTGTCGTGTAGCGAAATCCAACGCCCTGAACAATTCCCGAAAAATAAACATGTGCCTGGACTTTCATCACTAGAAGAACCTTAAAGAAAACGGATACCGAAAATTTTCGCCTTTTTTAGCCTTGATCGCAGCGCTGATAACCAGAATAAAATTCGTAATAAAAATGATCCCAAGCAATAAAAATCCGATCAAAAAAAAGCACAGCCAAGCCGAAATCATCACGGCGATCAAAACGGTAATTTGAAAACTCATCGCTTCACGGGCGTTGATTTCAACAAAAGTCGATTCGCCTTTCTTAATTAGCAAAATAACCAGCGGGCCCAAAATCCCGACGAGCGGAATCGGGACTAACCCCAAAAAATGAGCCAGCATCGCCCAGTTGCGCTCGATTTCTAAATTTGGTTGGATGTTAACTTCAGACATATCCAGCTCCTTTCAATGAAAAAAGCATTATATAAAGGTAGGAAATTGGGAAGGATGATATATATTTAGTCGGGAAGGTGGGATTTCTTCTCCCTCGTCCCGCTCTCGCGGGACTCATCCGAAGCCGGCCGCCCTCTCTCGAACCAGTGGCGCTCGGGTCGGCTTCAAATCCCACTTTGCCATTTATAAATCTGGTCGGGAAGGTGGGATTTGAACCCACGACCTCAACGTCCCGAACGTTGCGCGCTAGCCACCTGCGCTACTCCCCGATAAAATCAAAACTAACCTTCAGAAATGTCCCGCCAGGCTTTAACCTTAAGCGGGGCTACTCCCCGTAAAACAAAAACCAACCTTCAGAAATCTCCTGCAAACACACTCTCTAGCAGGAATAAATCCCGATAAATCATAATTTTCAAAAATGAATTTGGTATTCTAACATTGCACCCAATAGCCGTCAATTTGTTCTTTCAACGAGAAATAAAACGTGCCTCATCAAGCCTTCACCGCTTTTTTGAGCGATTGGTCGATGTCTTCGAGAATGTCATCGATATGTTCAATCCCCACCGACAAGCGGACAAAATCAGGGGTCACCCCAGCACTGACTTGATCTTCCGGCCGTAACTGAGAATGCGTCGTACTGGCCGGATGAATGGCCAAAGTTTTGGCATCGCCAATATTAGCCAGATGTGAAATAAGTTGCAGAGAATTAATAAATTTCTTACCCGCGGCAAGGCCACCCTTGATCCCAAAACCTACTAGGGCGCCGGCACCTTTTGGCAAATATTTTTTGGCTTTCTTAAATTCGGGACTTGTTTTTAGCCCCGGATAATTGACCCAAGCGACGTTTTTGTGACTTTCCAAAAACTTCGCCACCGCCAGCGCATTTTCACAGTGTCGTGGCATACGCAAATGCAAAGTTTCCAAGCCCTGCAAAAACATAAACGCATTAAACGGCGACATCGCCGGCCCCATCGGCCGCAAAAGCGACACGCGGCACTTGATAATGTAGGCAATATTTCCCAATGGCTTAAGCGCCTCAACAAAATTCAGGTCATGATAACTGGGATCCGGTTCGGCAATAATCGGAAATTTTCCATTGGTCCAATCAAACTTTCCAGAATCCACAATCGCGCCGCCAATAGACGTTCCATGCCCGCCAATAAATTTTGTCGTCGAGTAAACCGAAATATCCGCACCAAAATCAAACGGTCTAAAAATATACGGCGTAGCCGTATTATCCACGATCAAAGGAATACCATTTTTGTGCGCAATCTTGGCTAATGCCTCAACATCCGTAACGTTCAACTTCGGATTGCCGACAATTTCGGCAAAAATCGCCTTTGTTTTAGGCGTTATCGCTTTTTGAAAATCCTCAAGTTTTTGCGAATTGACAAAATTAACCTTGATGCCCATGCGTTTAAAAGTATGACGAAAAAGCGTGTGCGTCCCGCCATAAAGATTGTCCGCCGAAACGATTTCATCGCCGTTTTGGGCGATATTCATAATCGCAATCATAATCGCCGACATCCCACTAGAGAGCGCCAAGGCGCCTACACCCCCGTCAAGCGCAGCCATACGCTTTTCTAAAACATCGGTCGTAGGATTCATCAGCCGCGTATAAATATTGCCGAACTCTTTTAACGAAAAAAGATTCGACGCATGTTCTGTGTCACGAAAAAGATACGAAGTCGTTTGATAAATCGGCACCGCCCGCGAACCTGTTGTCGGATCCGCTTCTTGTCCGCCATGAAGAGCCAGTGTTTCAACACGCAGCTGTTTATCGATCTTACTCATAAAATCTCCTTGATAATTTTAAACTTCCTTAACTCCAAAACCGATTTCAGATTCGGCAACCATCTTGTCTTTAACGAAAGCTTGCGCTTTTAAAAATCCGGCCTTAGGCAGCATTTTGACCGTCGTGATTTCAATTCGCAACTGATCCCCGGGAACAACAGGCGTTGTAAATTTTGCTTCCACACGTGCTAAATAATAGACCAGATTTTTGCCTTGCAAATTCTTGCTGTAATAAAAATAAACGCACGCCGCTTGCGCCATCGCTTCAATAATCAAAACGCCGGGCATCACTTTTTCGTCGGGGAAATGGCCGACAAAGTACGGTTCGTTAACTGAAACATTTTTAAGGGCCACGAGCTTTTCATTGGGCCTAAGATCCAACACTTTATCGATTAGAAGAAACGGAAAACGGTGCGGAATAACTTTTTGAATGTCCTGAATATTTAGTTCCATATCTTTAGACCCTTTCATCTTAAATTTTACTTCGCGTCACCCGCTAATCCCTATCTCATCGTCAATCCACCGTCGACAGCAATGACTTGTCCCGTCACATAGCTAGCCGCCGGACTTAACAAAAACTTTACCGCGTTGGCCACTTCTTCGGCCTCTCCAATACGGCCCAACGGAATTGTTTTTAAAATTTCTTCTTTGCGCTTTTCATCCATCTCGTCAGTAATATTGGTTTTAATAAGTCCGGGGGCCACCGCATTAACACGAATCCCGTAAGCCGAAACTTCCTTGGCCAGCGCTTTGGTAAAGGCGTTCATCCCGCCTTTGGTTGCCGAATAATTGACCTGCCGCGGCAAACCGGTAATGCCGCTGACCGACGAAATATTGACGATATCGCCATGACGCTGTTTTAGAAAAGTAACAATACACGCACGCGAGGCATAAAACATACCGTCTAAATTGGTGTTGACAACTTCCTTCCAATCTTCGTCGCTCATCATCATAAGCGCCTTGTCGCGAACAATGCCGGCATTGTTGATCAAAATATCCAAGCGGCCAAATTCTTCTTTTGTCGCCGCAATCCATGCCTTAACAGAGGCACTGTCTTTAATATCCACACACCTTGCCTGACAGCGCACGCCAAGACTGCGGACTTCTTTTTCGAGCGCCGAAGCAGCATCCTGATTTTTTTGAAAATTAAACGCCACGTTAGCGCCTTCACAGGCGAGCATCAGCACAATTTCCCGTCCAATCCCCCGCCCACCGCCTGTCACAACCGCCACTTTGTCTTTCAACATTTTTTCCATGATTCGCTCTCCTTAAGGCTCGTATTTGCGCAGGACCATGCACGAATTTGCGCCACTGGGCGCAAAGCCGACGACGAGGACATTTTTCAAATTCGCTGACACACTTTTATTGGCGATAATATTTAAATCGCAATCCGGGTCCGGCACTTGATAATTGATCGTCGGAGGAATGAAATTTTCATAAATCGCCCCCAAAGCTGCAGCCGCTGCAAAACCCGTCGTCACACTGTAACAATCGCCGACCATCGACTTAACCGAACTGACGGGAACGACTTTCGCATGACTTCCAAAAACATCCTTGATCGCAACACATTCATATTTGTCCGCCGACTTTGTCGAATTGGCATTCGCGCAAATATAATCAATGTCGGTCGCCATCAGTCCCGCATTATCCAACGCCGCTCGCATCGCCAGTTTAAGACCTGTCACGCGCGGATTATAGCGATTTAAACGAAACGGATCAAAACTATACCCAAACGACGCAATCTCGCCTAAAATCCGGGCATTGCGCGCTTTGGCATGTTCGTAATCTTCCATACAAAAAAGACACGCCCCTTCACCGAAGGTAATGCCGTTTCGTCTTTTGTCAAAAGGGCAATTGACAAACTCGGTCTTTTCTTTGGATCCAGAAAGAAATTGCAACGTATGAAATCCAAAAAACGTATGCCAGCAAAGCTCCTCGACCCCGCCAGCGTAAATGACCTTCGCGCGATCCCATTGCAAAAAATTATACGCATAGCTCATCGCGTCGATTGCAGCGGTAAAGCCCGTCGAAAGGGTCGTATTAAATCCTTTAATTTTATGCCAAATCGAGACTTGACTGGCTGGAGAATTGATAACAGTGTTAGGAAATAAAGCGGGATTAACGTACCGCGGGCCTTCGCGCAATGTCACTTCGTCAAACTCAGCGATACTTTTTAAACTGCCCAGCGTTGTGCCCACCGAAACGCCGACATCGTCGGTATTTTCGTCAGTAATAACAAAGCCGCTGTCATCTATCGCTAATTTGGCGGACGAGACCATAAGCTTAATGCTGCGGTCAAGCGTGCGCAACCCCTTTTTGCCCATGTAAATTGTCGCGTCAAAATCATTGACCTCGCCGGCCACGTTAACTCTAAACTTGGACGTATCAAAAAGCGTAATCGGTTTATACCCGACGCGGCCTTCTTTAAGGCCCTGCCAATAATCTTCGCGGCTTTTGCCAACGCCGTTGAGAATCCCTAAGCCCGTGATGACGACCCGTTTTGACATAGGAGCGTATTATACCAAAGTTAAAATGATTAACAATACTCAAGAGAATTAAGAACTGGGTTTGGATAGCGGTCGTCTTTTGAAAATAAATTTGCCGCAACGCCCATTTGGGCATTCCGGCAAAATAAGTTCCCCTAGGTGGATAAATTCTGGGACTGACTAAACTCAGAAGAAACAAAATTAACTACTTCTTTTTATTATTAAGTTCTTTAGCCTGATTAATACGCTCCGCAATTAATTTCGCCTTATCAAAAGAAGAAGAATAAGTGATTGCTAGCTCACCATCTGAAATCGGCTCATATATATTAGGAGCTGAGATCAGATTTCCATCAATAAATATCGCTATTCGTTTACCAATGTTCTGCGAAGTTGTTTTGCTCAACTTTTCTTTACCTTTATCATTTAAGTTTAGTTTCAAAGAGTTGCTTTTTGAATCAGGTTTCAAACCTGCTTTATTTAATACATCGGCAATTTCATCTGGAGTTTCTTCGCTCTCCACTTCCGCAGAACTCACATCCTCTAAATTAAGGACGGCAGCTTTTTGAACATACAACTCTTCTCCAGTAGTTGCGGCAATAACTTTTACGCATTCATCACTATTGCGATCGCAAACTAATTTAAACTCAACAATAATAGGATTTTTATCAACAATTTGATCTTCTTGTGCGTATACCCAAGACAGTTGAAATAAACAAGAAATAAAAAACAGCGTTGTAAAAATTGAAACCCTTTTCATCAATCCCTCCTATGTTTTAGTTAAAATAAAACCCGCTGCAAGTTTATCACTCACAGTAAAGTTGATCAAATTAACTCCCCCGACCACAGCCTGCTGACTGTTGGCACTCGCTCGCCATGCAAAGGTCGAGAGGACTTCCTGCTTCGCAGGGCAGACGAACTGTCTCTACCGCGACAGTTTCAGTCCAATTTCCCCGATATCGGAGGAATTGAAGGTCTTGACCAAGCCCCTTATCTTAAAATATACCTCGCCAAAATATCTGTCTCAACGTTCACGCGGTCGCCTTGTTTTTTCTGCCCAAAAGTCGTAATCTTAAGCGTTGCGGGAATAAGATAAACACTCAAAGTATTTTTAGAAACTTTCCCAACCGTCAAGCTAATCCCGTCGAGCGTAACCGAACCTTTAGCAACCACATAGCGCATAAACTTTTTGGGCGGAGTAATTTCGAACTCGACATAATTAGGAATTTTAACAATACGATTAATAATACCCACGCCATCGACGTGCCCCGTCACAAAATGCCCGCCAAAACGTCCATCCGCTTTCATCGCCCGTTCCAGATTAACATTATCTCCAACCTTGACATCACCTAACGTCGTTGCCAAAAGAGTTTCTTTCATCATATCAAAACTTAAAACCTTCCCCTTGCGGCCAGTGACAGTCAGGCACACGCCGTTAACCGAAACGCTATCGCCGTTTTTAATGCCCCCAACAACCTTATCCGCTTTTACACTTAGAACAAACAAGTTTTCACGACAAAGTAGCGCCGTAACCGTCCCTTGCTCCTCAACGATGCCCGTAAACATACTCACCTACCTCTGCTTAATGTCTGCTTCAAAAAAAAGATCTTCACCAATTTTACGACATTCTAAATTTTTCAACCCAACGGCTTTTGAAAGTGTCAAAATATCCAATCCCTCAATAGAACTCTGCGCATTTTGATCACCAATGATTTTAGGAGCGACGAAAAAAATCATTTTATCCACAAGTTTAGCTTTAAGAGCCGAACCGATTATTTTTGCGCCGCCTTCGATCAAAATCTTTGCGATTTTACGTCGAGCCAATTCTCGCATCAGCCATCCCAAATCGACTTGGCTGTTTTTATCAGGACAAATCACGACTTGAACACCGCGCTTTTCTAACAGGGCGATTTTTTTCTTGTCCGCTTTTTTAGTCGTCGCCATAAAGCAGTTCTGCGGGATGGTATTTTTAAAAATCTTTGCATCCAATGGAATTTTTAAAGAAGAATCGACAATGATTTTTTTCAAAGCTTTCGACGGTGCATTTAAGGCAGGGTTGTCTTTTAAAACCGTGTTGATGCCGACTAAAATTGCGTCAAATTGATTGCGGTAGTCATGGGCTAATTTACGGCTCGCTTCCGACGTGATCCATTTCGACTGGCCAACAGCTGTGGCAATTTTGCCGTCTAAGGTTTGCGCGGTTTTAGCAACAACAAAAGGCATTTTCTTTGTAATATATTTTATAAAAGACTGATTTAAAACAGCCAGCTCTTCCTGCAAAACGCCCACCCTGACTTTGATGCCAGCCTTTCGTAATTTAGCAATGGATTTGCCAGCTGTCAAAGGGTTTGGGTCAATCATACCGACGACAACTTCTTTAATTCCACAAGCCAGAATGGCATCCACACACGGCGGGGTAAGACCAAAATGAAAGCACGGCTCTAGCGTCACATAAAGTTTTGCACCATCCAAAGGGCCTTTGACTTTTTGCATCGCGACAATCTCAGCGTGCGGGCCGCCGCGATGATGATGAAAGCCTTGAGAAAGGATCTTACCGTTTTTAACGATCAGCGCGCCGACCATCGGATTTGGCGATGCCGTCATTTGGCCCTTAAGGGCTTGACGATAGGCCATCTTCATGAAATCAAGATCAGTCATAAGAATTATATTGTCGCAATGACTATCCTCTTTTGGCCCGTACCCGCAACTGTTCCACAAGCTCGCAGGGGATACGTCTTTTGCCGATCCACGTATTAGTCTTGTTTTTACCATGCGCATCCGAGCCACCAGTCATACAAATTTTATATTTTCGCGCAAGCCCTTCATAATAAAAAATAACCGCATCCGGACAATTAGGATAATACACTTCAATGCCGCCCAAACCATCGTCGACAAAACCCGCAATAAGCTCATCCCGGTTAGTCACCATAGGATGCGCCAAAACAGCAACTCCCCCCGCTTGACGGATAAGGGAAATAGCCTGTTTCGGCGTCTGCGTATGTTTAGGCACATACGCTTGGCACTGGTCTCCGATAAATTTATCAAACGCCTGCCACGAATTTGCAGCCCAACCTTTTTCGACTAAAGCCGCCGCCAAATGCGGCCGGCCCAATGCATCTGATTTGGCCTGCTCTTTGATATCCTCAAAACAAAGATTGTCGACGCCCTGCTTTTTTAAATTCTCGACCATCTGAGCAATACGGGCAAAACGAGTCGCCCGAAACTCCTCAAGTTTCTGCACCAAACAGGAGTTTTCTAAATCCATAAAATATCCCAAAATATGAATGTCCTTGCCTTGCACTTGCGTTGAAAGCTCTATCCCGGGAATAACTTCAATGCCCCAATCGGCGGCTGCCGCTTTCGCGGCTTTGACTGCGGCCATCGTATCATGATCTGTTATCGAAATGCACGAAAGCCCCGCATGGCAAGCTTCTTCAACTACCGATTCCGGCGATTGGCTTCCGTCGGAAAAGAAAGTGTGCATGTGGAGATCTGCGAAATGGTTCACAATTTCTGTCTTAAGGAAATAACTTCAGTTTTGTGGATTTTGTCTAAAATGCCGTTGACAAACTTGCTTGACTCGAGGTCACCGTATTTTTTGGCCAGCTCAACAGCTTCGTTGATGCTCACCTTTGGCGGGATGTCCTGACAATAAAAAAATTCGAAACAGCTCATCCGCAAAATATTGCGATCAATGATCGCCATGCGCTTTAACTGCCAATTTGTCGCATAAGAAGAAATTTTTGCATCGATGGAATTTAACTCCAAAGAAACGCCGTAAACCAAACGCACAGCAAATTCCTTGGTTTCTTCATCAACTTCGACGAGGTCGTCTTCCTCATCACTGATAAGGTCGGATTTCCAAAACTCGTCAACGGTCGCCTCAACAGAGCGGGCCGTTGCATCCTTTTGATAAAGAATTTTTAAAGCGCATTCTCTGGCAAAACTACGTTTTCTCATATTCGCTGATTTATAAAATGCTTGCCATCTTAACCGCGACCGCTGCTGCGTCAGCCCCTCGGTTATCACCCTTCTGTTGCGATCTTTGGTTGACCTGTTCTAACGTATCCGTCGCAAGAACACCAAAAATCACAGGTTTCTCAGTCGTAAGGGAAACCTGCATAATTCCCGCCGCCGCTTGTTGGGCAACAAGATCATAATGCAACGTTTCACCGCGAATGATCGCGCCCAAACACACAACCGCACAAATATCTTTTTTACGGGCCAAGCACAGTGCAGCCACAGGTATTTCAAAAGCGCCCGGGACATGCACAATCGTAATATTTTTTTGTCCCACCCCTTGTTTAGAAAACTCCCCTAAACATCCCTGCAATAATCTTTCCGCAATAATCGGATGAAAATCCGCAACAACAATCGCATACTTTCGTATTTGTTTTTTCTTTAACTTATTTACTTTTAATGACATAAAGAGTTTCTACTCGATAAATATACCCTATAAAAATGACGAAAGCAAACCACCGACAACTTATAAAAGATGCCCCAACTTTTCTTTTTTTGTTTTCAAATAATTTTTGTTGTGGCTGTTATGCGGAATTTTAAGGGGGATACGTTCAACAACGGCAAGATCATACCCTTCCAGTCCGATAATTTTTCGCGGATTATTCGTCAGCAATCTGATCTGCTTAATCCCTAAGTCCACCAAAATTTGGGCACCGATTCCATAGTCACGCAAGTCAGCCGAAAAGCCTAACGCTTCATTGGCCTCGACGGTATCCATGCCTTGGTCCTGAAGATTGTACGCCTTCATTTTATTCAAAAGCCCGATACCGCGACCTTCTTGGCGCATATACAACAAAACGCCTGAACCGTTTTCGGCAATCGTCTTTAACGACGCATTAAGTTGCGCGTTACAATCACAGCGCTGTGAACCAAAAACATCGCCGGTCAAACATTCAGACTGAACACGCACCAACTCCGGCACCGTCCCGTCAACCTTACCCATAACAAGGGCTAAATGAATTGTCCCTTCAACTTTAGATTCATACCCCAACATCGTAAACTCGCCAAAATCCGTCGGCAAACGCGTTTCGACAACACGCGAGATCAGTTTTTCAGATTTGCGGCGATGCTCGATGAGACTGGCAATTGAACAAATTTTAAGATTAAACTTTTTGGCAAATTCGACAATATCTTCGGTGCGGGCCATAGTCCCGTCTTCATTCATAATTTCACAAATCACACCCGCCGGATAAAGGCCGGATAACTTCATCAAATCAACTGACGCTTCGGTGTGTCCGGCGCGGACAAGAACACCCCCCTTTTTGGCACGAAGCGGAAACAGATGCCCGGGAGCTTCTAAATCAATCGGCTTTGATTGAGGGTCAATAAGGACTTTAACGGTAAACGCACGGTCAAAAGCCGAAATTCCCGTCGTGATGCCCTGCGCGGCGTCCACAGAAACGGTCCAGCCGGTATTGCTTAACTTATGAACACTTTGTCCAGCAAAAAGATCTTTCATCGGAAAAAGACCCAACTCGCCTAAGCGGCTCTCTTCCATCGGGACACAGATCAGCCCACGCGCATTCTTGGCCATAAAATTAATAATCTCAGGGGTAATAAACTCCGCGGCCACCAAAAGGTCGCCTTCGTTTTCACGGCCTTCGTCATCCATGACCACAACCATTTTTCCCGTCTGTAAATCCTTAAGAATTTCTGCAATCGAGTTAAACATGCATTCACCTTTTGTCTTTTGTTATAAAAAAATCCCGAAAAGCTTTCGGGATTATAAGGCTAGTTTCGCTAATATATTGGAAAAGATCCTTCTTGTCAAGGTAATCAACCTCGCTTTACAAACGCAAAATTTCCCGATTTTTTATTATATTTTCAAACTCTTCTTGCGAAAAAGCCCCTGACTGCACAAGCTGCGGATCCAGAACACTCTCACGCGGACTAAAGTTTTGTATAACATAACTTTTTTCACCACCGATAAGCCTCAAAATTTGTGACAGATCCTGAAATTGAAACAAAGATTTAACCAAAGTGGTCCTAAATTGGTGTTCAAGGCCGGAATTTTTGATCAAAAAGATACTTTTTTCAATCAATGCTTGATCAATGGATACTCCAACTAATTTCTCATAACTTTCCAACGACGCTTTAATATCCATGGCGATAAAATCCAGTAAACTTTGGTCTATCGCCTTTTGTAAAACATCCGGCCGACTGCCGTTGGTGTCAAGCTTGACACTGTAGCCTAATTGTTTGACGCTTCGAATAAAATCGAGCAAATCGTTTTGCAAAGTCGGCTCCCCGCCGCTGATCACAACACCCCTAAGCAAACCTTTGCGTTTAACAAGAAAGCTGATGACCTCTTCTTGCTCAATAGGACGCTGAAAGCACGAAGGGATCACCAGCTCTTTGTTATAACAATACGGGCAGCGAAAATTACAGCCCTGCACAAAAACGACCGCAGCCGGTTTGCCGGGATAATCCACTAAAGACAACTTGATCAAGCCGCCGATTTGCATATTCGATACGTCTTGCGATTAACGAACTCTTCCTTTTTGCCGTTATTCCACTGTTTAACCGGCCTCAAATATCCGACAACGCGCGAATACACTTCGCATTCGCTTTCGCACTTGATACAAAACTTGTGCTCGCCAGCCACATAGCCGCAATTCGGACAAATACTAAAGGTTGGAGTAATCGTAAAATACGGCAAATGATATTTTTCACAGACTGTCCGGATCAGTTCTTTTAAAGCCGCTGTGTTTTCGATACGTTCACCGACAAAAAGATGCAGGACTGTTCCACCGGTATATTTCACCTGCAAATGATCCTGAATATCCAACACTTCAAACACATCATCCGAATAACTGACGGCCAAGTGTGTCGAGTTGGTATAAAACGGCTCGTGACCTTGACGATAAAGATCTTCATTGGCACAGATAATATCCGGAAAAGTCGCCTTGTCAATCCGCGCCATCCGGTAGGATACCCCTTCAGCCGGTGTCGCTTCGAGATTGTAATAATCGCCGGTTTCTTTTTGAAAATCAATGAGCTTAGCGCGCATATGATCGAGAATGCGCCGGCTAAATTCTTGACCTTGCAAACTAGATAGCGGCTGACCCAAGAGATTAAGACACGCCTCATTCATCCCGACTAAACCAATTGTCGAAAAATGATTTTTCCAATATTCCCCGAAGCGCTGTTTGATATTTCTCAAATAAAACTTTGCGTACGGGTACAACCCATTTTCGGTAAACTCTTCGAGGACTTTTCTCTTGATCTCCAAACTGCTCTTGGCCAACAGCATCAGTCGGTCTAAGCGCGCTGTAAATTCTTCTTGTGATTTTGAAAGATATCCTAAGCGCACCATATTAACAGTCACAACACCAGCCGAACCCGTCAAAGGAGAAGCACCAAAAAGCCCACCGCCGCGGCTGCGAAGTTCCCGATTATCAATGCGCAAACGGCAACACATGCTGCGCGCATCTTCCGGGCTCATGTCGGAATTGACAAAATTCGCAAAATAAGGAACGCCATATTTGGCGGTGATTTTCCAAAGCAAATCGATGTTGGGATTATCCCAATCAAAATCTTTGGTGATGTTATAGGTTGGGATCGGAAAAGTAAACACGCGTCCCTTGGCATCGCCTTCAAGCATCACTTCCAAAAAAGCGCGATTAAACAAATCCATTTCCTTTTGAAATTCGCCGTAGGTGCATTCTTGCGCGACGCCGCCTAAAATAACCGGCTGGTCGCGATAATACGACGGCACATTTAAATCGAGGGTAAGGTTTGTAAACGGGGTTTGAAAACCAACGCGCGTCGGGACATTGACATTAAAAATAAATTCCTGCAAAGCCTGTTTGACGTCTTTATATTCCATTTTGTCAAAACGGACAAATGGGGCTAAGAGCGTATCAAAATTGGAAAACGCCTGCGCACCGGCGGCCTCACCTTGCAAAGTATAGAAAAAATTTACGATCTGGCCTAAAGCGCTGCGCAAATGTTTGGCTGGAGCTGATTCCATTTTTCCGGATGCTCCTTTAAATCCTTCTTTCAAAAGATCCTGCAAATCCCATCCGACACAATAAACACTCAGCAAACCCAAATCATGAATATGCAAATCCCCGTTTTTGTGCGCTTCTTTTATCTGCGGCGTATAAATTTTGTTGA
>CAYNSM010000038.1:0-16811 GCA_964400065.1 uncultured Planctomycetales bacterium
TTCGGCTGGTACTTTTCAATGGTCAAAACGTTTGGGTGGACTCTTTGGGGATGATTTGAGCACAACGGTCACTACGGATAATGGCAATAATGTAATCGTGACGGGGGCAGTTTATGGCAACGCAGATTTAAACGGAGATGCTGATACCTCTGATAGTACTGAAACGGCAAATGGGGCCTATGATGGATTTATTTCCGTTTTCAATTCGGCTGGTACTTTTCAATGGTCAAAACGTTTAGGTGGGACAGGTTCTGATTCTTCTTCCGCTGCGACAAAAGATAGTAGCAATAATGTGATCGTTGTGGGAAATGTTACCGGGAATGGGGATTTAAACGGAGATGCCGATACAGCCGACACTAATGAAACGGGGAATACGGGAGTGTATGGAAGTACCGATGGATTTATAGCTATTTTTAATTCAGCTGGTACTTTTCAATGGTCAAAGCGTTTGGGGGGGACGTCTGCTGATAATGGTGGGTTTATCGCAGTAGACAGCAGTGGGAATATTATTGTATCGGGGTCTGTTAGCGGTAATGCAGATTTAAATGGTGATGGAGATACCGCAGATACGAATGAAGCAACCGGCGGGGTGTATGCGGGTGCAGATGCGTTTATTTCAGTTTTTAATTCATCTGGAACTTTTCAATGGTCTAAACGTTTGGGTGGAACAGCAACTAATGATCAAAGCTACGGCGTCACGGCGGACAGCAGTGGTAATGTTATCGTATCGGGGTTTGTTACCGGCAACGCGGACTTAAACGGCGATGCGACTATGGCCGGCACGGTAATATATAGTCTTTATCAAAGTGGGTATGAAGATGAACCGGTGCAAATTACGACGACGGGCAAAGCAATTACGATAAATAGCAACAGCTGTGATGATATTGATACTTCGCCCGTTACGGTCACAGGTTTGGCAGGTGTTACGGGGAATACGTCGTGGCCCAATGGTTATGCGGCTTTTTATATGATGAAGTATGAATTGACGCAAGGACAGTATAAGGATTTTCTCAATAGTTTAACGCGAGCTCAGCAGATTAATCGTGTCGAGTCAACAATCTCGGGCAATACGATTACTAATTATTATGTTATGTCTAATAGAACAATTGTTGATCAGCGGCAATCGATTCGCGCGCCTGCGTCGGGGAATGGTACAAGTCCAACGCCAGTTGTATTTGGCTGTGATTTAAACGATAACGGAACTTTTAACGAGACAGACGATGGGGATGCTATTGCGATGAATTTTATAAGCTGGAAAGATTATAGTGCTTATGCTGATTGGGCGGGTTTACGGCCGATAACCGATTTAGAGTATGAAAAAGCAGCTCGGGGACCTAATAGCGCGGTGTATGGTGAGTACGCTTGGGGGACGACGACGATTACTTCTGTCAGTGCGATTGTTAATTCCGGGAGAGGTTCCGAAACAGCCAGCAATAGTGGTGAGGGGCTTGCCAATTATTCGGGTGGTCCGCTGCGTGTGGGTTTTGCGGCAACAAATGCAACAAATCGAAAGAGTGGTGGCGCTGGGTATTACGGCAATATGGATTTGACGGGCAATGTCGCTGAGTTTGCAGTCCCTTTAGCAAATACTTACGGAAGAGTTTTTCAGGGGACGCATGGGGATGGGACATTGACAGCGACAGCGACTTATGAAGGCAATGCGACAAATAATGATTGGGTAGGGATTGATGGAACAACAGCTCGGGGAGTTACGAATGATGGTGGTACATCTTCAAACCACTCTGTGGGTTATCGGGGAGGAGATTATAATTTTGCATTGCCAATATCAGACAGCTTTTTGGGTGAGACTTATTGTGCAGGATTCGGTTTATCTCGACGATATAGTTTTCCTTCAGGTGGCCGCTTTGCTCGCACGGCACCGTAAGTATATGATTAATCTCATCGACACTCATGCTCATCTGGATCACGTCGAAAATTTAGACAGCGCTTTAGAAGAAGCGCATAAGGAAGGCGTTTTTGCGGTTTTGGCTGTCAGCACTGATCTTGCGGCAATGAAAAAGAATTTAGAAATCAAGAAACAATATGATTCGGTTTTTTTCCCAACGTCTAACGTCCAGCGTCCAGTTTCCAGAATAAAGATTTACTTAGGTCTCGGCATTCATCCCGGTGAGATTAAGTTGGCAGAATCAGAAGAGTCGTACGCCTTTATTGAGGAGAATATTGCGCACGCGGATCTTATAGGTGAGATCGGATTGGATTTTTGGTATAAATGGGTACGCAAGGACGATATTAAGAAAAATGAACAGCGCGAAGTTTTTCGCCGTCAGCTTGCCATTGCTAAAAAGTTTGATAAGCCCGTCGTTGTGCATACGCGGGGAACGTGGCGGGAATGTTTTGAAACGGTCAAAGAGTTTGGCATCAAAAAAGCAAATTTTCATTGGTATAGCGGGCCGGTAGATGTTCTTGATGAAATAATCAAAAGCGGTTATTATGTTTCCTCGGGTCCGGCTTTGGCTTTTAGTCCGCAGTCAAGAGAAGCGATGGCGCATGCGCCGATTGAACGCACCTTGATCGAGACTGACTCGCCGGTCTATTTTAATTATCCCGACGAGTTGGGCGGGGGTTTTAAGTCAACGCCAAAAGATGTTTTCAAATCTTTTGAGGCGTATGTCAAACTTAAAAATATCCCGGCCCCAGGCGCGGCAGAGATTTTGAACAAAAATGCAGAGGAATTTATTGGGTTTAGTAGTTAGGGGTTGGGGGTTAGTGTTTATTAAAGGGAAAGGATTGATATGAAGAAATTGATTTTGATCGTCGTTGGGGTTGTTGTTCTTGCCTCTGGGGTTGCAGCATTTTTCTTTTTGCAGCATAGCCGCGGCAAAATTAGCATTGAAAGCGTTTTGCCGGCCCAGCCTGTTTTTTATCTGCGCACGACGGACTTAAGCTCCCGGATTGAAAAATTTACAACAACAAAACTTTTCCGTGATTTTAAAAGCATGGATTATAAAAAGTTTGCGGGCGCAATGTCAGTTGGTCCGCAGGCCTTTGATGAAGCAGAGAAAAATCTAGCTAATGTTTTTTCGCCGGAGAACCAAAAAATATTAAAAGCGCTTTTTGGCCAAGAGCTTAGCCTCGCTGTTTATTCCGACGATAGTTTGAAAGATCTGCAAGCGAAGACTCCGCAAGAAATTCAAAAAGTGATAACGCAGTTGGCGGGAAATATTTTTGTTGCAACGCGGGTTTCTTCGGATTTTGCGGCGACAGAAATCGTTCTGAAATTTTTAGGTCAGTTTAACAAAGATTTTAAAACCGATACGATGCGCTACAACGGCAAGGAAATTAACCTGATTTCCAATAAGGATGGTTCGTTGACTTTGGCCTATGTCCGTCTTGACGACATTCTTGTTATGGGGATCGGTGAAAAAGCAGCCAAGTCCGCGATTGATGTTTTTGCAAAAAAACAAAAAGCGCTTCTGGGCGACGCTGCGTTTGCCAAGCGTATGCAAAAGTTTTCTTTGGACACGCACACCGTCGGGTTTTTGGATATTCACGCGATATCCGAAATGGTCAGCGCTCAAGCGGTCCAAATGTCTAAAGATCCTAAAACAGCGATTTATGCCGGGCAAATGGAAGACTCGTTAAAGCAGCTTAAGGGTTTGGAGAGTTTGGTTTTTGCAAATTCTACAGCTGATGTTTGGACTTCAAAAGCGGGTTTGTATTTTGATAAGGAAAAAATTGACCCGGCGATGAAAGGTTTTTATTCATGCGCCCCGATCGAAAACCATTCCGTCCAATTTGTCCCGTGGGATGCGTTGTATTATCAGTGGAGCAGTTGCCTGGATTTTCCGCTGATGTTTCAACAATATAAAGAGGGGATGGCCGCGCAAGGTAAAGCAACAGGCCGGCCGATAGATGTCAATCAGATGTTAAGCGGTTATGAAAAAATGCTTGGCCTTTCGATCGAGGGGGATGTTTTGCCGGTTTTGGGTAAGGAGTTTGGGATTTATTTGACGGACGTTGACACGACGGGCAATTTTCCTATTCCTAAAATTGTTGTTTTTGTGCAAATCACCGATAGAGAAAAAGCCACAGCGCTTATCAATAAACTGCTTGCCCTTCAACCGAATTTGCGGCCCGAGGAAGAAGCCTATCAGGGCGAGGTGATCCGGTTTATTCCGATACCTTTTGTGGACAGTTTTAAAGTTGGCTATACCTTTGCGGGTAACTATCTTTTGCTGGCGAGTAATGTCGACATTCTCAAAGCATCTCTGGAAGCGTCTAAAAGTCCTGATAAATCGATTGCGATCAACAGTGCCTTGCGCTCCGCTTTGGGGTCTAAAAATTCGCTGTTTTTTGTCGAGTTTGACCGTTTGATGGGTAAAGCTGGTGAGCTTGTCGATTGGTCGACAAAAATGGCGCAACAGGCCAAGGTCCAGCGGCAGGCTTTTATCACAGGAAGCCAAAAGAATCTCGACGGTATCAAGGCCCGCAATGAAGAGTTAAATACGCAGCTTACAACGAAGAAAAAGAATCTTCTTCAAGTTGAGGCGACCGTTGACCCGACGGCAGATCTTTCCAGCCAGAAGGAGAATTTAAAAAAAGATATTGAAACGGCCCAAAAAGAAATTGCGGCTAATGAGCAGCGCGCCAAAAATCTTTCGAAGCAAATCAAGGATTACGAAGCTCGTGCGCCTAAGGAAGATGCCGACGCACAAATGGCCCAGGAGTTTCTTAAGCCGCTTTTGCAAGCTTTGTCGAACATTAAGTATTTTGTGACATCGACGAATAATGGTGATGGAGTTTTGGAGTCAACGACACAGTTAAAAATTGAGTAGCATGTTTAAAATTCTTAACAAACAAATTCTTGCTAAAGATGTCAAGCGCTTGGATATTAAGGCGCCGCTGATTGCCGCGCGCATTGCGCCCGGGCAATTTGTCATGATTATCACCGTTGAGGGCGGAGAATGGATTCCGATGCCGGTTGCCGAGGCTGAACCTTTGCGCGGGCAGATTACGGTTATTGTTCAGGAAAACACCTCAGCGACGACAAAATTGGGTAATCTGACGATTGGCGAAGAAATCTTTTCTATCATCGGCCCTTTGGGACAGCCGGCGACAATCGCCAAAACCGGTGTTGTCGTTTGTTTAGCCACCGGCGTTGGGACGGCACGGATTTTACCGATTTGCAAAGCGCTTAAAAAAGCCGGTAATAAAGTCATCGGGATTATCGGCGCAAAAACAAAGGCCAGTTTGACCTTAGAGCCGCAGATGCGAATTGCGTGCAGCCGGCTTGTGATTGCGACTGAAGACGGCAGTTACGAGCGTCGAGGTTTGGCTTCCGAGATGTTAAAAGATATTTTGGCAGCCGAAGTTGTTCGGCAAGTTTATGCTGTCGGTTCGGTCGAGATGATGCAGGCGGTTTGCCGTTTGACAAAAGAAAAATCGGTCAAGACGTTGGTCCAGTTGACACCGGCTATTTCCTGCGGGATGGGATTTTGCGGCTCATGCCGCGTTCGCGTCGAGGGAGAAGTGGTTTTAGCCTGCGTATCCGGACCGTTATTCGACGGGCACAGCGTCAATTTTGAACATTATAAAATTCGTACCGGGGCTTATCAAAACCGTGAAGAGCGTGACGGTCAAGAACACGATCCGGACGATATGACCCGTTCGATTACCAAATTTTTTCCGGGACTGCTTGGAAAATGACACAAATTAAACCTCACTATCAGCCTGCGGTCAAACGCAGCAAAAATTTTCAGGAGATTTCTTTAGGGTTGCCTAAGAAATCGATGATCGAAGAAGGCATCCGTTGCCCGCAATGTCATGATGCGCCCTGTAATCACGGATGTCCTTTGGGCGTGGATATTCCAGGCTTTATCCGTTTGGTCCGTGAAGGAGATAGCGTCGGGGCTTTGGCAAAAATCCGTGAAGCCAATGACTTGCCGGCCATCTGCGGACGGGTGTGTTTGGCGCCATGTGAAAAGGCGTGTGTTCTTTCGCAGGAAAAAATTCCAATTGGGATCCGTGCTTTGGAGCGGTACGCATCCGATCATGGACGTCCACGTTTTGGCGCAAAAAAAATTATTCACTCCACAGGAAAAAAAGTTGCAATTATCGGTTCGGGCCCGGCGGGTTTGACAGCAGCCAGCCGGTTAGCGCAAACTGGCTTAAAAGTTGTGGTTCATGAAATGTTGCCGCTTTGCGGGGGGATGCTGCGCTTTGGGATCCCCGAATTTCGTTTGCCAAAAAATGTTTTGGATGCGCAGATCGAAGAGATCCGGTCTTTGGGCGTTGAATTTAAAACGAACTTTTCCGTTGGGCAAAGTATGCGTTTGGAGCAATTTTTAAGTGAAGGATATTCGGCGGTTCTGTTGACCATCGGAAAAAACAGTACCGCTTTGCATGAGCTTGCCGGCGCTGATTTAGGCGGAGTTTATTATGCCAAAGAAATTCTTTTGATCGCCAATGCGCGTTTTGAAGATCAGTATAAAAAAAATCCTGTTCCTTTGATTGGCTCTCGTGTTGCGGTGATCGGGCATGGAAATGCCGCGCTTGATTGTGCCCGGATTTGTTTGCGCACAGGCCGGCAGGTCACGTTGATTTTTCCGGAAACGGCGGAAGATCTGAACGTTTATCCCGACGATATTGAGCTTGCTCAAGAGGAAGGGCTTCATTTGGAGGCCTTGGCGAAACCGCTGGGAATTTTAGCTGCAGGTAATTTTGCAAGCGGCGTGCAGTGTGTGCGTATGGATTTTGCGGATTCCGACGGCAGCGGCAAATGGGAAATCAAGCCTGTGCCAGCCTCCGAGTTTGTGGTCGAAGCTTCAACAGTTATACTCGCGCAAGGGTTTAAAACGAACGCCGCGCCGCTTTTTTTGGGAGCGAATTTAAAAATTAATGAGAACGGTTCGATTTGGACGGATCCCGTAACGTCTTTAACATCTTTGTCGCATTTGTATGCAGCTGGGGATGCGGTTGAGGGAGTTTCTACGCTTGTCGACGCGATGGCTTCCGGTAAAAAAGCGGCTAGTTCAATCATTAAATCCTTAAAATCATGAAATCCGATTCCCAAAAGAAAATTTCACAAGTTTTAGAAAAGTCACAGCGTAATCAAAAAATCACGATGTTAACCGCCTATGACTTTCCACTGGCTTGTGTTGTCGATGAGTGCGGCATTGATATCGTGCTCGTCGGAGATTCATTGGCTAACGTTGTTTTAGGCCTTGAATCGACTAAAGAAGTTGGGATGGCTGAAATGTTACATCACACCAAAGCCGTGCGCCGCGCTGTTAAAAACGCGCTTTTGATCGCAGATATGCCGTTTGATTCCTACCAAGTTGTCCCTAAAGATGCGGTCAAAAATGCGAAACGTTTTATCGACGAAGTCGGGTGCGATGCGGTTAAATTAGAGTGGTTTGATGATTGCCTTAAGGTTACCAAAAAAATTGTTGCCTCTGGTGTTGCGGTTATGGGCCACGTCGGTTTGACCCCTCAAACAGCGGATAAATTAGGCGGTTTTAAAGTTCAGGGCAAGGATGCGGATAGTGCCAAAAGGATTATTGAACAAGCTAAGGCTTTAGAGGCGTGTGGATGTTTTAGTATTGTTTTGGAATGTGTTCCAGACAAGCTGGCCGCCGAAATTACGAAGATTTTAAAAATTCCGACGATTGGCATCGGTGCCGGTGTCGCGTGCGATGGGCAGGTCTTGGTCACGCATGATCTTTTGGGAATGTTTGCGCGGTTTCATCCGAAGTTTGCCAAACAGTATGTGGATGTTAACGCTTTGATGAAAAAAGGGATTGCTGAATTTAAAGCCGAAGTTGAAAACGGCAAATTTCCGACGAAGGAATATAGTTTTTCAATGTCAGATAAAGAGTGGAGGAAAATTGCATCGTGAAAAAATGTCCGTTCTGCGCTGAGGAGATACAGGATGAGGCGATCAAATGCCGATTTTGCAATGAAGTTTTGGTCGGCAATCCTTTTTTGATGAAAAAAGAGATGGAAACTCAAAAAAAGGCGCCTTGGTATTTTAATGGGGTGGCGCTTTGGATCAGTTTCATATGCTTTATTCCAATTTCAATTTTTTGGTGTGTCCCTTTAGTTTGGCTTCACCCAACCCGAGGCCGAAATAATAAAATTATCGTAACCGTTATTATGATTGTCAGTACTTTGGTTGTCGCACAGTTTATTAAAGTTTCAGTTCAGAGTCTTTCGCAATATTACGGGACTGTTTTTAAAGGTTCGGGGATTAGCTTATAGAGGCTGCTTGTTGGACACGGCTGGACAAAAACCTTGCGTTTGTTTTTTCTTTTGTTAAAATGAAACCTTCTTTGTTCTAAATTAATCATTTATTTTTTTGAGTTAAAAATGCAAACGACTACCGATATGGAAAAAATTGTCTCGCTGTGTAAGCGGCGGGGCTTTATCTTTCAGTCTTCCGAAATTTATGGCGGACTGGCAAGTGCTTGGGATTATGGGCCTTTTGGCGCAGAGCTCAAACGTAATGTCAAAAATGCGTGGTGGAAAGCCGTTATCCATAATAGGGAAGACATGGTGGGTCTGGATGCGAGCATTTTGATGCACCCTATGACATGGAAAGCGTCGGGACATACGGAAAATTTTAGTGATGTGTTAGTTGACTGCCGGGTTTGCAAAAAACGTTTCCGCAAAGATCACGTTGGGGACAAATGCCCTAATTGCGGCAAGAGTGATTTTACCGATGGCCGTCCGTTTAATTTAATGCTCAAGACTTTTTTAGGCGCCGTTGAAGATGAAAATAGTGTCACCTATCTTCGTCCCGAAACAGCGCAAGGAATTTTTGTTAATTTTCAGAATGTGCTGGACGCGACGCATCGCCGTCTGCCTTTTGGTATTGGCCAGATTGGTAAATCTTTTCGCAATGAAATCACGCCGGGCAATTATACTTTTCGGACCCGCGAATTTGAACAGATGGAAATCGAATATTTTACCCGTCCCGAAAATGCGCCCGCCGCCTATGAACGTTGGATTGCAGAACGCTATCAATGGTATTTGGATTTGGGAATGCGGGCAGAAAATTTACGCAAACGCGAGCACGCAAAGGATGAATTGGCGCATTATGCCGCCGGGTGCACGGATATCGAATACAACTTTCCCTTTGGCTGGTCGGAGTTAGAGGGTATTGCCAATCGCACCGACTATGATTTGAAGCAACATGCCAAGTTTTCTGGAAAAGAATTAACTTATCAGGACAATATCACCAACGAAAAGTTTTATCCTTTTGTTATCGAGCCCTCCGGCGGGGTCGACCGCGCGACTTTGGCTTTTATTGCGGATGCGTATCACGAAGAAATCGTTAATGAACAAACGCGCGTTGTTATGAAATTTCATCCGAAGTTGGCACCCGTCAAGGTTGCGATTTTGCCGTTGCTTAAGAAAAATGATGGCATTGTGGCCTTGGCAAAAAAAATCAAATCAGAGCTTCAAAAAGAGATTGTTTGTGTGTATGATGATTCTGCTGCGATCGGAAAGTTGTATCGCCGTCAGGATGAGGTGGGTACAGTTTTCTGTGTGACTGTCGACGTTCAATCTTTGGAAGATGGCCAAGTGACGGTTCGTGACCGCGACACGATGAAGCAAGAGCGTGTCAGCGTTGATCTTTTGTTTTCGTATTTGAAAAAGCGCTTATAAAATTTATTTTTATTATCATTAACAGAAAGGCAGTTTGAAATGGCAAAGAAACACGTGTTCTCGTACGGCGCCGGTAAAGCGGAGGCCAAAGGCAGCGATTTGACAAAAAATGTTTTAGGCGGCAAGGGCATTGGCTTGATGGAAATGACTTCGATTGGGATTCCAGTTCCGGCAGGTTTTACGATCACGATCCAGACTTGCGAAGAATATTATCGTTTGGGCAAAAAACTTCCCCCCACATTAGAAAAAGAAGTTCGCGACGCGATTACTAAACTCGAAAAAGTTACGGGAAAGAAATTAGGCGATCAAAATGATCCGCTTTTGGTTTCTGTTCGTTCTGGTGCGGCCCGTTCGATGCCGGGGATGCTTGAGACGATTTTAAATTTAGGTTTGAATGATAAAAGTGTTGAGGGTCTTGCCAAAAAAACCGGTAATCCGCGTTTTGCGTATGACGCTTACCGCCGTTTTATCCAAATGTATTCCTCGACGGCAATGGGCTTATCCAAGCAGCCGATGGAAGATATGCTCCACGAAATGAAGCACGAATTAGGCGTTAAAAACGACCCTGAGATTCCTGCCGAAAAACTCAAAGAATTGTGCGACCAATTTAAAGCGTTTTATAAAATGAACAAAAAAGATGATTTCCCCCAAGATCCGTGGAAACAACTCTGGGGCGCAATCATGGCTGTGTTTAATAGCTGGGAAGCAGAGAAGGCGCAGACGTATCGTCGTGTCGAAAAAATCACCGACCTTAAGGGAACGGCTGTTAACGTCGTGCAAATGGTTTTTGGTAATAAGGGCGACAATAGCGGAACCGGCGTTTGCTTTACCCGTGACCCGAACACCGGCGAAAATACTTTTTACGGCGATTACTTAATCAATGCGCAAGGTGAAGACGTTGTTGCAGGGATTCGCACACCTTTAAAATTATCGCGCTTGCAAGATGATATGCCAAAAGCGTATGACCAGCTTTGTGCGGTGCGTGCGATTTTGGAATGCTATTATAAGGAAATGCAGGATCTCGAATTTACCGTTGAAGATGAAAAATTGTACATGTTGCAATGCCGCACGGGAAAACGTTCTCCCGCGGCTGCGTTTCAAATTGCGCTCGACCATGCCACAAAACCGTTGTTGTCAAAAGCGCAAGCTAATGATTTGGTCAAAAAAGGGTATTTACCAAAGTCTTATGCCGCGCTTGCTGTCAAGCCGGTCATTACCAAAGAGCAGGCCGTAGCCCGCATTTCGTCGGATGATATCGAACGATTATTTTATCCGATCATCGATGTCACTAAAATTACGATTGATCAATTAAAGAAAATCCGTTTAGGTAGCGGGATTAACGCTGTCCCTGGCGCTGCCGCTGGAAAAGTTTATTTTACGGCCGCCGAAGCGGAAGAAAAGGGCCTTAAGGGCGAAAAAGTCATTTTGGTTCGCAAGGAAACAAGCCCAGAAGACGTCGGCGGTATGCATGCGGCCAAAGGGATTTTGACCGCCACCGGTGGGAAAACGTCTCACGCGGCGGTCGTTGCCCGCGGTTGGGGCAAATGCTGTATCGTCGGATGCGAAGCTTTAAACATCAATTATGAAGCCAAGTCCATGACGGTTAACGGTGTCACAATTCATCAGGGCGATTACATTACGCTTGATGGTTCGGCAGGTGAAATTTATTCGGGTGATTTGCAGTTAAAGGAACCGGAGCTGCCCCACAGCTATTATGAAATTCTCAAATGGGCAGATCAAATGCGTACGCTCAAAGTGCGCACGAATGCCGATACGCCCTATGATGCTCAAAATGCAATCAAGATGGGTGCTGAGGGAATTGGACTTTGCCGCACCGAGCATATGTTTTTTGACACCGAAGAGCGTCGTTTAGCGATTCAGGAGATGATTGTTGCCGAAACCCTCGAATCTCGCAAGGTTGCTTTGGCTAAATTGTTGCCCTTCCAAACCAATGATTTTTATGGTATTTTTAAAGCTATGAACGGCAAGCCGGTTACGATTCGTTTGATTGATCCGCCGCTTCATGAATTTACACCTAAAGATGATGTTGGCGTTGGAAAACTCAGCAAAATTACCGGAATTGCACCAGAAAAAATTAAGCATCGTTGTGAACAGTTGCACGAATCCAATCCGATGTTAGGGCATCGCGGTTGTCGTTTGTGCATCACGTATCCTGAAATTTTGGATATGCAAATTACGGCGATCATTTCTGCCGCGATCAAATGCGTTAAGGAAGGCATCAAGGTTTTTCCGGAAATTATGCATCCTTTGACCATGGATAAAAAAGAATTTCAGGTTCTTGATAAACAGACGCGCAGCGTTGCTGACGATTTGATCAAACAAGCTAAGGTAAAATTACCATATCTCGTCGGGACGATGATTGAAATTCCGCGTGCAGCATTGCTTGCCAATGAGTTGGCGGAAACAGCGGAATTCTTTAGTTTCGGGACCAATGATTTAACCCAGATGACGCTTGGGTTGTCGCGCGATGACGCTGGCCGTTTCTTGCCGACGTATGTCGCCACCGAAAAAGACGGCGGAAAAGGAATTTTTAAAGATGATCCTTTCCAAAGTTTGGATCAAGAAGGCGTCGGGATGCTTGTCAAGATTGGTATCGAGCGCGGCCGGTCGACTCGCAAAAATATCAAAATTGGTATTTGCGGGGAACATGGCGGGGAGGCAGAAAGTGTTAAATTCTGTCATCGCGTTGGAATGGATTATGTCAGTTGTTCACCGTATCGTGTTCCGATTGCCCGGTTAGCTGCAGCGCAAGCGGCGTTAGCCAGTAAAGCAGTCAGCAAAAGTAAAGTAAAAAAGGTTTCTAAACGAAAGTAGACTGCTTCTTTTTAAATTTACGAATAATAATTTAAGGAAAGCAGTATAATACCCAAACGCAGTGATTTTCATTGCGTTTGGGTATAAACCCAAAAAGCCAGAAGGTGATCATGGCCGACCCTATCAAAGCATACCTGAAGGATATTCGCAATATTCCGCTTCTCTCAGCAGAGGAGGAAATTACGCTTTCTCGTCGATTGCTCAAAGGTGATAAAGAAGCGCGAAATAAAATGATCCGTGCCAATTTGCGGCTGGTCATTTCGATTGCTAAGCGTTATGTCAATCTCGGCGTGCCTTTGAGTGATTTGATCGAAGAGGGAAATATCGGGCTGATGAAAAGCGTTGAAAAATTTGACCCCGAGCGAGGGTTTCGTTTTTCAACGTATGCCGCCTGGTGGATCAAGCAGGGGATATCAAGGGCGATCATTGATCAGGGCAAAATGATTCGCGTTCCGGTTTACATGAATGAGGAAATTCTTCGTTATAAAAAAGCGTATGAAAAATTGACGCATAAGTTAAAACGCAAACCCCGCACCGGTGAACTAGCTAAGACTTTGCAGATTACTGTTGTTAAAGTCAAAGAATTAGAAAAGTCCATTTCCAAAATGTCGAGTTTGGAAGCTCCGATTGGTGATGACGGCGAAAGCCAAGTGAAAGATATCATCGAAGATGAAAACACCGCTTCTCCGGATGCGACGATGGAAATTTTTTTTAATAAGGAAAGAACCAACAGTTATTTGGATCTCTTAAGTGAGCGGGAAAGAAAAATTTTGGATATGCGTTTTGGCTTGACGGATGGGGAAACGCATACGCTCAATGAGATTGCAAAGGTATTAGGTGTTTCTCGGGAGCGGGTTCGGCAACTTGAGGCCGCGACGATCAAAAAGATTCGACAAGTTATTAAAGACCAAAAACAAACTCGCTAAATGCCGATCATTCGAATCAAGAAACGTAAAAAAACGTTTGTCCTGGTTATTCCCAGTTTTGAGGATATTTTTAATGCCTTTTACGCCGGTGAAATTATTAAAGGCGCCAGTATGGCCGCCTCCCGCCTTAAGATCGATATTCTGATTCATATTACAAATCGTTATGACCATCGTGGCTGGTTGGATGCGACACTTCTGGATCGCCGTTATATCGACGGGATTATTTTTGGTGATATCGACAATGATGTCAGTGTTGTCGAAAAGGCAATTACGCGCGGGATTCCGACAATGGTTCTTAATAATTATTTAGAAGAACCGATTAATTGTATCGGGATCGATAATCGCAAGGCGGCAGAAGAAGTCGTATCTCATTTGATCAAACTTGGGCATCGCAATATTGCTACGATTGCTGGTGATTTGTCGACCCAGGCTGGCAAAATGCGTTTAGAGGGATTTCATGCTGCCCTTAAGCTAGCAAACATTTCTGTCCCCGCTGGGAATATTGTCCAGGGTGATTTTTTGCGCACTCCCGCGCGTGCCGCGGCGATTAAGCTTCTTAAATTAAAAGAATGTCCGACGGCCGTCTTTGCCGCATCGGATGTCATGGCCTTTGAACTGATTGATGTCGCGCGGGCCAATAATTTAAATATCCCTGAGGATCTTTCGGTTATTGGTTTTGACGATAATCCGCTTAACGCTAATAGTTCAATTCGTTTGACGACCGTAGCTCAGCCGCTAATGGAAATGGGCCGGCTGGGTGTTGAACATTTGGTTCAGATCAGTAATGCGCAAGTCCCGCTTCCTTTAAAAATGATGCTTTCAGCGAAATTGATTACGCGTGCCTCGACGGGTCCTTGTGTGGAAAGAAAGGCGTAAGAGCTAATATTATGGCGAAGAAAATCTTTAAAGCGGCAGAATTAAAAAAAATTATTCGGGACGTTCCTGACTTTCCAAAGCCGGGAATTATTTTTAAGGATATTTCAACAATTCTTAAAGATCCGCTGGCGCTGCGTAGTGTTGTTGATATTTTAACTGAAAAATTTAAAAAGCAAAAAATCACTAAGGTTGTGGCAGTTGAGTCGCGTGGGTTTATTTTAGGTTCGGTTTTAGCTTATAAGCTTGGGGCTGGATTTATTCTCGTCCGAAAAAAAGGGAAGCTGCCATATAAGACCCGGTCTGTCAGTTATGAACTTGAATACGGCACCGACACCCTTGAAATTCATGAAGATGCCTTGGAGGCTACGGATCGTGTTCTTATTGTTGATGATCTTTTGGCGACCGGTGGCACGGTTGAGGCGGTTATGAAACTTGTTTCTGAATTTAACGCCCGTATTATCGGGAGCGCTTTTTTAATTGAATTATCCTTCCTTAAGGGTCATCAGCGGCTTAAAAATCTGCCGGTCTTTTCTGTTGTCAGATATTGATTTGGATTCCGCAGTTTATATTAGATTACACTAATGCGTTTTATGTCAACAGCCCGCAACTTTCACCGAACTTTGGTTTTGACGGCTTTAGTTTTGGCATGTTGTATATACTCTGTATACTATTCGGCACTAAAAAATGGTTTTGTCAATTGGGATGACGATGTCCATCTACTTAAAAATCCGTTTGTTCATCATTTAAGTAGAAATTCTATATCGGATATCTTTGCAACGTTGACCAATACGACATACATTCCTTTGACAGAACTCAGTTTTGCTGTTGAATATCATTTTTTTCAAGATCAAGCGTTTATTTATCACTGGACGAATATCGTTTTGCACGTTTTGGTTTCCGTGATGGTGATGTTTTTGTCACTGAGGTTAGGGATCTTTTGGTGCGGAGCTTTTTTTGCTGGTCTGATTTTTGGTATTCATCCTATGCATGTTGAGTCGGTTGCGTGGGTTACCGAACGCAAGGATGTGTTGTATTCGTTCTTTTACATGATGGCTCTTTTAGGTTATTGCAAGTATTTGAAAAGGCTTCAAGAAACAGGGAAACCGTCGAGGTATTTACTTTACGGGGTGTTTTGTAGCGGATTTTTAAGTATATTATCCAAGCCGATGGCGTTGAGCTTGCCTTTTGTTTTATGTGTTTTTGACTGGTATTTTAAAAGATCGTTGAATCTTTGGGCGGTAGTAGAGAAGTTAATGTTGGGGGTTTTGTTGTGTCCAGTTGTATGGATGACATATTCTCAGCATCAATGTTTTTTAGAATGGCGATTTCCCGAATCGATAATTTTGAGTGTATGGCATTATACGATCTATTTGTGGAAGTTTTTTGTTGTAGATCAGTTTTTTCTTTTTTATAAAGCCCCGACATCGCTTAATATGGCCAATCAGGATTGCTTAGTTGCGCTTGTAGTTCTGTTGATTCTTGTAGCGGTATCATTCCTTGGGAAATGGCGGATAGCTCGTTTTGCGCTGCTCTATTATACTGCGTCGATATTTTTTTTGATTCCATTTGAAAAGGTCGATCATATTGGCAACGTGGCAGACAGATTTATGTATCTGCCCAGCGTTGGATTTTGTTTGGGATTCGGGGCTCTTTGTGGATATTTGTGGAATTGCAGATTAGGGATCTTGCGGTTCTTTTCTTGGATCGGAATAGCAGCTTTAATATTTTTTTTGGTCAGTAAAACAGCAATGCAAATTCATGTTTGGGAAAGTGGAGTATCTCTTTGGGAGCATCAGTTGACTGCCAAAAATATTGCGATACCAGCCTTTGCTTATGAGAAGCTTGGGCAGGCTTATTTTGAGCGTTGGGGAAATTTACGACAATCGCCTTACGAGGCGCAGCAGGCTTTAAAGAAGGCCTCAATGTTTTTTAATAAAGCTATTGCAGTAAGGCCGGATTATTTTCGTGCTTATCGGAATTTAGGGGCATTGTGTTTAGAAACCAGGGATTATACTTGTGCTGATGTTCATTTACGCAAAGCAATGGCTTTGCAAAATGATGATTTTGAAAGTTATTTTCAGCTCGGGCGGCTTTTGTTGATGGAGGGCAGAAGAGATCAGGCAAAAAATGCTTTTGATCAAGCCGTGCTTTTAAGCCCGGATAATCAGGGCCTTCGCGAAAGAATTTCTAATGCCATGCTTGCTCAGTTTTTTAATCCTTAGGTGATATTGGATCGGTATGTTGACAGCCTAATGTTTTGGTGTTTAAATAACTCGATTTTTTTAAATAAAGAGATTGAGATAATTTGCGCCCGTAGCTCAGTTTGGATAGAGCGCGGCTCTCCTAAGGCCGGCGTGGTTGGTTCGAATCCAACCGGGCGCATTAAAAATTTAGACATTACCTGCGGGAAATCCAAAAAAATCCTGAAATAGTATTGACACTCCTAAGTCATTATGTGAGAATGACATTGTTTTCAGCTCGAGGAGAGTAAATATTTTTTCTCCGTCGAGAAATTCCTAATCCAGTGATGACTCCAATCTGACG
>CAYNSM010000039.1:0-16779 GCA_964400065.1 uncultured Planctomycetales bacterium
TTTGGGGCAATCGTGAAATTTTTAAACTCGACGCAAAGTTAAAACCAATTTTTGTCGCTGGAGTTCCGCCTGATTATTTTAGCAAGACCGGCCAGCGTTGGGGCAACCCGGTTTATGATTGGCCAAAACTTAAAATGAACAATTATCAGTGGTGGAGCAAACGGGTTGCGCATAATTTGGAGTTGTTTGATGTTGTTCGCATTGATCATTTTCGCGGGCTGATGGAATATTGGGAAATTCCGGCTGCGGATAAAACGGCCATTAACGGGCATTGGGCCAAGGGGCCGGGCGAGGATTTTCTTCGGTCTTTGCATACCATTTATCCGGATTTGCCGATTATCGCTGAGGACTTAGGCGTTATTACTCCGGATGTGAGTGACGCGATGGAAAAGTTTCATCTTCCGGGAATGAAAATTTTGCAGTTTGCCTTTAATGGCGATCTTAAGCATCCGTATTTACCGGATAATTTTACGTCTGAGTGTATTGTTTACACCGGAACGCATGACAATAACACGACAAAGGGGTGGTTTCGTAAAGACGCTGCCGATTATGAAAAGAAGTTTTTGCAAGTTTATTTTAAAAAGGAAATTTTAGAAGAAAATGTTAGTCGTGATTTTATGGCGCTTGCGCAAAGTTCCAAAGCTGTTTTGTCAATTATTCCAATGCAGGATGTCCTTGACCTTGATGAGAAAAGCCGCATGAATATTCCCGGGACTGTTCTGGGAAATTGGGAATGGCGCATGCAAAAAGAAAGCTTTACCGATGGGGTCTCTTCAAGCCTTGCGTCTTTAACAGATCGTTATCAGCGCTTTATTCCTTGAGGCAATAGGGCCGCTGTGTTAGAATTTTTCATGAAAAATATAATATTTCTTATTTTGATTTTGAGTATTTCTTTTTTTTCTGGGTGCAGTGTTCATCCGAAGCCAAAAGTCGTTAAAACATTAAAAGTTTTGCCGTTGACGCAAGCGAGGGTCTTTGAACAAGAAAAATTAGCAAAAGGCGGCAAGATTTTGGTTGTGCCGTTTAGTGCCGGCGAAAATATTGAGGCTACCGATCAACTTGACCATATCTCTTTGATGATTGTTAAAGGGATTGCTGATACGCTTAGCTCAGGGAAGCCTTTTAAAATTCTCGTCGATCAAGATGCGCAAAGTGCTGATTTTGTGATCAAGGGCCGCATTGTACAGATGGAACAAAAAACACCTTTTCACAAACCTTGGCGTAAAAAAACAGAAAAGTTGACGCTCAAGGTTGAAGGGTCGGTTTTGGGCGTTGAAAATGAAGAAATTCTCGCTAAATTTTCCCAGATAAAGATGTTGGAAAGCCAAACGGATAACTTTGAAACACTGGGATATGATATTGGGACAGAGATTGGCCGCTTTTTGATCGAAAGCGCCACTACAAAATTTTAAGGGGATTATTGTGATTGTTGTAACTGGCGGGGCAGGATTTATCGGAAGTTGTATTATTGCCAAGCTTAATACTTTTGGTTGGCATGATATTGCTGTTGTGGATCATCTCGAAAATAATGATCCTAAAGTGGCGAATCTTAAGAAAAAACATTACACCCAGTATTTGGATAAGGCGGATTTTTTAAAAATGATTTTGGAGGACAAGGTCGACTCGAAGGTTGAGAGCATTGTTCATATGGGCGCTTGCAGTGACACGACGGGAACGGATGCGGATTATTATGAAACGAATAATTTTTTATATACGAAACATTTGGCAGAGTGGTGCCTAAAAAAAGGCGTGCGTTTTATCTATGCGAGTTCTGCGGCAACCTATGGCGATGGGGCAGAAGGTTATCGTGATGATGAGCCGACGATGCGGCAGTTAAAGCCATTAAATTTATACGGGGAATCAAAACAAAAATTTGACCTTTGGGTCTTGGATCAGAAGCTTGCGGATAAAATGGTTGGTTTAAAATTTTTTAATGTTTTTGGGCCTAATGAATATCACAAGGGCGAGATGCGCAGTGTTGTTGCCAAGTCCTACACAAAAATGATGACAACCGGGAAAGTCGGTTTGTTTAAGTCGTATCACCCTGATTACAAAGATGGCCAGCAGAAACGGGATTTTATTTATGTTAAGGACGCGGTTGATGTCGTCATTTATTTTTTGGAAAACCCGCAGATTAACGGAATTTTTAATCTGGGGACTGGCCATGCGCAAACGTGGAATGATCTGGCTGGTGCGCTTTTTAATGCCGTGGGCAAAAAGCCCAATATTGAATACATCGATATGCCCGAGCATTTGAAAGCCCGCTATCAGTATTTCACACAGGCGGACATGACAAAATTACGTAATACAGGTTATGACCAGCCTTTTTTGACACTTGAACAAGCGGTCAAAGATTATGTCGGATATTTAAAAACCAACAGCCATTACTAATCAGATTAATATGTCGCCTGCAATTCTTATTTTTTGTCTTTTTATTGTTTTCACTTTTGTCGTCGGGGTTTCTTTGCTTTTTAGGGGCTGTTTTATTTTGCCCGACAGTGCAAAAGTTGCGCCAGCAAGCGATTTTCAAAAAGCTCAAAACGATTTAAAGTTGGCTAATACCGAGACCGAAAAGTTGCGGGGACAAGCCAATACGTTGGCCGTCCAGCTTGAGGAGATGAAAGGAAAATTGAATTGGGCCGAGGAAAATGTGAAGGCTTTGGAAGAGGCTTTGAAAGAAACAGAACAAGGGCAATCCCGTTTAGAACAATTGGAAAAAGATTTAGCCTTTTTGTCGCAAAAAGCTGACAGCCAAGCTAGCGGGGCCATTGAAGTGATTACTAGTTTAGCGGCCGAGCGGGAAAGTCTGCAAAACATGATTTCTCAAAATGCGACTGTCAAAACAGAAGATTTCAATAATTTGACCGATGAAAATCAAAAGCTCAAGATTCAAATGGAAGGTTATGCAAGTAAGGTCAAGGAAATAGAAGCTGCGTTGGCTTCTGGCAAAGAAGCTGATGCAAAACTTGTCAGCGTCCAGCAAGAGCTTAAACAAGTTCGTTTAGAAAACGAAGAAAAGATTGTTCAAGCCAATGCCGCATTAGTCAAGTTCAATAGTGAAATCGAACTGCTCAATGTACAGATTATAGAGAAAGATGACCGGATAAAGAAGTTTGCGGAAGATCTTTTGCTGAGCCGTCAAGAAACAGCTGCTGTTCAAAAAGAGATCGACGAGTTGAAATCCACACAGCCATTAGAGAGCGTCTCGCAAGACGAGGATTTGCAAAAACAGATTGAGCAGCTTAAGGCCGTTAATCAGCATTTGCAAGATAAAGAAAAGATTTTGATCTTTAAACTTGCCCAGGCGCGCGCGCAGGCTTTGAGTTTTGAAAAAATTTGTGAAGAGTTCAAGTATACGGTTTCGTCTTAAATTTTAAGTGGAAAGCGATAAAGGGTCAGGCAACGTATGATTTTTGTAGGCGACATTATGTCCGATGAGGTTGTGGTCGTTTACGAGGATATGCTCATTCGCCAAGTTGCCCATTTGATGTTACGAAAACGAGTTTCAGCCTTTCCCGTTGTCAGCAAGAAGGTAGGTCTTGTTGGGATTATTTCCATGACAGACCTTTTTATGATGATCAACAAGGCCTTTATCAAAAAAACCGATGAAGAATTTCACAAGCGTCTGGCGATGTTTCGTGATATGACGGTAGGCGAAGTGATGACAAAAAACGTCATTGCTGTTAAAACGACAACAAGTCTTGACGAAATTGTGAATTTGGTTGTCCGCAAAAAAATTCATGTTTTTCCTGTGGTCGAAAAACGCAAGATCGTTGGCATTGTCAGTCGTCACGATATTCTAAATGCCGTTTACGCCTACGATTGATTTGTCGCCAAAGAGGTTGTCTTATGAATGAAAATTTGGTTGAAGTATTTCGCCAGCGCCGCGATGTGGTTAATTATTCGCTTTTACAATTAGCGTCTTTTCGCCATGATTATCGGTCTGCGCGCCAAAAAACAGGTGAGTGTCGTGAAATGATTTATAGCTATTTAAAGCGTCAGGACGAACAGTTTTATGCCAAGCTCAGTAGCTTTTATCAGGAAAATCGTCCGGCGCTTAAGATCATCGAATTTTTGACGCTGGATACCAAGGGTCTTAAAGTCCAGACATTCAGCTTTTTTGAAAAATACGGGACGGCAAATCCGCTGGAGCAGGGACGCAATTTTGCCAGGGATTTGCGCGAATATAGGCAGCTTTTATCGAATCGGTTTCGATTGGAAGAAGATTATTTGGTCCCGTTATTAAAACGTATGACCGAACATAACGAGCATTGGCTTGCCGGCAAATGAGGGATTTTATGAAAAAAATTAGATGGATTTATTTTGCCGTCGCAATTTTGAGTTTTGGCGGTTGCGGCATACTTAAAGAAGAGGCAAAAATACTTTGGGGTTCCTCAACGCAGGCGCTGGAAGAGGCCCGCATTGAATCTTTGAAAGCGTCTTTTTCTTGCCCGTGGGAGACGTGTTTTGATTCGGTCGTCCGATACGCCAATGTAGAGACACAACACGTTCTTGATGAAAAGATCAATGCCGAAAAAATGAATCAGCCGGTTAACCCTGCAGATGAACAAACCATCAAGGTCAAAAACTTTGAAGTCTTTTTGCAGGATCGCAGACGCAGGATCATTGTTCTGATGGGGGTCCCCGGAAGTGTCAATACGACGGAGGTAGGGGTCTTTTTTACTCCTTTAGAAAATGCGGCAACGGGCGTTGAAGTTTCATCGCTGAGTACTTCTGCAAAAATTAAATCCGCAGATATCCTTTTTTCGTATTTAGGTAAAGAATTTCAAGTGATCAAATAGGTATTGAAATGATCGAGCACGAAATGCTTTTTTTAGGGCTCCTAGTCGACGGCCCTAAACATGGTTATGAAATCAAACGCAAGATTGATGAGGAGCTTTTTCCGTTTGTCGGCCTGAAGGTCAAGTCGATTTATTATCCTTTAAAAAAAATGGAGCAGCTTGGTCTGATTCACAAGGACGTCGGTCGGGAGGGGAAGTTTCCAGAAAAATTTGTTTACAGCATTACACCCAAGGGCCGAAAGATATTTGACCATCTGATCACCGAAAGTTTTGTCTCCATTGAACGGCCATTTTTTAATATTGATTTGTCCTTATATTTTTTGCCTTATGTGGACAAAAAAATTGCTCACAAAAAATTGCGCGGGCGGATTATTTTTTTAAAGCGCATTAAGCGTGATCTTGGCCAGCTTTATAGCAAGCAAAAATCTCCTTTAGCCAAGCATTTAGCCATCATTTTGGAGCATGATCTTGACCTTGTGGAAGCGGAAATCAAGTCCTTGACTCGACTGTTAGGCATTTTGGATACGACATCATAAAATCGCGCCATTATCCCCCTAATAATTTCTTGACAACCCACAATTCCCTAATAAAATCGAAGTACTAAAATTTTAGTATATGGATGATTTCTCTTATATATAAGTATGAATATTTATAGACTTCTACATGAAAAAGCTGAGAAATACGCCAACAAACCGGCGCTTATTTTTCATGACCAAGTTGTCAATTTTGGCGATTTGCCAGCGAAAGTCTTTCGTTTGGCCAATGCTTTGCAAAAACTTGGCCTTAAAAAAGGCGATCGTTTAGGCGTTTGTTTGCCGAATTGCCCTGAATTTGTATATTCTTATCTTGCCGGTTTTATCTGCGGCGGCGTTGTCGTTCCTTTGGATTTTATGCTCAAGACAGAGGAGATTGTTTCTTGCTTAAGTCATGCCGAAGTTAAGGTTTTTATTGTCCAATCTCGTCCTGATCTTGATAGATCGCAAATTCAAACAGCCGTTGCTTCTCTTAAAGAAATTATTGTTTTAAATCGTGCGCAGGGTGAAAGTAATCCTTTTGAAGATTTGTTGGATAAATCCAGCGATAAACCTTTAAAAGTCGATGTTGTTGATAGCGATTCGGCGCTGATCATGTACACCTCGGGCACGACGGGAAATCCCAAAGGGATATTACTGACCTATCAGCATCTTAAAGGTTCGCCGGAAGCGATGAAATATTTTGTGGACTTAAGCGATAAAGACATTAAGCTTGCCGCGATTCCGTTTAGTCATATCGGCGGATTTATTTATATTCAAAACTGTTTGGTTTTTGGGATTACGCTTGTCGTTATGGATCGGTTTAATCCGTATGAATTTTTGCGGCTTGTCGCCGAACATAAGGTGACATGTTTTCATATTGTTCCGGCAATGTACACCGCTCTTTTATCCCTTAAACATATCGAAAAGTTTGACCTCTCCTCGCTTCGTTGGGTCGTTGTGTTTGGTGCGCCAAGCTCGCCGGAGATTATGGAACGGTTTCATAAGTTTTGTCCCAACGCGCAACTGCTTAACGGCTGGGGCATGACCGAAACTTGTCCGCCTAACACAGTGACGCCTTTGGGCAGTCGCAATATTTCCAGCGTTGGCAAGCCGTCGCCTTTGTCTGAAATTAAAATTGTCGATGAGAATGACAATGAAGTTTCGGCCGGTGAAATTGGCGAAATTGCGATTCGCGGCTGGATTGTGATGAAAGAATATTATAAAGATCCGCAAAGCACTTTACAGGTCAAGCGCAATGACTGGCTTTATACCGGCGACTTAGGTCGTAAAGATAAAGAAGGATACCTTTATATCGTAGGGCGCAAAAAAGAAATGATTAAAGTTGCCGGTCAAATTGTTTATGCGCCGGAAGTCGAATCAGTTTTTTATAAACATGAGGCGGTTTTGGAGGTGGCGGTGATTGGCGTTTTTGATGATTTGCGTGGGGAGGCGGTTAAAGCTTTTGTCGTTCTTAAGGAAAATGCGTCGGTATCGGCAGAAAAGCTGCGATATTTTGCCCGAGAACATTTGGCTAATTTTAAAGTTCCTCAGACAATTGAAATCCGTACGAGTTTGCCAAAGAATCGCACGGGAAAGATCGACAAGGAACTATTAAAACAAAGGATACAAATGGCAATCGATTGATAAAATCCTTTTACGGCTCAATTGTTTGGCGCCTCTATGGCGCTATTCGCCTTAAAAAGGATTTTATCAATCGACAATCCTCAAAGGCTGTAAAGTTTTAAAGAATAAAATTATATTTGTGTAATAAATTAAGAGAAAGGATACGTAATGCAAACTATGCGCAAAGAAATTCATATGACCGGACAGGACTTGATGGGCATGGTGCAGTTGCGGCCACAGGATTTAGGCGATTATGCTTTGGTGCCGGGACCTAAGGAACGGCTGGACGCTATTATCAAAAAACTTGAAAATCCGGTTAAGAATTTTTCGTTTATGGAATACAACATGTTTACTGGAAATTTTAATGGGGCTAAGGTCACTGCGATTAATGGCGGTCGTTTTGCGGCGGACACGGGGATTACGACAGAGATTCTTTGTAATGCGCAGGCAAAAGTGATGATCCGTTTAGGAAGTTGTGGGGCTTTGCGCGAAGATATCAAGGTCGGTGATTTGATTGTCGTTGACAGCACTTTTAGCGGCGAGGGCGTCACGCCATATTATGTGGACAAAGATTTTAAAACAGTTTCTGATAAGAAATTGTCCGATGATTTGGTTGCGATTGCCCGCAAGGCTGGCAGTACGGTTCACGTCGGAAAATGCTGGTCAACCGATGCGATTTTGCGCGAAACCCGTGAAAATGTCGGTAAGGCAACGGCGCAGGGAGCCATCGCGGTGGATATGGTCAGCAGTGTCTTTTTGACAATTTGTCAGCTTTACAAAATTCCGGCCGCTGTTATTTTAGCGGTCAGCGACAATGTTATTACCGGTGAGATGGGATTTCTTAATACCGACTATTACATGGCGGAAGGGGCGATGATCAATGTCGCATTTAATTTAATTAAACAACGCGAAGCGGCAAAGATTTCAGTTTAAGTATACGATATCTGTGTTTACCCAATTGAGGGAATCCTTTTTAAGGCGAATTGTCCCTTAGTTAGGGACCAAACAATTGAGCCGTAAAAGGATTCCCTCAATTAGGTACATAAAGCAATGACCAGAGGACCCGCGATAAATTTATGATTAAAGAATCTCCACTGTTTTGGCCGGCGTATTTCAAAGAGGATACACTTTTTGTTCTTGACGAAACGCTTGTGCCTAAGCAATTAAAGTACGTCAAAGTCAAAAACACCGACCAGGCTGTTAAAGTCATTCGGGACATGAAAACGCGTGCGTTTGGTCAGTTTTTGGTTGTGTTAAGTACTTTTCTTTTAGAGCTTAAGCGTAATTCGCAGTTAAACGGCGAAGAGTTGCGGGAAAAGATCGGCAATATTGCGCACATGCTTAATAACAGCCGCCCGACTTTTCCGTTTGCTGAGGTGACGGGCGTTGTGGTTCATTGGGCACAGACAGCTTTGGATGCAGGGCATGATGTTCGTGCGGCCGTCGAGAAAAATGTGAACGGCTACTTGCAGGGAATTCGGTTTCGTCGCTTGGAACGCGTTCAAAAAATTGCCGCGAATATCAAAGACGGGGACAGTGTTCTGACGCATTGTAATGTCAGCGGCGAGCTGGCGATGGCCGCGGCACTTTGCCGTGAGCAAAAAAAAGATGTGCAGTTTTATTGCACCGAAACGCGGCCGTATTTTCAGGGAACAAAATTGACGTATTGGGAATTAAATCAAGCCGGTGCGGATGTGACGCTTGTGGCGGATAATGCGGTTGGGACTTTGATGGCGGATAAAATGGTTAACAAAGTTATCGTTGGCTCCGATCGCAATTGTGCCAACGGGGATTTTGCCAATAAGATCGGGACGTATCAGATTGCCGTCTTAGCTAAGGAATTTAAAATCCCGATGTATGTTTTAACTCAGCCGTCAAAAAAAATTGCGTCGGGTTTTGATATTCCGGTTGAAATTCGTGACGAGAAAGAGCTTTTGGAGTTTAACGGCAAAAAAGTTTTTGCTGGAAAAGTCAAAGGTTTGTATCCCGGTTTTGATGTTGTCGGGCATGAATATGTCAAAAAAGAGATTGCGCTCAATGTCCACTGAACTTAGCGAAGTTGTCCTTATCCATGGTGTTTTTAGAGCGGATTTTTTTGATCGCTTAAAGAAAAACGTTAAGCACGTTGTTGTCCTAGAAGGCCGGCCCAGCCTTAAAGCCAGCAAGAATGCGTGCGCGCAATTGCAAAAAATCGGCCTAACTCCGACGGTTGTAGCGGACAATATGGCGGGGTATCTGTTTTCGAAAGGTCTTGTTTCGCAGGTTTGGCTGGCGAGTCAGGCGAGTGATAGAAATGGCGCCGTCGGTCCGATTGGATCGTTGATTTTAGCGGTACTTGCAAAAAAACATCAGGTTTCTGTTTTTGTTTTTCCATCCGGTGAAAAAATCAAACCTTTGGGAAAGCCGGGTGATTTGCAAAAATTTAACCGACAAAATATCGTTAGCGGCAAAGTCAAAGCGTTTGTGCCGCTTGTCGAGTGGGTTGATGCAAAATATTTATCAACGGGAGCTGAGCATGAACAATGAAATCATTGCAGGTTTGAAGCGCGACATTGAGGCCATCGGCCGTTTATTGTGGGAAAAGGATTTGGTCCACGGCTTAAACGGCAATATCAGTACTCGCATTGATGAAAAAAACCTTTTGATAACGGCGACAAAGACCTGTTTGGGGCTTTTGCAGGAAAAAGATATTGTTGCGCTTGATCTAGAAGGCAACGTGATTGGACAAGGCCAAGCATCGAGCGAGCGGCTTTTGCATACCGCGATTTATAAGGAATTTCCAGACGTAAGTGCGATTTTGCATACGCATACGACGTACACGAATGCCTACTTTTTAGAAAATGATGTCTTGTCACCGCGTATTTTTGAGTCCAAGTTTTATTTAGGTGAAGTTTTGGCTGTGCCGCAATTTACGCCGGCGGTTTCTGATGTTGGTCCAGTCATTGAGGCGCTCAAAGCCAATAGTATTGTCGTCCTTAAAAATCATGGCGTTGTCGCAATGGGCAAAGATCTTTTTGACTGCTTTTTGCTGATTCAGTGTTTGGAAGATGCGGTTAAGATTGACGCGATTAGTCGTTTGTATCAAAATGGATCACCCCAAGTTTCTTTTTCACAACAAGAGCTGGACTCTAAACCGCTTGCGACTACGCCGTCGGCGGCGCCTAAGGCATTCAAATTATTTTCGCCGGAACAAATCAATGAAATTGTCCGTTTGGTCAACAGTGACGTGCATATGAAAGATTTAGGTTCCAAAACCCATATGACAATGACGTTGGCTGTTAAGCTCAATGAAACAGGTGAACTTTATTGCTTTCACTTTGAGGATGGAAATATCATCGACGTTGATCAAGATCAAGAAGCGGAGTTTTTGATTTCGGCTTCCGAAAGTGTTTGGCGCGCGGTTTTTAATCGTACGCTTGATCCGTTTGTGGCGACCACGCAGAAAAAAATGCATTTACGCGGCGACTTTGCAAAAATTTCAAAATGGTACGCGCCGTGCAGTCGTATTTTTGAACTTTGGGCGCAGGTGCCGGTGGAGAATAAAAAATGAAAAGACTGATACTTTATTTAATCTCGTTTTTGTTTGTTGTTTACTTTATATTCGTTGGTTATGGGACACATTCAGCTTTTGCTCCTGGTCGAGGTTCTCGATTTGGAGGATGGGTTGCTCTGCTGGCTTTAATAATTTTAATTTTCTTGCAGATTCGTGTGTTGATAAACAAAAGAAATAAAAAATAGAATTATGATTAACCGTGTAGAGTTACAAAGCTACTTGTGTTTTATTGATGGGAAATTTATTCCTAGAAAAGACGGGAGTTTCTTTGACTGCGTCAATCCTTCGACGGGGGAAGTGTTTGCCAAGGTCGCGGACGCAGGGTTGGAAGATATGAAAGATGCGATCAGTGCCGCGCGGCGGGCTTTTGATGACGGGCAGTGGTCGGGATTAAACCCCAAGGACCGTGGAAAATATTTAGCTCGCATCGCAGAGCTCATTCGTGAAAATGCCAAAATTTTGGCCGAGCTTGAAATGTCTTCGACGGGCAAGACGCTTAAACAAACGACGTTTATTGATGTGCCTACTTGTGCCGAAACGTTTGAGTATTTTAGTAATGCTGGTGCGTTTTTATCAGGCCATGATAATCCTGTAGCAGCGCCGGTCAAAAGCACAACAGTGCGTGAACCGTTGGGTGTCGTCGGCTGCATTATTCCGTGGAATTATCCGCTGATTATGACGGCTTGGAAAATAGCGCCTGCTCTTTTGGCGGGCAACACAGTTGTTCTTAAGCCCTCGTCTTTGGCGAGCGTTTCGATTTTAAAGTTAGCCGAAATCATCGCGCAGGCAAACTTGCCTAAGGGCGTTTTAAATATTGTGACGACCACTAATCATGGGGTTGGCGAAGAACTTGCTAAAAGCAAAAGTGTCGACATGATCAGTTTTACCGGCGGCACCGAAACGGGAAAACATGTCATGCAGCTTTGCAGCCAAAGTACAAAAAAAGTTTCGCTCGAGTTAGGCGGCAAGTCGCCGACGATTATTTTTAATGATTGTGATTTAGAAGCGGCTGTTGGCGGGGCAATGTCGGCGATCTTTATGAATCAAGGCCAAATGTGTACAGCAGGTTCGCGGCTGCTTTTGGATGAAAAAATTGCCGATGCTTTTTTGGAACTATTGATTGAAAAAACCAAGAATTTAAAGATAGGCCCGGCGCAGAGTTACGAGACGGATTTTGGCCCTTTGATTAGCCGTGCGCATCGTGATAAAGTTTTAACGGCTATCGAAAATGGAATAAAAGAAGGGGCGAGAGTCCTTTTCGGCGGCAAGATCCCAACATCTGAGGAGTTAAAGAATGGGTTTTATTTAGAACCGACGATTTTGGGTAGTGTCAACAATCAGATGGCGGTTGCCCGTGAAGAAATTTTTGGCCCCGTTCTTGTCGTTACCAAATTTAAAGATGAAGAGCAAGCTTTGCGTTTTGCCAATGATTCGCCATATGGTTTGGCTGCGTCGGTGTGGACCAAAGATTTAGTCAAGGCAGAGCGTGTGGCAAAACAATTGCAGTGCGGTACGGTTTGGATTAACACCTACGGCGGCTTTTATGATGCCGCGTCTTTCGGAGGATACAAGCAAAGCGGTTTTGGCCGCGAGCTTGGGGTGGAAGGCCTTTTGGAATATACGCAGAGCAAACACATTTGTATAGACCAGACGCCCGGCGGACGGCCGCTTGTCTCGTCATGGTTCTGACTGCAAAGTTTTGGGGCGTTTAGAGCATTTTTAATTACTAAAGTCATAGCGCAATTTAAGAAATATAATTATCGATATTCAAACATCACTTCAAAGGAGAAAAATGCATGAAAGTTTTATTTTTAACACCACCTTTAAAAGCGTGGGATAGTCATGGAAATCATAAAGCCGCTAATCAGATGCACGCTCAGTTGGCTGCGTATTTACGCGAAAAAAAGGTTGCGGACGTTGTCGCGCTTGATTGTCGGGCGCTGGATATGACATGGGACGATATGATCAAAGAAGTCGCCAAAATCAAGCCGGGTTTGGTTTTTGTCGGCGAACTTTTGCATTCGACGTGCGGGGCGGCGGTTATCGGATTTTTTAACGATGCTTTGGAAATGATCAAAAAATATGATCCGGCGATTAAGACCGCAGCCGGCGGGCTGTGGTACTCTGGCGATTTTGACCGCCAAATGCGCCTAAATCCGTGGATTGACTACATCATGATCGGCGAGGCGGAGTTGACGCTTGAGGATTTGCTCAACAATTATAAGGACAAGAAGAAAAATGAACGCGAAATTCCGGGGCTTGTTTCTCGCGCATCCGACGGCACGATTGTCGTCGGGCCGCATCGCGATCTTATTGCGGATTTGAATACTTTGCCGATGCCGGCGTATGATCTTTTTCCGATGGACAAGTATGTGGGGCACACCTATTGGAAACCGTTTGCTGAGCTTATGACCTCTCGCGGATGTCCGGGCAAATGTCATTTCTGTTATGAGTGGGCTTTGTATGATCCGCGCACAGCGACAAAAGATTTTACCTCGTGGCGCGGCTTAAAGGGGACACGTATTGTTGATGAATTAGACATTTTAGAAAAGCAATATGGCATTACGACGGTTGTTTTTCAGGACGATGCGTTTAACACTGACACACAAGCGATGATTGAGTTTTGCGAAGAAAAATTACGTCGTGGAAACAAAATTGACTGGGTTTGTTTGGGACGTGCTGATCAATGGATACTTCAACAGGATATTTTGCCTCTGATGAAAAAAGCCGGTCTTTTCTTGGCTTTGACCGGGGTTGAGGTCGAGGATGATTTGAGTTTGCATAAAAGCGGTAAGGGAGTAACGATTGCGCAGATTAAAAAGACGGTTGATATCTTGCGCCAAAATGATATCGGTTCGGTCGGGACGGTCCTTATCGGCCTTAAGGAAGACACAGAAGCCAAGATTAAGGAGCGTTTGCGCGTGGCCGATGAAATCGACGCGGACATTTTTGCACTCGATTATTTAACACCGGTTCCCAATTCTCCGGATTGGCGCTATGGGATCAAAAAGGGTTGGTTTGACCCGGAAAAAATTGATTTAAAAACATGGGACTTTCAGCATCCGGTTATCCCAACCGACTTTTTGACTGTCGAGGAAGTCGGCCGTTTGGGCGCTTGGTGCATGCGCGAATATTATTCGAAGCCGGAACGTATTCACCGTATTTTTTCCAGCAATTATGACGATAAGGTCAAGTTATGCGTCAAGGATTTTATGGCGAATATCGCAAAATGGGAAGCCAACTCACGCACTCCGGCCGTTTCGGGTATCGGGGTAGGACAATAAAGGAAACGTCATGACGACAACATTTACAAAAATGCCGTGGGATGCCGCGACAGAGTCGAAGTTTAACGCGATGATTGCCAAGATTCCGCTTTTTCATCGGGACATTGCCCGGGAAGTTGTTGAAAAAAAAGCACAGCTAAATGCCAAGGCGCGCGGCGCTTCTTGCGTCGAGGAATCCGATATCGTTGATGCTTTTTTTTCGGAAGTGCCAAAGGCTTTTTATAGTTTAATGGTCCGTATTTTAGATGAGGCAGGGTTAAATTATGACAAGCACATTGCTGCGCAAGCCCAAAAGTAGTTTTTCAGTTATTCACCAGTTTTTGTTTCTTGAGGTGCCGATCCATGCAGTTTCAGAACAGATCATTACTTGGGGCGAGTCGGGTTGGTGGCCTAAAGATTGTTTGTGGAAATACATCCGTCAAACCGATGGACAAATTCGTGTTGGAACAGAGTATGTGATCAAAATCAACAAGCCTTCAGCCGCTGATTGGAGTGCCGAAGTGACACAGCTTTTACCTAATCGCTTAGTTGAACGCACATTTACCAAAGGGCTTTTTAAGGGGTTTGAACGGATCATGCTTGAGGAACGCGCCAACGGAACGCGCATTGATTATGAATTGCATTTTAAAATTCGTGGGCTTTTTAATATTTTTCTTTGGCCGTTTGTGCGTGGGCAGTATATCAAAACGATCAACAAGGTTTTGACAAGTTTAAAAAATCATCTTGTTGCACAGTTCGTTAAAAATACGAATGATTGGAATGAAAAGCGATGAAAATTGCTGTTGTTGGGGCAGGTGCTATCGGCTCGGTGGTTGCCGCGGGGTTATTTAAGTCTGGGGAAGATGTCCTTTTGACCGGACGTGCTGATCAGGTCGCGGCCATCAAAAAAAACGGCCTGACAATCAAATGTTCTTGCGGCAGCGAAACTTTTTGCTTGCCGGTTGCAGAGCGTTTGGACCGTGAATTTGATTTGGTAATTTTTGCGACCAAAACACAGGATGTTGATGAAGCGTATACACAAAATGCCGACTTCTTGGAAAAACCGCTTATCTTGGCAACCCAAAATGGCGTACAGGCGGACAATATTTTAAGTCCGCATTTTTTGCCGCAGCAGGTTATTAGCAGCATCGTCATGTTTGGCGCAACGTATGTTAAGCCGGGGGAAGTGACGTATAATTTCCCCGGTGATTGGATTATCGGCAAGCGTTTTGTGATGAACGATAGCAAGGTTCATGAGATTGCCGAAATTTTAAAGAAAAGTTTTTCCGTCGAGGTGACAGATAATATTTTGGGCATGAAGTGGTTAAAGCTTTTTGTGAATTTTAACAACTGTATCCCGGCGCTTATAGGCAAGTCGATGCAGGAAACTTTTGCGGATATGGATTTTTGTAGGTTGAGCATTTTGTTGCTTAAAGAAGCACTGCCTATTGTGCAGGATGCGAATATCAAGTTGGTGTCTTTACCGCAATTTCCAGTCGAACGCATTGTGGGTTTGGCCGCAATGCCGCTCGAACAAGGTGCGGGGATAATTCATAAAACGCTTACCGGTTTAAGCAAAGAGCCTCTTTACGGTTCTATTTTGCAAAGTATTTTGCGCGGCAAGGTCAGTGAAATTGATTTTATCAATGGCGAAGTTGTGGCTGTCGCTTCCGCGATGCGTCAGGATGCGCCGTTAAATCGTAAAGTTGTTCGCATGGTGCATACCGTCGAAGAGACGGGCAAGTTTTTTACAATAAATCAAGTTAAAGAAGAGTTTGGCTTTAATGACGCTAGACGTTAGACGTTGGAAAAATTCTTCCAACTACCAGCGTCCAGCCACCTATCAATGGAGTTGACATGGCACGACGAGTGGTTGTTACGGGAATAGGAATTGTTTCGCCCAATGGTGTTGGAAAAGAAGCCTGTTGGAAAAGTATGATAGGCGGCATTTCTGCGGTTAAGCGCGTGACCGAATTTGATGTCTCGGCGTTTAATACAAAAATTGCCGCACAGGTCCGAGATTTTGATCCGTTGCTTTTGGGGTTAACATGGGAAGAAAGTATGCGCATGGACCGCTACGTGCAGTTTGCCGTCGTAAGTGCGCGTATGGCGCTCGAAGATTCTCATTTAAATTTGGACAAAATTGACCGCCGGCGAATCGGGGTTTCGCTAGCCAACGCAATTTGCGGCACTAAATATATGGAAGAGGAATTTGCGCTGGTTACCGATAGCGGCAAAAATCCGATCAACCCTGCACTTGTCCGACCGGACCTTTATGATGCGGCGATGTTTAATACGCCGTCGAGCGAGATCAGCGCGAAATACGGACTTAAGGGCGTTTGCAATACGATTTCTACCGGCTGCACGGCTGGAACGGATTCGGTTGGCTTTTCGTTTGAAACGATATCCGACGGAGATGCAGATATTATGGTGACTGGCGCTGCTGAGGCGCCGATTACGCCAATTACCTTTGGCGCTTTTGACACGGTCAATGTTTTATCAACGATGAATGAGTTTCCTGAAAAAGCGTCGCGTCCGTTTGACGCTAAACGAAACGGCTTTGTTGTTTCTGAGGGCGCGGGAATTCTCGTTCTTGAAGAATTGGAACACGCCAAAAGACGCGGCGCGCGGATTTATTGCGAAGTCGTTGGATTTGGCACGACGAATAATGCGTTTCACATGACGGATCTTCCGCCGGATGGCGATGCGATGGCCGATTGTATTAACATTGCGATGGATGAGGCCAAAGTTAAGCCAGAGGATATCGATTATTTAAACGCGCATGGTTCTTCGACACGGCAAAACGATGTTTTTGAAACGAGTGCTTACAAAATGGCTTTAGGCGATGCGGCTTATAAAATTCCGATTAGTTCGCTTAAGTCGATGATTGGTCATCCTTTGGCGGGAGCTAATGGTTTGGAGTTGGCAGTTGGTTGCATGATTTTTGAGCGAAACATTTTGCCGCCGACGATCAATCAAGAATTTTCGGATCCGCAGTGTGCTTTGGATTATATTCCTCTTGT
>CAYNSM010000040.1:0-16599 GCA_964400065.1 uncultured Planctomycetales bacterium
GAAATTTATTGCTTGTGGGCATTTCATAAATAATTTTTTCATCCAAAATTCTCTCAGGTTTTTTAACACCCGGCAGAACCTCCCTTAACGCCGCCGGACCAGAAGGCGGATAGTCTGAGTTTATGTCATATTCCTCGACGATCTCTTTTTTAGGCAATGTTTTTTTACCTGAAGCGACGATGCTGGGCTTAAGGGTTTCGACAACTTCTTTACTAATCCATCGGTTAATGATGAAGTTCATAATTAAAAATAGGCCGATAAAAACAAAAAAAACCCGTGCGGCTAGATTATTCATATGAATTTATAGGCAGGACTTAAAACCCACCCTCCTGATAAGAAACTTTATCAGTCAGGTCATTTGTAAAAGCAATAAAGGTTTTCATACTCGGAAAATACGGCGGCGCTTTCCCTAGTAAAGTTCTCTGGTCATAAACAAAGTTACGACCATATCCTGAAATTGGAGCACCGCTAGTAGCATTAAAAAGACCAAATGCTCCATAAAATTGAGTAATAACTCCCCCCAAAAGCGTTGCAACGCCGCGCGTTCCTCGTCCGGTATTATCATAATCCGAAACTTGAAATATACCATTGCGCGCCATAACAATAGCATGCATTTCGATATTATTAGGAGCTGCTGTTGAAACGTTTACATCCCCACCCCATGCCACAAGGCCTAAAAGATTTTTCTCTCCATCAGCATTCGGCGGCACGTAGCCAACCGTCCCCGGGGTTCCAACGGCTGGAGTATAATTCTGATATTTGATATTATTTGTAATATTTATTTCCCATTCGCTTGATACAGTAAGCTCTGTGTCCTGCTGAACGGTACCCTCCAGTTTATTCACAGTCCCATTAACATAAATAATGGTTCCAAGATTATCAATCCCGTCGGGAAGACCATTATAAGTAACCGTAGCCCCAGGGATAGAAGTCACAGTAGTTTTATTTGTAGTTCGATTTACTGTAACAATTTTCCTTGTACCACCCAACTTAATATTGTACTGCGCATTATTCGAACCATCGATCCCCAGCGTAATATCCGGGTCACCTTTCACATAAATCCCCCCAACTAAATTCCCACTTGAATTAGGAACATAAATACCTGTAGAGGTAAGACTTTGTCTTCCTGTCGCCTGATCGGCCAAATCAGCTTTTACAACCGATGAAGCAAGAACAATTTCACTAACGCTGCGTTCAAATCCGTCATAAAAAACCGGCACATCTTTAATGCCATTGACATCCGCATCAGCTAAAATTGGAAAACCACTATTATAAAACCGTGCGCTATTATGATGCTGTGTCACATGCCCCTCAAATGTCCCGCTAGGGTTAAACGCAAAACTATATCGCTCATTAGTGTGCAGTGGACCAGCAAAATCTGTCTTACTCGTAAACCATACCGTATCACCTGACGGTAACCCATGGTGATCGGTAAAAAGAGCATATTTCGCAAAATTATCCCGTTGAACGCGCACAGTCAAATCCCCATTTAATCGAACTTTACGGGTTGTATTCTGCACTGTCGAAGTCGCCTGTATTTGATAAAAATACGGAAAATCCCAAATATCCGTCGCTATTGTAATCGGATTTGCTTTTTGAGTTAAAATAATGTCGTATCGATAAGTTCCCGCTCCAAAACTAATCGTGGACGAAGAATATCTGGCGGTCGCAGCATCTAAGGTCAATTGAGCAGTCCCGCCCACCTTAACGTACTCAATCAAAAATCCCAAGCCATTGCCGACACTTGCATAATTCTCAGCCTTTGTTCCTAAAATATTTGGATTAGTCCCATTAACAGTATTTAAAAGATCCGTGTTGATAAGCTCATCGAGTTTCGCAAGCCCTGCATCAGCGCCAGCTTCACCGACATAATAAGCCTGATTAAGTAATTTTTCACGCTCAGCCGTATTTTTTTCATTGACCGTACGAGCCACAAATGCGCTGCCTAAAATCGCAAACACCATGACAACCATAAGCACAATAACTAACGCCATCCCCTTTTCATTCGAACAACGATTCAAAATTTTTGTTTTCATAACAACCACCGCCTTTTCATTTATTTCGAAAATCGATATTGTTTTGCACTGTTGCGACAACAGGACGTTTTAAAACCGATGTCACCTGCGCCTTAAGTGTCAGCGTTATAGGAGAAGTCGCCCCAGGCATAACTACCTGAAAATCTGAAATATTATTAGCAATCGCATCCTGACGAACAAAAGTGCCGGCATTATTAAGTACTTTTCGAACCAACTTATTGCCGCTGACTACTTCGTACTGAATGTATTTATACTCTACCGATGAGCACGTATTATTAAGATCCATGCAAAGCGCATCCCGACAACCCCATTTTGTAGTCGCGCCCCAGTGCGCCACGTCCCCGCTGGCATCTAATAGATTATCACCCGTATGACAAATAACCGGGATACTAAACTTAATAATATCCGTCGAGCTATAACCGGCACCATCTATCAATGTGACTTGCGAAAATTTACTTTGCCGCAATTCCGCGGTCATTTTATCAAGAGCTTCGCGTAAACTTTCTTGCACTTGAATACCCGCCTCAGCGGTAAACCACGACGCCTCCCCTGATGACAAAGCAGCATATCCACCGGCGGCCATCAAGGAAATAATGACAACGCTCACCATTGTTTCAATTAAACTAAAACCTTTTGTTGTACCAATTCTCATTGTTACTAACTCCTGTCAAAAATTCGCGTTGAGATATCCACCGGCGAATTAAGCTTCCCATCAGCATTCTTATCCTCGCCTGCATTAAGCACACCGTTTAAATTTTTGTCCTCGCCATAAACCCGTCCGTTTTTTTGCTTCCAACTAATCGAGACGACAATTTGTATATTTTGCGTATCCAAAACGGTAACATAGCTAATCCCCTTGCCCGTAAAGCCCGTCACATCAAAAGCCACATTGTTATAAGTACTTACCAAATTATCAAATGTCGTTGTTCGAATAATTTCCATACGATCGCGCGCCGCTTTCGTCGCCAATGATTTATTACGCGAAGCTTCATTAAGTTCCATGCAACGCATATAACTGACTAAAATTCCAACAATAACAACACCCATAATTCCGGCCGCAATAATCAATTCAGCCAAAGAAAAACCTTTGGTCTTCGCGTAGAATCTTAAAAATCTGTTTTTATCCCATACCATAGTTTTTACTCTCTTCATTTCTCAAGAAAAAGGGGGACCTTTTGATTGGCCCCCCATTTTTCTTGTTAAGACAAGCACGACAAACGACTTGTTCAAAATTACGGAGTCAAAACACCCCCCGTAGAAATTGTCCATGTCGTCGTCCCTGAAGTCCCAACCGTCACAGGTGTGGCCACATACGTGTAAGCTCCTGATCCCATCGTACACGTGAAGCTGAAACCAGAATTTTGCTGATCGCAGTATGGAACCTGAATATACGGCGGGGTCGCTCCGGTTAATGACGTAATGTCAGACGGATAATTACCGGTGTTCGCTGTTGCGAAAGTCTCAGAAGCTGTCGAGAGCGAGCGCAACGTGCTTTTTGCCAATGCGTCGTTCGCTGAAATCTTGGCTTTTAGCAAGTTAGGAATTGCAATTGCGGCTAAGAGGGCTATGATCGCGACAACGATCATAATTTCAACGAGTGTAAACCCCTTACGATTGAATTTCATTTTCATGATCTTCCTTCCTTTCTTCGATAAAGGTCGACATCGCTTTCTTTAAAGCCTTTACCCAGAAAATAAACCGTGGAAGATAATGAATGATAACGGTTTACAAAATTTATTTTCTGTGCAAAACGCTTACTCGATGTTCCTCTATCATGGTTTAACTACATTGGTACAATCCTAACACACCTCCTTTCTGTGTCAATTATACTTACAAGTTTTTTTATCTTTCTAATTCCGCTCTTCGGGCCATGCCTCGCGCGGAATTATTGGGACGTAGGCCTATGTGTTCGCGTCCAAATAAAAATCCTATTCTTGCGCATACGAAGAATAGGATACATAGCTTTTTTTCTGATGGTAACTGGCAATCCCTTTAAACTGTTTTAGGGACCCTTTAGCTTTGCGTCCCATCCTTGCGAATGGTTTGCCTTTTTCATCTACTATCTTACTGTCGCCTAGAGTATAAAACCTGCATCTAGCGCTGTCAAGGGCTGCCGGTTTTAACTATACATAGCAATGACTTAAAGAAGAAATTTTACGGCTTCTTGTCTTGCTGCATCTGAAGGGTCAGGAGTTTTTCTTGCAAAGCAGAATTTTCGAGCGTCAAGGTCGCCAAGTATTCTTTTAATTGCACTTCTTTGGCCATGGAGTCTTTTGCAGAAATATCATCCACCTGATATTTGCTATTGATGGTGCTCACCGAGTCATCCAAAATCGCTCGACGGGATTGCAATTGATCAATTTCCTGTCTAAGCGCCTGTTCATCTTGATTAAGGGAAGAGACCTCTTCTTGCGTTGCAATATTCGTAGACTTACTGCGCAAAGCCTGCAAATCTTTTTCTAATTTTTGCGCTTCATTATCGAGGTCCTGATTCTTTTGTTCTAATGAAGATTCTTTGCGAAACGCATTGATTTCTGCCTGCAGATTGCGCAGACGTAAAGAACTTTGCTTAATTTTATTTTTCAGTTCTGCATCACTTTTGCTTAACCCTGCCGCCGGCATTTGCCTTTTTTCATACTCTTTTTTTGCTCCAGCAATCTTGACCTTCAGCGCATTTCGTTGAGTCTCCAAACGTTTTTTATCGGCCAATAAATCCGTCTTTTTGGTAACTGGCTTTGTCTCAAACGCAATGTCCTTCTTCTCTAAAAGAGCCAAATTCTCTTTTAAAAGCGCATGCTTTTGCTCAAACTTTTTCAAAATAACCGATAAATCCATCTTATTGCCTGAATTGACTGCACTAAGCGCTTTTTGCAAATCGCTTAAAGATTTTTTTAGTTGCTGACGGTAATCCTTCAAACCCGATATCTGATCATGGAGAGAACTTTCCGAGACAGAAGGTTGAGCACTGACAACATCCGCTTGACGAACAACGAGTTTGTTTTCAGCCTGAAGGCGAGCAAGCTGTTCTTGCCCCAACGAAAACTCAGTTGTCAAATCCGCATAAAATTTTTCCAATTCTGACGTTGCGCCTGCGTTGTCCTGCAAAATCTTTTTTTGCGAAGCTAACTGTGCTTGAAGAGCATGGATGCGATTTATTGAACTCTCGAGTTTTTGGGCAAGACTGGACTGTCCTAAGGGATTGTCCGCACTGACAGATTTATTTTGCCCGACGGAAGATTGGATTTTTTCAATTTCTTCTTTAAGTTGGGCAATTTGATTTTGAGCTTCCTTGTTCTGATCTTCAAACGATTTGATTTTCTTTTGCAGAATTGTTTTTTCAACTTCATAACGTGCTAAACGACTGGAAAGATTCCCTACCCGAGCTTCGTACAAAGCCCTTTCTTTATCTTCCAGAGCCTGTGTGTCAAAAAACACACTGACCTCTTTTTGCGTTTCACTCTTTTGGACTTGTGCATCGCTGATAGCTTGCTCAAGTCGATCGACCTCTTTACGTAAAGAACGATTGTTTTCTCTAAACGCTTCATTGCCGCTCTTGGCCTTTTCCATCGTCGAATGCAAATCAGCAAGCGACTTATCAAACAATTCGTCGGAGGAGAATGACTGTTTTGCACAAGCGTTCGAACTAAAGGCCAGCAAAAAAATAACAAATGACGTTGCCAAGACTAAAGTTGAAAAATGTGGCAAATAATTTTGCAATCGAAATTCTTTCATAAATATTCCTAAATAATTGTCGTGATACTGATAATCGGCATGAACAAGGCGATAACGATAAACCCAACGACGATACCCAAAACACCGATAATCAAAGGTTCAATAATGCTCGTTAATCCATTAACCGCGGTGTCGACCTGATCGTCATAAAAATCGGCGATCTTTGTCAGCATTTTTTCTAGCTGTCCCGACTTTTCTCCGATCGAAATCATGCGGGTGACCATAGGAGGGAAAACGCCGCTTTTTAAAAGCGGGGTGGCAATACTTTCCCCTTCGCGGACATTTTCTTTGACGGTTTCAATGACCTCTTCGATGACCCGATTTCCGCTCGATTTTCCAACGATATCAAACGATTCCAAAATCGGAACACCGGTTTGCAGAAGAATCGACAAGGTTCGGCTAAAACGTGCAATCGCGACTTTGCGAATAATATCGCCAAAAATCGGCATTTTTAAAACAAAACTGTCAATGTACAAACGTCCCTTGTCAGTGCGATACCCTCGGTTAAGCAAAAAACCAAAAATAACAATGCCTGCAATTAACCCCAACAAATTATGCTGCAGTAAATTACTCATATTAATCAAGGCCTGCGTCATGCCCGGCAATTCTTTATTAAACGATGTATAAATCCCTGCGAAAGTAGGAACAACTTTGACAAGAAGCAACACAGTAATAAGAACAGCCATGCTCACGACGACAGCCGGATAAATCATCGCCGACTGGACTTTGCGTTTGAGCTTAAGCGATTTTTCAAGGTAACTGGCAATACGATCAAGAATCTGACTTAAAACGCCACCCGTTTCGCCAACTTTAACCATGTTAACAAACAGCGTATCAAAAGCACCGGGGTGTTTGGCAAAAGAAACCGAAAGGCTGCTGCCCATTTGGATATCATCACGCACGGCGACAACAACCCCTTTAAAACCCGGATGCGTAATCTGCTCTTGCAATGCGTCGAGCGCCTGGAGAATCGGGATACCGGAATCAATCATCGTCGAGAGCTGGCGGCTAAAAATAACAAGATCGTCTTCCTTAACCTTCGCCCGGCCAAACGCAATTTTGCGTGCCCCAGCTTCCTTGACAACATCAATCGAAATGATAATCAGATTGCGCTTGCGCAACTCTTCAATGACTTTGCCTTCATCGTCAGCGACAATTTTACCGACAACGCTCTTGGAGTTTGCGTCCTTTGTCACATATTTAAATGTTGGCATAAAAAATTCCTTTCACAAGAATTAGAAACGAAAGCATTTTAGCACAATTTATTCTGACGAAATTTTTTTTCTAACCTTTCAACAGTTTAAAGAAATGGCCTTTTATTCTTCAGTCGTTAACCTCAGAACTTCCTGCACGGTTGTTTCTCCGCTGATAAATTTATCCATAATCTCGTCCCACAAAAGTTTCATTCCGTTATTTTTGCAAGCATAATTTTTAATTTCATCCGAGGACTTGCCTAAAATTAGCATTTCGCGCACCGCGTCATCGACCTCAAAAACCTCAGTAATCCCAATGCGGCCATAGTAACCGGTCTTGCGACAATGATCACACCCTTTGCCTTCATAAAACAAGGTTCCCTGCGGAATTTTATCCTTAAACGCCTTGGTAATCCAAACGGGAGGCTCTACCTGACGCTTGCAATGCGGACAAATCTTTCGGCACAAACGCTGGGCACAAACCAAAACGATACTCGAGGCGACCAAAAAAGGTTCGACGCCCATGTCAACCAAACGAGTCAAAGCCCCCGCCGCATCATTCGTGTGCAGCGTCGAAAAAACCAATTGTCCGGTCAAAGCCGCTTTGATCGAAATATCTGCCGTCTCAACGTCGCGGATCTCGCCTACCATAACAATGTCCGGGCTTTGACGCAAAATGGCGCGAAGCCCCGACGCAAAGGTCAGCCCGATTTCCGGGCGCACATGAATCTGTGTTAACCCCTCAATCAAATATTCAACGGGATCCTCGACGGTAATAATGTTTCTTTCGACACTGTTAAGCTCATTGATAATCGAATAGAGCGTCGTCGACTTTCCGCTTCCGGTGGGACCTGTGACTAAAATCATCCCAAACGGACTGCGTATGCCCTGCTGCAAAATTTTCATCGAGCGCGGCGAAAAACCCAACCCATCCAAACCAATTGATAAGTTTTTTCGGTCAAGAATACGAAGAACAACTTTTTGTCCAAAGATCGTCGGCAAAACCGACACGCGAAAATCCACCTGTTTGTTTCCGATACTCATCTTAAAACGGCCATCCTGAGGCGTGCGCGTTGCGGTAATATCCAGCCGCGCCATGATTTTTAAGCGGACGAGCACCGAGTTCTGATTTTCTTTTGGGAAATTCATCGCATCCAAAAGTGTCCCGTCAACCCGATAACGAACCCGCACCATATCCACCATCGGTTCGATATGAATGTCCGACGCCCGCTGCTTGAGCGCTTCTTGAATGACAAGATTAACCAACCGGATAATCGGCGCCTGTTCGCCTTCCTCGGCGTTGACATCATCCTGCTGGGCTCCTTCTGTTTCGGAAACAATTTCAAATTCGCCAAACTCAATGCCCTTGCTGATATCCGAAACCGACGCAGTTGCTTTCGAGCCATAAAACTGATCGATCGCATGCATAATTTCGGTATCGGTGCTCATGACCACATCAATGTGTTTTCCGGTAATATTTTTAATATCGTCGAGCGCAAAAATATTTAACGGGTCAGAAATGACAATCGTCAATGTCTCCTCCATCTGCGAGAGCGGAACAATATGATATTGCCGTGCCACCTTTTCACTAATAACAGCTTTTAGATCTACAGAAATCTTATATTTCTTTAGATTAATAAAAGGGATATGTAATTCTTTAACGAGCAACAAAAGCAGGTCTTCTTCATTGATCAGCCCCTTTTCCATCAGTGCACGTTCTAAAGGAATTGATTTTTCTTTCTGCAAATGCAAAACGGCGTCGAGATCCTCTTTTTTTAATTTGAGCGATTCCAAAAGATGATTAATAATTTTTGATTTTAAAGTTTCGGCCATAAAACATCCAAAGTTACACTAAATCCTCATCCGGCGCTGTGACGCGCAAGACTTCTTCAAGCGTTGTTACCCCCGCAAAAGCCTTGATCAGCCCATCTTCCCGCATCGTGACCATGCCTTCCCGACGGGCGATATCCTTAATTTTAATTTCCCCGACACGGTCTAAAATCCTCTCCTTAACTTTAGGCGTTAAAACCATGATCTCACAAATGACCACCCGACCTACGTAACCTGTCTTGGCGCACGCATTGCATCCTTTGCCACGCGACAACATAACCGTTTGGCCAGGATTTTTTTTGTTTAACTTAAGTCGCGCTGCCACCTCAGGGGGGACCGCAAGAGGCTCTTTACATTTAGGACAAATCCGACGGATCAAACGCTGACCGACAATCGCAACTACCGATGAGCACAAAAGAAACGGTTCTATCCCCATATTCATCATACGCACAACCGAACCAGCTGCTGTCGTCGTATGCAGAGAACTTAAAACCAAATGTCCCGTCAATGCCGCCTTGACCGAAATATCAAGCGTTTCCGAGTCGCGGATTTCGCCGACCATGATAATATCCGGATCTTGACGCAAAATCGAACGTAAACTTGCGGCAAACGTCAAACCTACTGACGGACGGACATTGACTTGATTCATGCCCTTGATCTGGTACTCGACAGGATCTTCAACGGTGATAATGTTTTTGCCCGGCGAGTCCACAAATTTAAGAAGAGAATAAAGTGTCGTTGTCTTTCCGCTTCCCGTAGGCCCGCAGCAGAGAATCATCCCATGAGGACGCAGACCGCAATCCTGCAGTCTTTTCATCGCATCTGGCTCCAGGCCTAAACGGCTTAAGTCCAAAATCCCGGCAGTTTTGTCCAAAATACGCAAAACAGCCTTTTCTCCATACGCTGTCGGTAAAATGCTTACACGAAAATCCACTTCGCGATTTGCGGCCATAATTGTTTTAAACCGTCCATCTTGCGGCAGCCGCTGCTCAGAAATATCGAGCGAACTGATAACCTTAATGCGCGAAATAATCGGCAGATGCAACGCCTTGGGCATACGATCAACTTCCCGAATAATCCCATCGACGCGGTAACGGATACGCACGGTCTTTTCCATAGGTTCAATAAAAACGTCGCTTGCCTTTGCAAGTACCCCTTGATGAATAATCGTATCGGTAAGCTTGATCATCGGCGCATCTTCGCTTAAATCTTCAACGCCATCTTTCGTGCGCGTTTCGCTGTCGGTAACAAGCTCAATATCGTCGGATTCTTTCATGTCAGCGATAATTTTTTGCAAAGCCTCGCCGGAATCCGTCGCATAATACTTTTCAATATTCTGCTGCACCAAAGAAGCCCGAGTAATAATCGGGACAATATTCATCCCGGTTAAGGCTTGCACATTATCGATAGCAAAAATATTAAGCGGATCAGCCATCGCCAAGGTCAAATTATTCCCCATTCGGGAAATAGCAATGATCTGATATTTAGTCGCAACGTCATGCGGGATAATTTTGACAACGGCAGGGTCAATTTTAAGACGGGAAATATCAATCGGCGGCATACCTAAGCCGGAACTCAAAGCATGGGTCAAATCGTCTTCACTAATACATTTAAGCCGGACTAAAATTTTAGAAAGCTCTCCTCCTTTTTCTTTCTGTTCAACAAGCGCGCGGTCAAGGTCTTCTTGTTTTAAAATCTTGTCGGAAATAAGGATGTCGAGCAAGCGCTCTTTAAGAGAAGACATAAGACTTAATTTGCCGGTTTATAATAACGCGCGATCGCTTCCTTGATATCACTTGCTGTGCTCACGAAAGCTTGGACGGTTGAGCCGGTAATAAGTTCGACATCTTCAATGGCGTTTTGATTTAAAGGGTCCGCCATCGCTAAAGTTAAACTTTTTCCAATTTTATCGACGGGAATAAGACAAAACTGACGGCAAACATTTTCGGGAATGGCAGCGATGACTTCGCGGTCAATTTCATAATTGGCCAAAGGCAAATAAGGAAATCCATACTGGCAGGTCAAGGCTTGCGCGATATCCTCTTCGGTCGCAAATTTTAGCTGTACTAAAACTTCCCCAAAAAGCCCACCCTTCTCCCGTTGATAGGCAATCGCCATGAGAACCTGCTCATGGTCAATAACCCCACGTTCGACTAAAACTTCGCCAAGTTGTTTTGTAGTCGCGCGTTTAAAATTTTTCATTTGTGATAACCGACCCGATTCCCGCCCTGTTCAATGGTATCGGCAAGAATAATACCACTTTTGAGAATAAGCTCATCGGCCGTCCTGCCATCAAGCGGATTTTCGACAATCGCGGCCGTAACGGTCAAGTGACGATTTTTGTCTTTCTCCGACGAAAATTTAGCGGCAATTTTTTCAACAATGACCTGTGTTAAAGTAATCGCTTCGCGCTTGTTGACCGACGGAAGAACCAAAGCAAACTCATGCTCGGCAAAACGGGCCGCTTTAGCATCCGGGGAAAAATTTTCTTTCAAAACAGCCGCAATTCTTAAAAGCGCATCCTCGGCCCCGATATGCCCAAATGCCGCCAAATAATCATTAAATCGATCGATTTTCATAAGCACAAATGAACAGGTCTTTTGTGTATTGACCGCCTGTTTGACTTCAAAACCTAAACGACTACGGGCGTAAGCATTGTTATAAAGACCGGTTAAAGAATCGGTCACTTCAAACTTTTCAATTTCCAAAGAAAGTTTTTCATTTAAAACCGCAATTGCGATATGTTTGGAAACTAACTGCAAAAGATCTTTTTGTGTTTCCCCACATGTATAATGCGGCTGATCATTGCCGGCAATAATCAAACCATAAGCATTTCCCGTCGATGAAATTGGTGCAATAATCGCATTTTTAATTAAAAATGATCCTTTGAAATCTTCAACTTCTTGCGTCATCGCTGTGCTCTGATCTATAACAATGGCTTCCTGTCTTAAGATGGCTTTGCCCAAAATACCCTGACCTAATGAAATTTTAAGATTACCAATGCCGCGACGCTCAAGCTGCTCTTGCTGAGGGCTGTGCAAATATTGCAATTTATATTCGTTGGTCTGATTGTCCTTTAAAACAACACAGCCAAAGGACATTTCCTGTTCAGGAAAACACTTAGTCACCGCAATGCGCAAAATATCTTTAAGTGCGACTTTTTGGGCGATGCCATTACTGATTTCCATCAGGTTAGAAAGCATGACGATACGATTATTAATCTCATCATTGAGCATTTCTGTTTTTTTGTTAAGGCTGTTTAACTCCTCAACATTTTCGCGGATCCGACGGGTGAGTGCGTTAACAGACGAACCTAACTGGCCTAATTCATCTTCGCGGACTAAAAGAATTTCGCGGCTTAAGTCTCCTGAGGCGATCATTTTTGTTTCCCGGCTTAAACGAATAACCGGCTCAACAATCTGCCAAATTATTAAAAAACAAATCAGTAAAATTGCAATGATAATGCCGATAACCAAAGGAAGTGTTGCGCGGTTGGCAAACCAGGAAGTCGCAGTAACCCCGGGGAAAAGATAACCCAAAAAAACCAAAAGAGACAAAAGAACCAAACAAAACGCTATCGTAATTTCTTGCCGCAAATATTTATTACTCAAAACAGTACGCGTCAAGTTTTCTTTAAGAGTAGGCATTTTTTACCTTTCATGAACTTATCAAAATATGGTTTTATTATAGTTTACTCTCTTAAGAATCCTATAAGGAAATGCAAAATTTTCCTCTCAAAAAACAGTGCGGCGCTTACTTAAACTCAGCAAAAATCCCATCATAATCATAAAAACCATAAACGATGTCCGGCCATAACTGATCATCGGAAGCGTAATGCCAACGACCGGGAAAAGTCCCATGACCATCCCCATATTGATAATCACCTGCAAAGCGACAATCCCGACGATGCCAATGGCCACTTGCGTACCAAATTTATCATTGACCTGTTGGGCAATTTTTAATCCGGTATAAATAATTCCGCCATAAGCACATAAAAGAAACATCGCACCCAAAAAACCCCATTCTTCACCGACAACCGAAAATATAAAATCCGTATGCTGTTCTGGCAAAAAATTTAATTGATTTTGCGTCCCCGCCAGCCAGCCTTTACCAAAAAACTGTCCGGAACCAACCGCAATCTTTGATTGAATAATCGTATAGCCTGCACCCAGTGGATCAATATTGGGATTTAAAAAAACCAAAAGCCGGTCGCGCTGATACGGCCGCAAAATATGCCACATAAACGGCGCAAGAACCAAACACAAAACACTAAACCCCCCTAAGAATTTAAGTTCCACACCGCTGGCATAAACCATAATAAAGAAAATTCCAAAAACAAGAATCGCCGTTCCTAAATCCGGTTGTTTAAAAATAAGCAGCATCGGCCCCAAGGTCAATAACAGCGGCGCAACCAAATGATTCCATAACGCAAGACTCGTACTTTTTGTGCCAAATTTAAAAATTGGCCGGCGATGACTCAGATAACGGCCCAGCGCCAAAATCAAACCTAACTTTGCAATTTCTGACGGCTGAAAGCTAACGCCCGCAATCGAAAACCAGCGCTGCGCGCCTAAAGCATATCTTCCTTTGACTAAAACTAAAAACAATAACAAAAGCATGATGCCATAAAAAACATACGCCATTTCATAAAAACGCCGGCAATCGATGCGCGAAATAATATACATCAAGCCAAACCCGATCCCTGCACAGTAAAGCTGATCATAAAAAACTTTAATCGAAACGCGTGCATTTTGATACGATGCGCTATAAAGCACAACCAACCCCATCAAAACAACGCATGCTGTAAAAATCCAAAGTCTCAATTCCAATTCCCGTCGCATTTTTTTCCTTAAATTATTTTAAAATTACAATATCTGCGCCGCACGCATTTGCGTCAACATCTGTTGTGTAACAACAACCGAATTGTAACTGGACCCGCCGTTCTCCAAAAAAACACAAATCGCCACCCGCGGCTGCGTATCTAATGTATATCCAACAAACCACGCATGACTCTCACGGCCGTGGCCCGCCTGCGCGGTACCTGTCTTTCCCAAAACTTTCATGTTAGGGATATCCAAAATATGCGCTGTCCCCGCGGCTTCATCGACGACCATGCGAAGCGCATTATTAAGAATTTCATACACTTGCGGGATCATCCCCACATGGCGGCTCGTCGACAACTTAACCAATTCCTGCCCATTGATCGATTTTAAAAAATACGGTTGAACTTCCCGGCCATTAAGAGCAATCGTTGAAACCATCCGCAAAAGCTGAAGCGGAGTCGCTAAAACATCGCCCTGCCCGATTGACATATTCAATGTATCGCCCGTATACCACGCACGCTCTCTGGGGTTGGGCAAACTCCCTTTTTCTTCAAAAGGAATATCAATGCCCGTTCGGCGGCCTAACCCTAAAAGATGCGCATAGCGATAAATTGTTTCTGCCCCTATGCTTTTGCCGATATTATAAAAATAAATATTGCACGAATGCATCATTCCCTGAAATAAGTTTTGAGGGCCATGCACATGCAAACAGCGAAATTTTGCAGCGCCTAATTCATAAATCCCGTCGCAATTATATGCGGTTGCCGGATCAACCCGATCAGTCGCAAGTCCCGCAGCTGCAACAGCAATTTTAAAAACCGACCCCGGCGGATACTGCCCCTTAATGGCACGATTTAATAACGGCGCCTGGCTATCATTAAAAAGTCCACTCGCCTGAAATTTCAATTGGCTGTCGACAAAAACATTCGGGTCATACGCTGGTGAGCTAACCATCGCAAGCACCTCACCGGTTTCCAAGCTCATCACAACCACCGCTCCCCGACGAGCGGCCAACCCTTCATAAGCCATCTGTTGCACTCGCTCGTCAAGCGTCAACGTAATGTCCTGACCCGACTGCGCTTGCCGAATTCCCAAAAGTCGCACCTGTCGTCCACGACTATTAATTTGCATTTGTAAACCACCTTCATGCCCGCGCAAAAAAGAATCATAAAAATCTTCGATCCCATTTTTTCCAATCGTACTTACAGAAAAACTGCCATAGTCTTTAAGCTCTTCTAATTCTTCGCGACTTATTTTTCCAACATATCCTAAAACGTGTGCGCCGACTTCATGAAAAGGATAATAACGGCTATACGCCTCTTCAATATAAACACCCCCAAAACGGTATCGATTCTCTTCAAGCAGCATAGCCTGCTCTTTAGTCACATCCTCAGCGACAACAACAGGTGAAAATGGTGCAATTTTTCGCCGCGCAAATTGCTGCAACAGCTTTTTCTTTTCAACGCGCAATGTTTTTGAAAGAAAGTCAAACAGCTCATCTTTATCTTCCATTTCCTGCGGCAAAACAGTGACATTAAAAGAGTGTCGATTGTCAGCCAAGACAACGCCGTTGCGATCTAAAATCCGGCCGCGCGGCGCTTCCATCGGCACAATGCGGATACTATTGTTAACGCTTAAATTGTAATAGGCCTCGCCTCGAATAATCTGCAAATAAAAAAGATGGCAAGCCACCAAAAAGATAAAAACAAAAATAACTATGCCAATAATTTTAAGGCGCACTGCTTTAACCTTTCAAATGTATAAGATGCCACCAGCGCTGTTAAAACAATTTCCGGCAAAATTCCTCTTACTAATGCTTCGCCTAAACTAATGTCCATTCCCCTTGCGAGATTAACAAAATATTGCAAAAAACTGTTTGCAACAGCGGCCATAACAACCATCAAAACCCGAGACTCGACAACACCTGGTTGATAAATATATTTTTTTAAAGTTCCGGTCAAAAACGCAGTGAGCACCAAAGTAAAAGTATTGGCCCCCGGCAACCCGACGCTATAGCTGTCTAAAAGAAAACCTCCTAAAAACGCCGCGCCCAAGCTGTAGTTAAGCCCACGATAGAGATTAAAAAAAACTACAGCAATCAAAACAAAATTTGGAACAAACGATGTTCCAAGCGTTTTCATAAAAAGAAGCTCTAGCCCAAGGCAAAGCACTGTGATCACGGAAACAAAAAAAATTTTTTGCATAATTAATCTCTGTCAACGTTCGTTGATGACCGGATGACAATCACTTCTTCGATCTGAGAGAGGGCAGCGGCCGGTTTAATTAAACACGTCGGAAAAGGACTTGCAGATGAATTCTCAACAGAGACGACCTTGCCTAAAATCAAACCGTGCGGAAAAGATGAACTTAACTTTGAAGAAATGACCTCATCTCCCACCTGTACATCTGCATCAGTCGAAAGATAGCGCATACGGCATTGGCCGGTCAATGTCCCAGAAACAAGACCAACTTCCCGTGAGCGTTCGACCATCGCTGCGACACTAAAATTCGGATCACTGACTAAAATGACCCGCGCACGACTGGAAGTAACTTCAACAACTTTACCTACGATGCCCGAAGCATCCACAACTGGCATTCCAACAAGAATTCCACTGCGTTTACCTTTATCGATTAAAATCGCTGAGTTCCAATTAGACAAATCCCTCGCAATCACGTTAGCGGCAACACCCGAGTAAGATTTTTCCTTAAAATTAAGGAGCCTTTCCAAACGCTTATTTTCCCGATCAATCTCAGTCATCGCCGTCAAACGGGCACGCAACATTCCTACCTCTTTGAGCATACGGCGATTTTGTTCAAAACTCGCGTGGTAATAAAGCATTTTTTTAATTTCTAAAAACGGGAATGTGATGACTTTCATCGGCAGAGAAAGCGTATCAACTGCGGCAAATTTCATGGAGGTTACAAACGGAAGTCGGGCAACAAGAAAAAGAAAAGCAAGAGCGCCAAGCCCAAGGTAAGTTAAAA
>CAYNSM010000041.1:0-15954 GCA_964400065.1 uncultured Planctomycetales bacterium
TTGATTCATAAACAACTTTTCCCTTATGGTTCTCCTCGATCAAACGCTGAATAACGTATAGCCCTAAACCGGTTCCCTTTTTACTTGAAAGCTTGGTCGTAAAAAACGGAGTAAAAATCTTTTCCTTGTCCTGTTCCTGAATCCCAATCCCGTTATCCTCGACGATAACATCTAAATGGCCATTGCCCCCGCCGCTGGCCTTTATCTTGATCGTTGGCGTGTAACTGGTTTCCTTAAGTTCGGCTTTTCGCTGCATCATCGCATCATATGCATTATCGATTAAGTTAAAAAAAACTTCCTGTAACTGCGTAAAATTCCCATGGATCTTTGGCAAATCTGACGGGTACTCGTGGCTGATCGAAATCTCGCCGGGCTTGATTTTAAACTGCGTCATATCCAGTGCCGCTTCGATCAATTTGTCGAGCGCAACATCTTGCACGCCAGCGTCATCCTTGCGAGTGTATTTGAGAAGACCTTGGACAATTTCACCGCCCTGCTGAACATTAGACTCAATGCGATTAAGCGCGTGCTCAAGATCCAAAATCATTTCTTTGACCTCAAGGGACATCGGCAAATTATGGCCGAGCTTTAAAGTGTCCAGCGCATCCCCAGCGATAAAACCCATCGCGTGCAAGCGATTATTGATCTGATGCGAAAGCCCGTCGGCGAGAGTCCCGATCGTGGCCATCTTTTCGGCTTTTAATAATTGGGCGTGCGTGTTTTTCATCTCATCATAAAACTGTGCGTTCTCGACGGCCAGAGCCGACTGATTGGCGAGAATCGAAAAAACCGACAAGTCATCCGAGCTGTACGTCTTACCCGAAACCTTGTTGCCCATGACCAGAATCGCAACTAATTTTTCATCGATAAAGCTCGGAACAACAATCGCGGCGTCTATTGCTTTTAGTTCTGCCTCGAGCCGCGCTAATTTTAAATCGCCATAATCCTGTGTGCGTTGCTTGATCTCGTCATAAACAATGGGATTCTGCGTTTCTTTAAGAGTTTGCACCAGTGCGGTCGAATAATCAATGTCACTGCGAAACTTTGTGCGGATCAGCCGACTGCGATAAGCGCCCAAACGAAACTTTTTGGCATAAACATCATTTAAAAAAACCATGCTGTACTCCACACGCACCGTCCGCGTCATGATGTGCACAATCAAAGTGACCAAGCGCTTTAAATCCTTGATTTTTCCCATCCCCGCAGACGCCTGCCGAAGGGTGGCCTGATACCGGCGCTGTTCTTGAAAAAGTCTGTCCTCTGCCCGCCTTTGAAAATATACATAAATAAATGGCCCGACGGTAGCAAGCACCGTTGATGTAACTAGGGGTACCATCCACCAACTCTCGCCGAATAGACCTACTAATTTTTCACGAAAACCGAACGCAAGAGCGAAGGGGATACCAAGGACGAGGGAATAAACGGCTATAAAAATTCCGGTACGTGTTATAACAACATTAATATCTAAAAGCCTATAACGAAGAATAGCGTAACTTGCAATTAGGCAATAGCCTGTAATAAGCAAATTTCCCCAAGGGAGAATCTTTACTCCAAACATAGGTAACAGCGTAGATGCCCCACCCAAGAATCCAATTAAAAAACCAAAAATCATATATCTTGATTGGAGTTTCTTTGATTCTTGGGTATTAAAATAAAAACGTATTAATTCTGAGAAACTCAAAAGGACTATAAAGCTCCACGAAATAAATAATGCGCAATACAAAGGTGTTGCACGGTTATAAAAAACAGAATGATAAACCCAAGTTCTGGCAAATAAAAAATTTGAAAAAATAGAAAAGACCGAAAAAAACAAAGCCCATAAATAAACACCCCCAAGCAACTTTCTTGGATTTAAATTACAAAAAATACATATCATATGATAGAAGAAAACAGCAATAAATGTCCCTCCGAACTGTCCAAACCTCCAGCCAATCAACGCTTTTTCTTCCGTTTCAGCAATACCGGCAAAGAAGCAACCGGCACCCCAGATACAAACAGCAACATTAAAAAAACCTAGAATTCTATGGATTTTCGCTTTTGCATAAACAAAAGATACTACACTTAAAATAAAACAAGAAAGCGCACATGAAAAACTAGTAAATGCAAAAATATTCATATCAGTAATTAGCTATTTTTTGTATCACTATAGATGAATTAAAGCCTGCAAAAGCTGTGCATGTCTTGAGGACGTTATTTAACCCGCAATTTTTCTTCATATTTAAACAAATCATTGACTCTATACCACTCGAGATACTAAAAGAATTTAAAGTTGGAAGAATTATTTGATTTTCAAGCATGAGAAGAAGCACGGCAGTTTCGATCATCGTCGAACCACCGAGTAAATGTCCAAAATAAGGTTTCAGTGCTGTAATTTGAGGCCGATTCTTTACATCAGGAAAAACCTGGCAAAGTGACTCAATCTCATAACTATCATAAATTTTTGAACCAACACCATGAGGTACAATCAAATCAATGTCAGAAGCTTTTATTCTACTTCTAGTTAAACTGCGGCTTATCGCTCTTTTGTAATAATCATCCTTAATTCTTGGAAATGACACTTTCCAGCCTTCTTGGTTAAACCCCCCACCTAAATACTCCCCATACATATGAGCGCCACGAGCTACGGCGCATTTCTTGTTTTCAAGGACTACTGCTGCTCCCCCTTCACCCAAAATAAAACCATTACCATTTTTATCAAAAGGTTTTATTAATCCATCTTCTGGAGAAACACCTAATTCATTAAACCAAAAAGATTTAAATATGTTGGGAGAATCCACTGCAGCAACGACTACAACATCACATCGGCCAGTTTCAATCAAAGCTGAAGCATAATCAATAGCATATAACCCCGAGGCACAAGCATTATTCAGGAATACAGAACAACCATGAAAATCAAACAACTTTGCAATATGAAAAAGAGTCATAAATGATTGTAAATCATACCCAGTAGACTTAAAATTTTTGTAAAAATCTAAATATGCCTCATGGTTTGAAATTTTATAATTTTTAGACGCCAAACTATGTTTGATAAACTTTAGAAAAAACTCCCCATGCCCTGGACTTTCAGCGGCAAGAACTAAACCGATATTATTGCTTTCAGTGTGATATTTGAAATCACTATCATCAATCGCTAATTTTATTGATAACAAAAACAACTCCAAGTCTCTTACCTTATCTCCATTCTTCCACTGATCTATTGCATCAATTTTCTCAAACGGAATTCCAAAATCCGTCAATTTAAAATTTTGCATTTTATGCACGTAATATGAATGGACAATCTCCTCTTGCGCCTTAAATGAATCCTTTACAATATTTGTATTTCCACGAAGCAAATTCTTCCAAAGCGGTATTTTCCCAATACCCAAAGAGCATATTGGTCCTAGCCCAGTAAAAACTACCTTCGGCTTAGAATACTTTCTCAACAAATCTCCTTTTTATTATTTCAGAAACTCTTTGAGCTACAATCGCAACTCCCGGGACTCCTTGAGCAACAGTACTCCAATGTCCACAAAAAAATAAATTTGGAATTATTCTATCTCTCAAATAATCATGTACCATAAACTGATTCAATGTGCTTGCCCACCCATATGCAGCGCCTGAATAATTTGAAGTCCACCTATTTAGAACACTTGGGTCAGCAATAGTTCTAAAAATAATATTTTTCTTTAATCCCGGGATAGACTGATCCACCTTATTCACAATAAGCTCTGCAATTCGGCTTCTATTATTTTTCCAAAACAAATAGTCTTTTGTTGGCGCATTCGCATAAATTACACAAGTTTTTTCTTCATGGTTACACCGCACCATAAACCAATCAAAATTTTCAAAATGATAATCATCACTTAACTTAATTTCTTTATCGTATTGATAATCACTAATAAACCAATTGTTTACCTTATCTGACAATGAAACCGAATTATTTTTAAGTCCCAAATAGGTTACAATCAAACTAAGCGATGGAATCATTGATTCTAGATAACTTATATTAACTTCATTTAATCGCAATTTCCCAACTAAATCAAACAAAGTAGTACGCATATCACAATCTGAAACCACAATATCAGAACAAAAAAAACTCCCGTCCTTAGTTTCGACACCTCTAACTCCACAGTTATTAATTACAATTTTCGTGACAGGCTTTAATAATATAATTTCTCCCCCCATATCCCGAAAATTATTCGCCAAAACTATTGGAATCGCATCTACACCGCCTAACGTGTAATACCCCCCATCCACAATAAATTGACGGTAATGCTTAATCGCAGTAAAACAACAAATTTCCCGAGCAGTCGTACCTAAGTTACCCAAAATCACCAAAGATAAAATTTGTTTCAACACTTCATTATTAAATATTTTATCTAGTAGATTACGGAAAGTTATACTGCGAAACTCTTTGATTGAGTCGAACTTCTCCAGACATATTAAATCATAAAAAAATAACTTAATAGCATCTTGTTCTTCAGGAAATCGAGTCACAAAATTATTAACAGTTTTATCAAGACTCTCGCCGAATTCAACTCTATAATCTGGAGTAATAATAATATCGCTCGGATTTATACGAACAATTTTCAACTGATCCATTACACCGATATTACTCAACAGAATATTCAAATGACTACTCTGAGACAAATTTCCAAAAGAGTGCACAAATGAATCAAAGCGAAATCCTTTAACCTTAAACGTTGAACAATAACCCCCAACTTGAGAATTCTTTTCTAATATTAAAACCCTGAGGCCAGCCTTAGACAACAAAGATCCGCAAATAAGCCCTCCAACACCAGCTCCAACTATAATTACATTGTATTTATTCATTTTTCTATATTTCTAGAAATAATCGAAACATTATTCCCCCCAAACGCTTGGGAGTTATTTAAAACGACATTAACTTCTTGTCGTCGGCTCTTGTTGGGCACCATATCAACGTCACAAAAAGGATCCGAATTCTCAAAATTAATAGTTGGAGGGATTTCGCCGTATTTTATTGCCAAACAACACGCAATGGATTCCAAGGCCGCCGCGGCACCCATCGTATGCCCTAACATTGATTTAATTGAACTTATCGGAACTCGTTTTTTCAAATGCCCGAACACCTCATGATATGCTGCACTTTCTGCTTTATCATTTTCAATAGTTCCTGTTCCGTGAGCTGAAATATAATCAATATCTCCCGGATTTACACCACCAGCCTTTAAAGATTTCAAAATGGCGCTAGCAACACTGTGTGGATCAGGGTTAGTCATATGATGCGCATCACACGACATCCCGCACCCGCTAATCTCAGCATAAATTGGGGCATTACGCTTTTGCGCACTTTCCAAACTTTCCAAAAAAAGCATCCCTGCTCCCTCCCCGGGAATCATACCTTGCCGATTTAAATCAAACGGCTGACATTTATCAGTAGCAACAGCTAGAAGTCTTCCAAAACCAGTGTAAACTATTCGAGAAATCCCATCTGCCCCACCAACCAAAGCATAATCAGCTTTATTACTACGAATAAAATCAAAACCTGAGGCAACGGCATAATTGCCAGAAGAACAAGCCGTACTAAAAACTAAATTTTCACCTTTAATTTTCAACTCCTGCGCAATGATTTCACTTAGGTTACATGCAGGAAATCTATACATTTGATTTCGATGTTCAGAATGTTGTGATTGAAGAATATAATCATCATCCATTGTCTCTAACAGTCCAATTTCGCCAGTTGTTGTTCCGACAAATACAGCTGTTCTACTTGGAATCTCATTATGATTTAAAATTGCTGCATCATTTAAGGCCATTTGACTTGCCGCAAGAGTCATTTGAGATGTCCGACCATATTTTTTAGTGACCGCAGTACTTAACAATTTTCTAAAATCCCCTTTAACTTCGCCCGCAAAATGGCAATCATGTCCTGATGTATCAAAATTCTCAAGTCTGCTAATCCCCGACTTGCCTGCCAATAAATTTTTCCAAAACTTTTCCCACCCGATGCCGATCGAGGAGACGACACCAAGTCCAGTGACAACAACACGACGATTATTACAAAGATGCATTGGCATTATTTTTTCGAATAATCCTATAAAAAATTTGGACATCACCAATTTGTTGAGAGAAATCCGCATACAAACTCATATGCATGTACCCCAATTCACCAAGCATTTTACTTGCACAAGTATCGATTCTTACCTGTTGACCTACTGCGGCCTGAGTTTGAAAATCCGCCTTAATTTGCCCTAAAATAAATTGAGAATTCTTGAAGTCAATATGTTCTTTACTAACCCCATATAACACTAAAGCCGCCTGAGCGGCGGCTTCGATTAAAAGCGTTTCGGGATAATGTTCTAAACGTTCGGGAGATTCTAAAAACGGCCATTCGTTGGCTGTGATATTTTTGATGGCCACAAGACTTTGGCCGGGAATGTATTGCTCAACACGGTCAAGCAACACAAAAGGATACGCGTGCGGTAAAATCTTTTTCAACTGATTGTTGTCAAGCATAGTGTAAGAGCAATCGTGCTTTATGTGCGTTTCTTTAAAAATCAAAGATAGGTAATTATACCTACCAATAATGAATTTCGTCAAGAAAAGATTTATTTATTCCGACGGGGATATTTAGAATGATAAGCCGTCGATATCGGAGGGTTTTTCGATATTGTGGACGCGTAATAAATTAGTACAGCGGGATGGATACTAGTTTGTCAAACGGCAAAATGGTACAGTCGTGACGCTTATGAACACTCTCCCCGGCGTAGACGAGATAACTTGGCCCAACGCTATTTAACTTTTCCCAATATTCGAGATTATCAAAAAAATTCTCATTGACCGTACTGCCGGATTTGATTTCTAGCGGGATAGATTGAACTCCTTTTTCAATAATACAATCAAGCTCATGGCCGGTTTTATCGCGCCAAAAATAAAGCCTCGGCTTAAGCCCATGATGCCAATATTCTTTCATCAGTTCGCTGACGATCAATGTTTCAAATATCTGCCCCTTAAACGGATGCACATTCAAAGTCGCTTCGTCATAAATATCCAACAAATAACACAAAACGCCAGTATCATAAAAATAAATCTTGGGGCTTTTGACCAGTCGCTTATTAAAGTTTTTGTGATACGGCGCAAGCAAAAATACAATGAAGCTTGCTTCTAAAATCGATATCCAACCTTTGATCGTATTGGCGGATACCCCCAGATCATTAGCGATTGACGCATAATTTAAAATCGTCCCGCTTCGTGCCGCAACCAATTTCATAAATCGCTGAAAAGCCATCAAATCATTAACTTGTTTCATGGAACGCACATCGCGCTCAAGATAAGTATTAACATAATTTCCATACCATTTTTGTGCGGACAGTTTTTGGTCATAAATTCGCGGATAAGCGCCTTTTAGGATTAGTTCATTTAATTTCTTAGGAAATATCTTGGCTTTTTTAAGCTCAGTAAAGCTCATTGGCAATAAATGAAAAACTGCAACGCGCCCCGCCAAAGACTGTGACACTGCTTCCAACAACAAAAAATGATGCGACCCGGTTAAAATATATTGACCGTTTTTCTTGAATTTGTCAGCAAAAACCTGAATATAGGAAAAAATCTCTGGAGCTTTGTGAGCTTCGTCAATAATAACGCCGTCGGGATATTGGCTTAAAAACCCGTTAGGATCTTCGATCGCCAGACGTCGGGTTTGTGGTTCTTCGAGATTAACATACGGTTTCTTCCCAAACGCCATCTGGGCTAAAGTGGTTTTGCCTGATTGGCGAGGACCCGTGATCGTAATGACCGGATATTCTCTTGCCGCCTGCCGGACTTCATCTAATAGGTCACGCTTAAACATAACAAAAGGATACCACCAAATGGACAAATATGCAATTAGGTTTCATATCTGGCTAAATAATTTTCTGCTTTCAAGGAGAACTTAAAATGACAGCGCGTCGATATCGGAAGGCTTTTCGATATTGTGAACACGAAGCGCAGGATTGATGCGGCGGATAAGACCTTTGAGGACTTTGCCGGGACCGATTTCAACAAAATCTTCTATGCCTTCCTTGGCCATTGCCTCGACGCTGTCGACCCACTGAACCGAAGAAGTAATCTGCAGGCCAAGATTTTTTTGAATTATAGACGGATCAAACGAGGGATGCGCATCAACATTACTAATTAATGGAATATGCGGGGCATTGATTTTGACCTTTGCAAGTTCATGAACAAAATTTTTCGCAGCCGGCTGCATCAAGGTCGAATGAAAAGCGCCGCTGACGTCTAAAGGAATCACACTTTTAGCGCCGGAAGTCTTTAACTTTTCACAGGCAGCCTCAACCTTTATGGCATCTCCGGTAATCACAATTTGTTCAGGAGAATTAAAATTGGCAACCTCTGCGCCTGTCTCTTCACAAATTTTTGTCACAATATCTTTTTGTAAACCAATAATCGCGGCCATCTTGCCATAATTGACCTTTGTCGCCTCTTCCATAAAAAAAGAACGGCGTTCAACAAGCCGCAGCGTATCTGCAAACGTCAGCGCGCCCGACGCAACCAAAGCCGAATACTCGCCTAAACTAAGACCAGCTGTAAACTTCACCTGAACATTTTTAAATTTGGGATGCACTTCGAAAGCTTTTAAAGCTGCAACACTCATGGTCAAAATCGCCGGCTGACAATACGCCGTTGTCGTCAATTTTTCTTGCGGACCATTAAAAATCACATTCGACAAACCGTTTTTAAGAATCCCATCTGCTTCTTCAAAAATAGACTTAGCGACGGACGAAGATTGAAAAAATTCAACACCCATCCCCACCTTTTGCGCGCCCTGTCCCGGAAAGATTAAAGCAATCGACGTCATTTTACCACCTGACCACTGTTGCCGCGGCGACAAGTCCGGCACCAAAGGCGACTAAAACAACAACATCGCCTTTTTTGATTTGTTTATGCTCAATTGCCTCGTCGAGCGCTACCGCAATCGAAGCGGCGGACATATTGCCGTAACGGTGAATGTTAACAAAAATTTTTTCTTTAGGAATTTCGAGCTTTTTGGCGACCGCGCTTATAATCCGGTCATTGGCCTGATGCGGCACCACACAATTGACATCCGAAAGTTTGAGCCCCGCCTTTTTGACAGCAATCTCGACGGCTTGTGCCATCGAATTGACCGCAATCTTAAAAAGTTCCTGTCCCTGCATCAGCACATAGGGAATCGCCATTGTCTTGTTTTTGACGTTTAACGATTCACGGTCTTCGCTGACGACCGTCATCAAATCGCTGTATTCGCCCAACGCATGCAGGTAATCCGAAATAATCCCGCGCTCCCCGCCGACCATACCCAAAAGACACGCGCCGGCCCCGTCGCCAAAAAGCACGCACGTGTTTCGGTCCGACCAGTCGATCAAAGATGTGATTTTTTCAGAGGCAATGACCAGCGCATTTTTGTAAGTCCCGCTGACAAGATATTGTTTGGCTGTTGTCAACGCAAACAAAAATCCAGCGCACGCGGCACTCACGTCAAACGCCGCGGCATGTTTGGCGCCTAAGGCTTTTTGTACAAGACAGGCTACCGACGGAAAATTACTGTCCGGGCTAATGGTTGCAACAATGATCAGATCTAATTTGGCCGGGTCAAATTCCGCACGTCTAAGCGCTTGTTTGGCGGCTTTGATCGCCAAATGGCTTGTGCGCTCGCCCTTGGCGGCGATGCGCCTTTCCTTAATACCGGTGCGGGTTGTGATCCACTCATCGCTGGTCTCAACCATTTTTTCGAGATCAAAATTGGTCAAAACTTTTTCGGGGACAAAACTTCCGACGGAAATGATACCGACATTTTTCATAAGGCGTTTGAAATTTCTTTTTGAAGCGCATCGATAATGCCGTGATCGACTTCGCGCATCGTCGCACGAATTGCGTTTTTGATCGCCTTGGGACTCGAACGGCCGTGGCTGATCATAACAATCCCGTTGACGCCTAAAAGCGGCGCTCCGCCGTATTCGGCATAATCGACCTGCTTTTTGACATTATCAAGTTTGGATTTCACTAAAAATGCGCCAAAGATTGCGATCGGACTTCGTTTGATTTCGCGGCGCATCAGGGCTGAAGCTGATTCCATAAGCCCTTCAGAAACTTTTAAAACAATATTGCCCACAAACCCGTCGCAAATAATGCAATCGGATTTGCCGGTATACACCTCATTGGCTTCAGTGTTACCGATAAAATTTTTGACTTTTTCGGTCAAAAGCTTATGGATTTCTTTTACAAAATCCGTGCCTTTGGTCGATTCCTCGCCGATATTCAAAAGCCCAACCGTCGGGTTAGGCTTATCGAGCACTTCACGCACATAAACCGCCGCCATCTGGGCATTGTGCAAAAGATGCTGCGGCTTAGGGTCCGTATTAGCACCGACGTCGATGATAAATGAAAAGCCTTTGAGTGTCGGGATCGTCAATCCGATGGCTGGCCGTTCAACGCCTGGAATCATTCCCAAATTGATGGTCGCCGCTGCAACCACAGCGCCCGTGTTTCCGGCGCTGATAAAAGCGTGATATTGCGGATCTTTTAAAAGATTAATGCCAATCGTAATTGACGAGTTGCGTTTTTTACGGATAACATTCGTCGCCGGTTCATCCATCCCGACAACTTCATCGGCATGAACAATCTCAATGCGAGTGCGAGCGACATCATACTTCTTTAGTTCTGCTTCAATTTCCTCTGTACGGCCAACCAAAACAATCGTGACATCAAATTCTTTGAGGGCATCAACAACACCTGCAATCACAGCCTCTGGGGCGTGATCTCCACCCATTGCATCAACGACAATTTTCAAGGAAAACTCCTTTGAATAGACGCTAGACGTTGGTAGCTAGCCGCTAGAAAGCTTAAGCAAATTTACAAGCGTCTCACGCCTTAAACGACGGCCTTAACTTTTTTTGTCTTTTTTCTCTTTGACTTCTTTAATGACGACGGGTTTTCCATCATAAAAACCGCAAAATGGACACACGCGATGAGAAAGAATTGGTTTTTTGCAATTCGAGCACGCGCTTAAACCGGCAATACGCGCTTTCCAATGGGTCCGGCGCTTGCGTCCACGCTGGACCGAATGCTGTCTTTTTGGTAATGGCATTGAGGACTCCCTTTCTTAAGACGCTGGAGGCTTGTGGCTGGACGCTGGAAAAACTCCAACGGCCAACGTCTAACGTCCAACGACTATTCTTTACATTGACACTTTTCGTTATTTAAATTTACACCGCACGACGGGCAAAGCCCTTTACAGTCGTTCTGACACAAAACAATTGTGGAAATATTCAAAAGCAACTCTTGTCGAATCTCTTCGCCTAAATCCACAAATTCAACCGACGGATCAATATCAATATGCACGGCAAATTGATCTTTGCGCGACACGGTGACCGGCTCTAAACATCGGGCACACAAAAATTCATATTGGCCCTCGACAGCAAGATCAGCGACAACCAGATCCCGCTTTTTATAAACTTCCCCTTCGACCTTCAGAGGAGAAACCAATTTGAGCTCATCAGCGCCAAACCCGATTTCTAAAGCGTCTATCGCTTCGCTTAACTCCAAGCCTTCTTGCGGAATTCCTTTGACCTTGATCTTCACCGCTTAAGGCGCTCCTTTAACGGGCCCTCCACAAATTTAGGGACAAACTGAGAAATATCCGCACCTAAGCTCGCAGCTTCTTTTAAAAGTGTCGACGACAAAAACGCGTAATTCTCAGAGGGCATCAAAAAAATCGTTTCAACATCCGGCGCTAAACGGCGATTCGTCAAAGCCATTTGAAACTCATACTCAAAATCTGATATCATCCGCAAACCGCGGATTAAGACATTGACTTTCTTTTTGCGCGCATACTCGATGACCAACCCGTCAAAACTCTCGACCACAACACCCTTGATATGACTCGTCGCTTCCGTGAGCATTTTGACACGTTCAGAGGTCGTAAAAATCGGCGTTTTGTGATAATTGCTCGAAACAGGCACCGCCACAATCACAGAGTCAAAAATCTTGGACGCGCGGTCAATCAGATCGATGTGCCCGTTGGTAACAGGATCAAAGCTTCCCGGATATATGGCAATTTTGGACATAAGTTACTCGTTTAACTTGTTTTAAGCGCCTGAAAAACAGCCAAGAAAGACTTGCCGTACTGCCGCTCTGTGACCAACTTAAAACTTTCTTCTAAATCAGGTAATCGCTCACGTTTAGAGTATTCTACGACGACAAAACAATTGGGGTGTAATATATCATAGGCACCTAGGGTTTTCAAGGCTTTTTTCCCAAGGTCTAAGCCGTAAGGCGGATCAAAGAAAATAAGATCAAATTTTCTGTTGCGCGTCGCCAAACCCTTGATTGCGGCAAAGGCATCCGTATGAATAATTTCACACACCGGCTCTTTTTGCAAAGCAAGGTCAACCCCTAAAAGTTCCAAATTTTTACGAATGACCTCGACACATTTAGGATCATGCTCGACAAAAGTGACGCGCTTAGCTCCCCGGGACAAAGCTTCAATCCCAACCGCCCCGCTTCCGGCAAAAAGCTCGAGCACTTCCAGACCTTCCAAATCCTGCCCCAACAAATTAAAAATCGCCTGCTTCGTCACATTTTGCGTCGGCCGTATCACGGCTGGCATAAAAATATTTCGCCCTTTAAACTTTCCACCCAGTATTTTCATACGATGTCCTTCCTTAACCGGCCTTGGCCATTTTTAAATAGTTGGGATATCTTTTTTCAATAACCGTTTTAAAAATATTGTTTTGCGGTTTGATCAAGCCAGGATCAGAATCCATAATTGCTTTTGCCTGAGCGCGCGCCAACTCTAAAATATCAATTTGCGTCAGCGGATTGGCAAAACGCAATTCATTGAGCCCATGCTGATGCCGGCCAAAATACTCGCCCGGACCGCGGATGCTCAAATCCGCTTCGGCAATTTTAAAGCCATCCGTCGTAGAGGCAATCGCCGCTAATCGCGCCTGCGCATCTTGGGTAAAAGGATCAGATAACAAAATACACGTACTCGCCTCTTTTCCGCGCCCGATACGCCCGCGCAATTGATGTAGCTGCGCCAACCCAAAACGCTGGGCATGTTCAATAACCATGACGGTCGCATTTGGCACATCTACACCGACTTCCAAAATCGAAGTCGCAACGAGAATCTGGATCTCACCTTTCTTAAATTCCTGCATAACACTTTGAGCTTCATTTTTTTTCATCTGCCCGTGGACAAGCCCCACCGATAGTCCTTTAAATTCATTTTTTTGCAACTGCTTAAAGCTCGACTTTGCCGCCTTAAGATCGAGCGTTTCGGATTCCTCAACCAGCGGATAAATAATGTAGGCTTGGCGGCCAGTTTCTACTTGTCGACGGACAAAAGCATAAACACTCGGAGCTTGTTCTAGCTTTGCGATCTTTGTCGTAATACCCCCACGCCCGGGCGGCAACTGGTCAATGATTGAAACATCCAAATCACCAAAAAGCGTCAAGCTCAGCGTCCGGGGAATCGGGGTAGCCGTCATCACCAAAACATCAGGATTGGCCCCCTTCGTCGACAAAAAAGCGCGTTGACGAACACCAAATTTATGCTGTTCATCGATAACAACGTAACTTAAATTCTTAAAATTCAAATCTTCCCCTAAAAGCGCGTGCGTACCGACAAGCAAATCAACCGTTGCGTCTTTAGCTTGCGTACGCACATTTTCTTTTTGTTCTTCACTAAGACTGCCGACCAAAAGGCCGACGCGCATATTTTTAAATTCGCCTTGGGCCAAAATCCTCTGGATATTTTCAAAATGCTGTCGCGCCAAAATCTCCGTCGGTGCCATAAGAGCCGACTGTTTTTTATTTTCAAACGCCAGCAAACATCCGGCAAGCGCAACAAGGGTTTTGCCGCACCCCACATCACCCTGCAAAAGCCTAAGCATCGGCGTTTTCTTTTGCATATCGCCAAAAATTTCTAGAATGACACGCTGCTGCGCTTGAGTCAGAGTAAACGGAAATCCTTTTTTAAACCTGGACAAAAAATCTTCGCCGAGCTGATGCGTGACACCAGGACGTTTTAAAATATTCATACGCCGTTTTATTACAGAAATCTGAAAGAACAAAAACTCTTCAAACGAAATCCGCCGCAAGCCTTGCTGCTGCAAAATTTGATTTTGAGGAAAATGAATATTTCCCAAGCTTTGATGGATATCCAAGAGCTGATGCTTAGATCGGATATCATCGGGCAAACATTCAATAACTTGCGAAAGATATGTTTTAAGGCACCCGTCAATGATCCGTCGCAAATAGCGCTGCGATATGCCTTTTGTCAGCGGATAAATCGGGACAATTCGACCGATGCTTAAACTTTTGTCTTTTGTGTCAATGATCTCATATTCTGGCGAAACCATTTGAATGCGGTCCTTATACACCGTCGGCTGGCCATAAAGCACAACTTGTGTCCCCGGGTTAAAATAACTGTCCAAATACGGCTGATTAAACCATACCGCAAAAATCCGCCCCGTCCCATCGTCAATAACGGTTTCATAGACGTGCTTGTGCGTAAACCAGCTTTGCCGGCTCCCTCGGGCAACCACCTTACCCGTCACCGCCTGCGGCTGACCGATTTTGACATCGGAAAGCTTGGTCATCTGAGTCCGGTCTTCATATCGACGAGGAAAAAGATAAAATAAATCCTCAACACTTTGGACGCCTAAATTTTCAAGGATTTTTTTACGGGCCGGACCAACGCCTTTAAGAAATTGGACAGACGTTTCAGAGAGAGTTGACATAAAACTTATCTGGACGTTGGACGCTAGACGTTAGTAGAAATATTATAAGAAAAACTATGGGGTAGGAAAATTTAATCAGATTTTACGATATCTTTCACCAGCGACCAGCGTCCAACCACCCTGTTAACGCAATCTGCTGATTTTGCGATTTAACTTGTTTCGATACCCTTTATCAAAAACAACGTCAAAGTCATAGACATTCTTAAAATCATCCATGCGATCTTCGTCGGTCTTGCTTAGAACTTTATTTTCTAGCAGATTAAAAACGATATTTCCAAAGTCTTCGGTGCCTTTAATGCCCCAATGTTTAAGGACAGAAAGCGCCATCGGCCCGTATTGTTCCATCAGAAGCTCACTGATACCATCCAAAAGCTCACGACCGGTGACATGCTTTGGTCTTTTAAATTTTTTTTGCGTATAAGCTAACGATTCTAAAACAAAGGCGTAGGCATCCTCGCTGTAGCGGGAATCCCTCTCACAAATGACCATAATAATACTGTCGAGTTCTTTTTGCATGGGATAATACTAACACAAAGAATTTGCGATGCGCAAAGAAAAATTTTAAGTTTTTTAAGTTTTTAATCCAGTTGCGAATTGGCAATTATTCTGGGATAATAACGCAACTTAAAAATAAACAAACGTTCCGTCGAGAATATACCCCAAAAGACACCCCAATGCCAAAAAGCCGAAACTGGTTATGGACTGTACTATTCTGGTTGTATCTTTTTGCTGTTCTAAGCAATGCTATTGTTTTTTTTAATCCGCAGGCACCAATCAATATTTATTACCAAATCCTGCTTGGGTTTACTAACATTTTTCTTATTCCGTATCTTCTGAACTTGCTGGCCATTCTATTCGACCTTCTAGCGGTTGTTGCCTTTTATAACTTTTTAAACCCGTCCAAACATGGCATTGGAGAAAAGAGTATTTCACCCCAAAGCTGGAAATGGTTTTTTATCATTCGACTTTCTTTGGTATTTGTCGGACACGCTTATGCTTTTAAAGAAATCCAAGCAATTTTGCACGATGATCGCTGGGTGACCCTAGCCGTTGTAAATTTAATGCTGCTTTTTTATGCCCCATCATACTTAGCGAGCTTTCTCTTTATCTTCCAGCACAAAAATTCGCGTCCATAAATATAAAACCCCTGCACCATTTCTGATGCAGGGGTTAAATTAAACCGGTAACGTTCTACTCTCCCGTAGCCTTGCGACTA
>CAYNSM010000042.1:0-15728 GCA_964400065.1 uncultured Planctomycetales bacterium
GCATCGAAACAGCACAAAGTGTCCGCACGGCCCGTCAGTATCACTTTAAAGGCAAGCTTTCTGAAGTTGAACTTAAAACGATTGTTGAAAAAGTCCTTTCCAATAAACTCATCCAGCATGTTGTCAAAGGTTTTGTTGCGCCGCTAAAAGTTGAGACGAGCTTTTCAAAGCAGGTCCATGTTATGAGTGTCGAAATTTTGGCCGCTGATCAAAACAAACTTTTGCAAATCAGTAAAGAAGGCCAGCTGTTTTTAAATTTACACGAGATGCAGGCGATACAAAATCATTTTAGAAAGTTGGGGCGAAATCCCACTGACTGTGAATTAGAAACTGTGGCGCAGACGTGGAGTGAGCATTGTCATCACAAAACATTTCGCGGTAATATCCGTTATCGCGTTAAGCAAGGTACAAAGTTTAAGACGACGATCATCCGCAATTTGCTTAAGTCGACGATTGCCAAAGCGACGTATGCTCTTAACAAGTCCTGGTGTGTTTCGGTTTTTCATGACAACGCCGGGGTCATCAAGTTTGATAAAGACGATCATGTGTGTTTTAAAGTCGAAACGCATAATCATCCTAGTGCTTTGGAGCCTTTTGGCGGAGCTAATACCGGGATTGGTGGTGTCATCCGTGATATTTTGGGAACGGGTTTGGGTGCCAAACCGATTTGCAATACTGATGTTTTTTGTTTTGCCCCGCCGGATACGAATTTGAAAGATTTGCCGGCCGGAACTTTGCACCCTAAGCGTGTCATGAAAGGCGTTGTCAGCGGGGTCCGCGATTATGGCAACAAAATGGGTATTCCGACGGTCAATGGAGCGGTTTTGTTTGATCAGGGGTTTGTGGGAAATCCGCTTGTTTTTTGCGGGACGGTTGGCGTGATTCCAAAGGGCATGGAAAAAAAGAAAACCTATACAGGCGATTTGATTGTAGTTGCCGGCGGACGAACCGGCCGTGATGGAATTCATGGCGCGACGTTTTCTTCTGGCGAGCTTACCGATGAAAGCGAAGTTGTTTCCAGCGGTGCCGTTCAGATTGGGCATCCTATTCAAGAGAAAAAAGTGCTTGATGTTCTTTTAAAAGCGCGCGACTTGGGGCTTTACTCGGCGATCACCGATTGCGGTGCCGGCGGGCTTTCGAGTGCCGTCGGAGAAATGGCCCAGCACTTAGGGGCAAGTGTTTATCTGGAAAAAGTCCCGTTAAAATATCAGGGCTTGTCCTATTCGGAAATCTGGATTTCTGAATCACAGGAACGCATGGTCATGTCGGTGCCGCCGAAGAATGTTGAAAAACTTTTAAAGATTTTTAGCGACGAAAATGTTGAGGCGACTGTGATCGGAGAATTTGACAAGGACCACAGGCTTAAACTTTTCTTTAATGATATCTCTGTTTGCGATATGGATATGGCGTTTTTGCACGACGGGATACCGGATATTACCAAAGAAGCGCTTTGGGAAATGCCTAAACATCCAGAGCCCAAATTCGCTTGTCCTAAAGATTTGAGTGAATCACTTTTTGAAGCGCTTTCGCATTTGAACGTTTGTTCAAAAGAGTGGATTATCCGCCAGTACGATCATGAGGTGCAGGGGGGTAGCATTATCAAACCCTTAGTCGGTAAACATACCGACGGCCCGTCGGATGCCGCAGTCATTTTGCCCAAGCTTGGCGGTAAAAAAGCGATCGCAGTTTCCAATGGGGTCAATTTTCGTTATGGAAAAATCGATCCGTTTTGGATGGCGGCCGGTTGTATCGATGAAGCGATACGACAGATTATCAGCGTCGGAGGAGATCTCAAAGAGTTGGCGCTTTTGGATAATTTTTGTTGGGGGAATCCCGATAAACCGGATCGTTTAGGCGGACTTGTCCGCTGTGCGCAGGGTTGCTATAAGGCGGCGATGGCCTTTGGCACGCCGTTTATTTCGGGCAAGGACAGCTTGTATAATGAATTTGCCGTTGGAAAAGAAACGATTGCCATTCCCGGCACAATTTTAATTTCTGCTATCGGGATTATCGACGATGTCAACCGCTGTTTGACGATGGATTTTAAAAGAGCCGGTAATCTTATTTATGTCGTCGGAAACACATTGCCGGAATTAGGCGGTTCGATTTATTTTGACAATCATCATGCGATCGGCAACACTGTTCCGCAAGTTAATTTTTCGAGCGCTTTAAAAACTTTTGAAACTTTGTCGGCGGCCGTTGGGGCCCGTTTGGTTTCTTCGATTCATGATTGTTCGGAGGGCGGGTTAGCCGTTGCTTTAGCTGAAATGGCTTTTAGCGGTGGGTTTGGTGTAACGGTGCGTTTGGATCAAGTGCCGCTTAAAGGAAAAATGACTCGCAATGATTTTGTTTTATTTTCCGAATCGCATTCGCGTTTTGTCGTCGAGATTGAGCCGGGGAAGCAAAAGCTGTTTGAAAAAGCATTGAAAGGTTTGCCGTGTGCCTGCATTGGGCGCGTTGAAGAAACGAGTGAATTTTTAATTTATGGACTGGACAAAAAAGTTTGCGTTAATGCCCATATCGACGATTTGAAAGAAGCCTGGCAAAAACCGCTGTGCTGGTAATTTTAGCGGCAAATTAAGGAGATTTTCCGTATGGTAAATAAAAGGCGTAGAAGAACAGATAATGAATTGACCAAAATGGAAGACCCTTGGCGCGTTTTTCGGATTATGGCCGAATTTGTCGAGGGATTTGATGAAATGTCCAAAGTCGGAGACGCAGTTAGTATTTTTGGTTCTGCCCGCACTAAAAAAACAGACCATTTTTACAAGCTTGCTGAGCAAACGGCGTCGTTGCTGGTCAAAGAAGGATTTGCTGTGATTACCGGCGGGGGTCCTGGGATCATGGAAGCCGGCAACAAAGGAGCTGCGGAAGCTGAAGGCGAATCCGTCGGGCTTAACATTGACCTTCCCTTTGAACAGAAGCCCAATCCGTTTGCCAAAACGCTTATCAATTTTCATTACTTTTTTTGCCGCAAGGTCATGTTTGTCAAATATGCCAAAGCGTTCGTGATTTTTCCCGGCGGGTTTGGGACGATGGATGAGCTTTTTGAAAGTTTGACTTTGATCCAGACGCAGCGCATTGAGCGATTTCCCGTTATTCTCGTCGGAAAAGAATACTGGAAAGGTTTGTTGGAGTGGTTAAAAAATACCATGGCCGCCGAAAAAAATATTGACCTTGCCGATCTGGATATGTTTAAAGTAGTCGATACCGCCGAGGATGTTGCCAAAGAAATTAAGGATTTTTATATTAAACAAGATTTTGATAACCTGATTAATCCCAAAAAATGGTTCACCCCAAAGTCCTAGTTTTGCGTACCGCAGGAACCAATTGCGATGTGGAGACAGCTTTCGCTTTTGAAAGTTCTGGTGCTCACGTTGAGCGAGTCCACATTAATCGGCTTGTCAGCGGTGAAAAGAAATTAGAGAATTATCAGATCCTCGCGCTTGCCGGCGGGTTTAGTTATGGGGATGATATTATCTCGGGACGCATTTTGGCCAATGAACTTCGTCTGCGTCTGGGAGAAGAAATAAAGCGTTTTATTGCCGACGGAAAACTTATTATCGGGATTTGCAATGGGTTTCAGGTTTTGGTGCGAGCAGGAATTTTGCCTGGGACGTTTTTTCAGCGGGTCCCCCGCGTTGCGGGACTTGCGCTGCCGTTGCGGGATCCTGCCTTCCTTAATTCTTTCGGAAAGGCAAGGGAACTCCCCTTCGCGTCACCCGCTGTCGAGCAGATAGTCTTTTCGCAAACTGTAACGCTGACGCATAATGATTCCGGAAAATTTGAAGACCGTTGGATTTACTTAAAGCCCGACGGACATTGTGTTTGGACGCAAGGCTTAAATGAAGTGATCTATTTACCGGTGGCGCATGCGGAGGGGAAATTTGTTGCTTTAGATGAAAATGTTTTGAGTCGTTTAAAAGACAGCGGGCAAGTTATTTTTCGCTATTGTGATGAAAATGGGGATACTCCGGTTTATCCTGCGAATCCCAATGGTGCGATTGATAATATCGCCGGGATTACGGATGCGACAGGACGGATTTTGGGGCTGATGCCGCATCCGGAAAGACATTTTCTTTCGCTTCAACATCCGTCGTGGACGCGATTGGCGTCGCGCGAAAAGTTTGGCCAAGGGGCTAAGATTTTTGAAAACGGGGTAGAGTATATAAAGAAGAATTTGATTTAGAATGTTTATGAGTGGCTGTTAAAGCATCCTTCCTTAGCTCAAACAGTCCTCGCGCACGCCACTTGCTCTGAATTTTAAAGGCATACAGGTAAGCGGCGTGGCTGCGGAACTCGCTTAGGAAGGATACTTTAACAACCACTCGAAATTAATATGAAAAATGGATTAACTTATAAAGACAGTGGTGTGGATATCGACGAAGCTAATCGTTTTGTCGACGGAATCGGCGCTTTAGTCAAGTCGACAATGGTTAAAGGGGCTTTGTTGCGCAAAGGGTCTTTTGGCGGACTTTTTGAGTTGACAGGCAAGTACAAAAAACCTGTCCTTGTCTCCTCAACAGACGGCGTCGGGACAAAACTTTTGATCGCTAAAAGTGCTAATATTCACGATACGGTTGGGATTGACCTTGTTGCCATGAATGTCAATGATGTGCTTTGTGTCGGCGCCAAACCGCTTTTCTTTTTGGATTATATTGCCTGCGGCAAAGTGCATCCTAACCTTTTAATTGAAGTTGTGAAAGGAATTACCGAAGGTTGTCGGCAGGCGGGTTGTGCTTTGGTTGGCGGCGAGACAGCGGAAATGCCAGGACTTTACAAGGAAGACGAATACGATTTAGCCGGTTTTACCGTCGGGGTTGTTGAAAAGAAAAACATTATTGACGGTTCAAAAATTCGTGTTGGAGATGCGGTGATTGGGTTGGCGTCAAGCGGTTTGCATTCGAACGGTTTTAGTTTGGCCCGTAAAGTTTTTTCGCCTGAAGAACAAAAAGTTTTGGCCAAAGAGTTGCTTGTACCGACGAGAATTTATGTTAAACCGGTTCTGGCGGTTTTGGCTAAACATCGTATTCACGGGATTGCCCATGTGACCGGGGGTGCTTTTTATGAAAAGATGACGAAGATTTTACCACAGGGAAAATGTTTCCAAATTGTTCGCGGCAGCTGGCCAATTCCTGAGATATTTAAAAAAATTCAGAGCAAAGGCAATGTTGCCGACGCAGAAATGTTTCGGACCTTTAATATGGGGATAGGCATGGTTTTAGTTGCGCCGGTAAAAGATGTCACAAAGATACGAAGACTTTTAAAAAAACAGGGCGTTGATAATTTCGAAATTGGTCAAGTTGTTAAAGACGCGTCACAAAAAATACGGTTTGTATGATGGAAAAAAAATTAAAAGTTTTGCTTATCGGTTCGGGTGCTCGCGAGCATGCTTTAGCTTGGAAACTTGTCCAGAGTCCGCGGCTTGAAAAGTTGTATTGTGCTCCCGGCAATGCGGGGATTGCACAATTCGCGCAGTGTGTTGACATTAACAGTGATGACATCGCTGGCCTTTTAAAATTTGCAAAAAAAGAAAAAATCGATTTGACGCTCGTCGGGCCTGAAGCGCCTTTGACAGCGGGAATTGTCGATCAGTTCGAAAAAGCGAAGCTTAAAATTTTTGGCCCAAGCCAGATGGCCGCACAGCTTGAGGGCAGCAAGACTTTTTCTAAAGAATTTATGCTCCGCTGCAATATTCCGACGGCAACATTTATGAATTTTGACCGTATTGAAGATGCCTGCGCATTTTTAAATCACGCGCAATTTCCGCTTGTTGTTAAAGCAGACGGGCTGGCCGCCGGAAAAGGCGTTGTCATTTGTCATACTTTGCAGGAGGCTTTGGTCGCCGTTGAACAGATGATGAAAGATAAAATTTTTGCGCAGGCGGGGACAAAGATTGTTATTGAAGATTTTTTGGTTGGCGAAGAGGTTTCAATTCTAGCGATTTGCGACGGCGAAGATTATCTGATTTTGGAATCTGCGCAAGATCATAAAAGAATTTTTGACGATGATTTGGGGCCTAACACCGGCGGCATGGGCGCCTACTGTCCGGCACCGGTTGTGACTGACACGCTTTTGCGAAAAATTGAAGCGCGCGTCATTGAGCCGACGGTGCGCGGGATGGCCCGTGAGGGCATGCCGTTTCGCGGGGTCCTTTACGCGGGACTTATGATAACCTCGCAGGGGCCGCAGGTTTTGGAGTACAATGTCCGTTTTGGCGATCCGGAAACGCAGGCGGTTTTGCCGCGCCTAAAAAACGATCTTATCGAACTGATTCTTGCCAGCTGCGAAGGTCGACTCAATGAAATTGAACTTGCATGGGACAAGCGTCCTTGTGTTTGCGTTGTGATGAGCTCTGGCGGTTATCCTGGGAAATATCAAACAGGTTACGAGATTAAAGGTTTGCCCGCAGCGACAGAAGAAAAAGATACTTTTGTTTTTCACGCTGGGACCAAAAAAGATGGGGATAAGATTGTTACAGCAGGGGGGCGGGTTTTGGGCGTTGTTAGTTTAGGCACTAATATTAAGGAAGCGATCAAAAAAGTTTATATAGCCGTTGAAAAAATAAAGTTTGACCACATGTTTTTCCGCCGAGATATTGCCGCCAAAGCGGTAAAAAGAGATTCGTTAAGATCCGCAGATGCAATCGGCCGGTAAAGGAGGATATCAGATGCAAAAAATTCAGGTTGCACTCATGATGGGCAGCAAGTCAGATCTTCCGACGATGGAAGAGGCGGCTAAGATTTTGAAAGATTTTGGAGTCGGCTATGAAATCAAGGTTTTGTCTGCGCATCGGACTCCGCGTGAGACAGCCGCATATGCCGAAAACGCAAAGTCAAAAGGGATACAGGTTATTATTTGCGGTGCCGGCGGTGCAGCGGCCTTGGCTGGCGTTGTCGCGGCGCATACGAACCTGCCGGTTTTAGGTGTTCCGATTGAATCTGTTTTAAATGGTTTGGATTCACTTCTTTCGACGGTGCAAATGCCTCCCGGAGTGCCGGTCGGCGCTGTTGCCATCGGAAAAAACGGGGCTAAGAATGCGGCGCTTTTGGCGATACGGATTTTGGCTTTGGCTGATCAAGGGCTAGCCAAAAAGCTTGAGGACTTTTCCGACGATCAGCGCAAGCGGGTTTTGGAGAATTAAGGGAATTTTTAATTGCGAGGCTGTTGCGGTGACCTTCCCAAGCGAGTTCCGCAGCCACGCCGCTTACCTGTTTGTCTTTTAAATTTAGAGTAAGCGGTGTGCGCGAGGACTGTTCGAGCGACGAAGGTTACCGCAATAGCCTCGTTAAAGATGATCTTGATAAAAATTGTGAAAACGCAAATTATAAAAATCAATCCCGAAACACCTGAAACAGACCGCATCGCTCATTGTGCGGGAGTCATCCGTCAGGGCGGGTTGGTTGTTTTTCCGACGGAAACGGTGTATGGGATTGCCGCGGATTTTAATAACCCTAAAGCAATGGCCCGCTTGCGGGACGTCAAGCGCCGTGACGGGGACAAGCCGTTTTCGATCCATATTTCTCAAAAAAGTCTATTGCCCAACTATACGCCGATTAAGTCGCCGGAAGTTTATAAGTTGATTGATGAGTGCTGGCCGGGCCCTTTGACGGTTGTTGTCCCCTCGTTTGAAGAGGGACGCACGATTGGCGTTCGTATTCCTCAGAATAAAATCGCTTTAAGTCTTGTTGAAGAATCGCAATGTACGGTTGCAGCTCCATCGGCTAATTTTGCTGGCAACCCGCCGCCTTCGACGTGTGAGGCGGCGCTTAAGGATCTTGACGGGTTAGTTGATTTGGCTATCGATGGAGGTGAAGCCAAATTTGGTCTGGCTTCATCGGTTGTGGATTTTACAAAAGAGGCGCCGGTTGTTTTGCGGCAGGGTCCGATTACACAAGAGGATGTCGACCGGATTACGCAAAAAAAACGTGTTCTTTTTGTTTGTACGGGTAATAGCTGCCGGTCAGTGATGGCCGAATATTTGCTCAAAGATATGTTAAAAGGCAAAGACGATGTTGAAGTTGTTTCTGCCGGAACAGCTGTTTATTTTCATACCTCGGCGAGCACGGAAACGTTAAACGTTTTGCGCAAAGAAGGGATTGATGCTTCCAAACATCAGTCGCAACCGATTGGCAGTATTTTGCTTCGCAAGTCGGACTTGATTTTGGTTATGACCCGCAGTCATCGCCAGCAAGTTTTAGAGCGCGTGCCGGCGGTTGAAAAAAGAGTGTATCAGCTGCGCGAATTTTTGCAGGAGAGGCCCGGTTACGACGGGGATTTGGATATTCCCGACCCGATGGGAAAATCTTTTGAGACGTATGAAGAGTGCGCGGTGATGATCAAAAGCGCTGTCGCTAAACTTGTAAAATTACTATAGGAAAAATTTATGAAAATTTTTATCGGCGCGGATCATCGCGGGTTTGACCTTAAAAGTCGGATCATTTCTTATTTGAAAACACTGGGGCACACGATTGTCGACGTAGGCTCTTATGAGGCGGGTGAGATCTGTGATTATCCGCTGCTCTCCTGCAAAGTAGCCGAGAATGTGGCAAAGACAAAGGGCAGCCGCGGAATCTTGGCGTGCATGACGGGTATTGGGCATTCGATTGCAGCCAATAAAGTCGTGGGGTCTTATGCGGCTTTGTGTTATACAAAGGAAGCTGCGGTTCTTTCTCGCGCGCACAACAATGCAAATGTGTTGGTTCTGGGCGCAAAGTTTGTCAATCCCGACGAGCTTGAAGACATTATCAAAGTGTGGCTCAACACTGAGTTTGAAGGCGGCCGGCATTTGCGGCGTGTTAAGCAGATCAAAGCGATTGAAAGTAAATTTCTGAAAGCTCGGGTGGCGCGCAGGGGAGTTCTCTGCCGCCCACAGCGTTAGCGAGGACGGTAGAGTCCCGAAGCGACAGGACCCGAGCGGGAAATTTTATAATTTTAAGAAAGTAGAAAGAGGTATGATATGGATTTAAAAAATGTTGACCCGGAAGTTTTTCAGGCGATTAAAAATGAATTAGCTCGTCAGCGGGATAATTTGGAATTGATTGCCTCTGAGAATATCGTTTCACAGACGGTATTGCAAGCGCAAGGGTCGGTTATGACCAATAAATATGCTGAAGGTTATCCGGCCAAACGTTGGTACGGCGGCTGTGAGCATGTCGATGTCGTCGAGCAATTAGCCATTGACCGCGCGAAAAAGCTTTTTGGCGCCGAGCATGTCAATGTTCAGCCGCATTCTGGTTCTCAAGCCAATAATGCTGTGTACAATGTCGCTATCAATCCCGGCGACACGGTTTTGGCGCTGGACTTGGCCTGCGGCGGGCATTTGACGCATGGGCATAAAATGAATTTTTCTGGCCGGACGTATAATGTCGTCACTTACAAAGTTAATTCGTCGACGGAAATGATCGATATGAATGACGTAGCCGTTTTGGCTAAGGAACATAAGCCGAAGATGATCATCGCCGGCGCTTCTGCCTATTCGCGCACGCTTGATTTTAAAAAGTTTAGAGAAATTTGTGATAGTGTCGGCGCTTGTCTTTTTGTAGACATGGCGCATATTGCAGGCTTGGTTGCGGCCGGATTGCATCCAAATCCTGTGCCGTATGCCGAGTTTGTTACAACGACAACGCACAAAACTTTGCGTGGCCCCCGAGGGGGAATGATTCTATGCAGAGAACAGTTTGCCAAACGTATCGATTCGGCAATTTTTCCTGGTATTCAGGGCGGACCTTTGATGCATGTTATTGCAGCTAAGGCCGTGGCCTTTAAGGAAGCGCTTGAGCCGGAATTTAAAACGTATCAGGCGCAGGTGATCAAAAATAGCAAAACATTATCTGCGGCGCTGGCCAGCTTAGGTTTTCGAATTGTCGCCGGAGGGACCGATAATCATCTTTTTATGGTTGATCTTCGTCCTAAAAATGTTACTGGCAAAGAGGCGTCCGAAATTTTGGATAAGGTCAATATTACCGTTAACAAAAATTTGATCCCCTTTGATACGGCCAGTCCCATGGTGACTAGCGGAATTCGTATTGGCACCCCTGCTTTGACGACGCGCGGCATGAAGGAAAAACAAATGCAGCAGGTTGCAGACTTGATTGATGCGGCAATTGTCAATCATAGTGATGAAGCAAAGCTGGCCCAAGTTAAGGCAGATGTTTTAAAATTGACTAAGGAATTTGTGCTGTATCCAAATTTATAAGGGAAAGACTCTTATGGGGAATCTTCCAAAGCGAGTTCCGCAGCCACGGCGCTTACTTGATTGCCTTTTAAATTTAGAATAAGCGACGTGAGCGAGGACTGTTTGAGCGACGAAGGTTCCCCATAAGAGTCTTAAATATAGAAGCTCACCCCTAACCGCCATCATTAGAAACGAGAACAGCAATGAAATGTCCCGCCTGTCATTATAAGGAAACTAAGGTTGTTGATTCGCGTTTGTGCGCGGAGGGGAAATCCATTCGTCGGCGTCGGGAATGCCTTAAGTGCCAGAAGCGTTTTACGACTTACGAGTACATTGAGCAAGTGCCGCTGATGGTGATCAAACGCGACAATCGCAGGCAGGCTTTTGATCGGACCAAGATCATTGCCGGTTTGGTCAAGGCTTGCGAAAAGCGCCCGATTAGCGTGGACAAGATTGAACAGATCACATCCGAAATTGAAAGAACGATCCAAAAGAAATATGAGCGCGAAGTCAGTGCGACTGCCATCGGCGAGATTATTATGGAAAAGCTCGCTTCGCTTGACGAAGTTGCCTATGTGCGTTTTGCTTCCGTCTATCGGCAGTTTCGCGACGTCAACCAGTTTATGAATGAGCTAAAGGTTATTTTGGAGCGTGAAAAATCCTCCTTAAAGAAAAAAGGAGTTTGAAAATATGATACAAGTTGAATTAAGCAAAATCATTATCGATGAAAAACGGCAAGACCAGATCATTGTTCTTAAGGAAAAAGACGGCGAGCGGCAATTCCCGATTGTGATTGGATTTTTGGAGGCTTCAAGCATCAAGATGAAACTTTCCAACGTCGAGACGCCGCGCCCGATGACGCATGATCTTTTGTTTTTAGCGATCGAAAGCTTAGGGGCGAAAGTCGATTCGCTTGTTATCGATAAATTAGTCAATAGCACTTTTCACGCCAAGATTCTTTTAAAAGACAAAGACGGTAAGTTTAAAACTGTCGACGCCCGCCCTTCCGATGGCGTTGCCCTTGCTGTGCGTGCTAAAGCGCCGATTTTTGTCGACGAGGAAGTCTTAAAGAAGGCTTCTATTTTTAGCGCCACCGAATAAAGTCCTTAGCTTATGCCAACTTTGGCCGAATATCCACACTTGATAGTTTTGCAAAAACTCGCCCGCCAAAAAAAAGTTGATCTTTTTTTAGTCGGCGGCTTTTTGCGCGATGCGCTTGTCGGTAAAATTGGCCAAGATTTTGATTTTACCCTTGAAAAGAATGCGGTTTCGTTTTCGAAAACTTTTGCTAAGCAGATTAAGGGCGCGTTTGTTCTGCTCGACAAAGAGCGCGGTTGCGGGCGTATTGTCAAAAAACACGAGGGTAAAATTTTAACTTATGATTTTGCCGATTTTCGTGCGCCGACCCTTAAAGCCGACATTTTGCACCGCGATTTTACGCTCAATACATTAACAGTCAAACTCAATGACCTTGACCTTTCAGAAAATTTTACGGAAGTTGTCCGGGATTTTTGCGGCGCTCTCAAAGATCTTAAAGCTCGACGGATTTGCATGGTCGGGAACAAAACATTTGTGGATGACCCTTTAAGGCTTTTGCGCGCCTTTAGTTTGCGCGCGCAATTGGGATTTAACATTGAAAAGAAAACTTTAGGGCAAATTAAAAAAGACGCTGACTTGCTTGGTCAAGTTGCCCGGGAGCGGATTTTAGATGAGCTTTTTAAAGTTTTGCAATCTTCTGCGGCGGCCGAAAATTTGGCGCTGATGGACAAAATTGGGCTTTTAAAAAAAGTGATCCCGCAGATTACCGTGATGTATGGCATAACTCAAGGGGGTTATCATCATCTAGACGTCTGGCCGCATTCTTTGGAAACCGTCGCACAATTGGAAAACGTTTTGGATGAATATAAAAATAATTTAGAAATTAAAGAATATCTTAATGAGCCTTTGGCTGGGGCCCGTACCCGACGGGGAATTCTAAAGCTTGCCGCACTTTTGCATGATATCGGCAAGCCTGCGACGCGCAAAAAAGAAAAAGACCGCATGTCCTTTCATGGGCATGAGCATGTCGGTAAAAGCATTGTGCGCTCTGTTGCCAAGCTGCTTAAACTTTCAACCAAAGAGCGGGTGATCCTGGAGGACTTAGTCGTCTGGCATTTGCGCCCGGGATATTTGTCAAATTTTAAAAATCCCAGCGATAAAGCATGGTTTCGTTATTTGAGGGACACAAAACAAGAAGCTGCGTCAATTGCGCTTTTGTCTATGGCCGATCAGCGCTCGACGCGCGGAGTTTTGTCGACGAAAGAGGATGAAGCGCATCATCAAAAAATTTGCCTAGAAATTATCCAGCGTTTTTTTGCGGCCAAAAAAGAAAAACCGTTTGTCCGTTTGATTGACGGCAATGACCTGATCAAAAAGTTAAAGCTTAAGCCGTCGGCTTTGTTTGGGAAAATCCTCAAAGCTGTCGAAGAAGCACAAGCGACAGGAAAAGTAAAAACCAAAGAACAGGCGTTGGCTATAGCGCGGGAGATTGGAGAGAGAAGTGTTAGTTAAAGTCACGGAATTTAAGATTGTTTTAGCTGATGCCCGCAAGTTTGAAAAAGCTCCATCTTTTATTCCGACATTAATAAAGGGAAAGCCAACGGAGCTTTCGGTGCGCCGGGCTTTTCGTAATATTTTTTTAAAAGCCAAGACAGAGAAAAAAACAAAAGTTGTTTTTCCCGCCGTAGGGATAAAGCAAGAATTTGCGCCTATCGCTGTGGCCAAAATCTTAGCGCAGGAAATTTTGCGTTTTTGTCGTGCTTATCCGGCGGCGATTAAGGAAATGGTTTTGGCCGTTGAAGATAAGCAAACTATGCTTTTGTTTGAAAGTCAAGTTTATGGGTATATCCGCCATGTGCAGGAAGATTTAGGCTGCGGCCCTTACTCGACGGTCGATATCATTATCCATTATAAAGGCGGCATCGTTGTCATTGAGCGGACCAATCCGCCGTTTGGGTTTGCCTTGCCCGGCGGCTTTGTTGATAATGGCGAATCGCTTGAGCATGCCGCAGTGCGTGAAACGAAAGAAGAAACAAATTTAGAGTTAAAAAATTTAAAACAATTCCACACCTATTCCGATCCTCGTCGGGATCCGCGTTTTCAGACGATATCAACTGTTTTTATTGGTCAGGGAAAAGGCACGCTGCGATCCGGTGATGATGCTAAGGGCGTACAGATTATTCCTGTGGATAAAATTTTAAATTACAACTTTGCTTTTGACCATAAAGAGATTATTCGCGATTATCTAAAAGCCTGCGGTCAAATAAATGCGTCTTTATAAAACAACAAAGAAAGTTTTGAGTGTCAGTCCTTGTCCGACGGCATTTTTAAACGGTTTGACGACAAATTCGCTCGATAAACCGCAAAACGCTTTTGTTAATATTCATGGACGCATCATTGCCACTTTTGACCAAGTTCAGGCAAACGATGAAAAGTTTTTGCTGGTGATCGAAGCAGCATTTTTGCCCGCGGTTCTTTCGCATTTGGAACGTTTTGCCCGATTAAGCAAAGCAGTGCTCACTGAAGAAAATTTGTTTGTCTATTTTGATGTGGAAGGCTCGTATCGTCCAAGTCGGACGGAGTTTGTCATTGCACAAAAGTGCGGCCAGCTTGTTTTGACAGCCAATGATTTGCCATCCGCGGTTAACGACGATGAACTTACTCGTTTTCGTCTGAAAAATAATATTCCACTCTTGGGCGTTGATTATAAAGACGAAATGCTTCTTAATGTCAGCGAAGCGGATTTTGTTTCATTTACCAAGGGCTGTTTTTTAGGCCAAGAGCCGCTGGCGAAAGTGCAGCATCGTTCGAAGCCGACGTGGAAACTGACGGTTAAGTTTGAAGAGGAATGTTCGTCCGAAGAAAAAGAAAAAATGACGTCCAGGGCAGTTGACCCTTTAAGCGGCAAGGCGTGCGGGTTTGTTTTTGTGGCGAATAAATAGATTTGGTCGGTTGTTGGCAATGCCTTCCAAAGCGAGTTCCGCAGCCTAGGCGCTTACTTAAAGTTTTCAATAAGAGTAAGCGACTAGAGCGAGGACTGTTCGAGCGACGAAGGCTTTGCCAATAACCGACAGAAGATCATAATTGACAAATCCTCGTCAGCAGTTTATCGTGTTTAACAGTTTTAATTTTTGAAAAACACAGGAGAATCATACGCTATGGATACTCGTACAAAATCCGTTCATACCGGCGTTTATAAAGACAAAAGTTATAATTCGGTGACGACCCCGATTTATCCGAGTTCGACTTTTTATTTTGACGCTTTGGGAAAAAATAAGGGCTACGATTATACTCGCAGCGGCAATCCGACACGCAGCGCGCTTGAGGAGAATATCGCTAGCTTAGAAGGCGGGATGGGTTGTTCTGCGACGGCAACCGGCATGGCTGCGATCACGGCGGCATTGTTTCTATGCAAAGCTGGCGATCATATTGTGACCGGCGATGATATTTATGGCGGGACTTATCGGCTTTTTAATCAAGTGTTGCCGCAAATGGGGTTGTCTTTTTCTTTCGTTAATATGCGCGATTTGGCCAAAGTTAAATCGGCCATTACGCCTAAGACAAAAATGATTTGGATTGAAACGCCGTCGAATCCGCTTCTTAATATTGTGGATTTAGATGCTGTGATTAAACTTGCCAAGTCCAAGAAAATTTTAACCGCAGTGGATAATACTTTTCTGTCGCCGTATTTTCAACGCCCGTTTGATTTTGGCGCGGATTTGATTGTTCATTCGACGACAAAATATATCAACGGCCACAGCGATGTCGTCGGCGGGGCGATTGTTTATAATGACAAAGCTTTAGGTGAAAAGATTCGTTATCTGGTCAATGCTTTAGGTGTCTCAGAGTCGCCGTTTGACGCGTGGCTGGTTTTGCGGGGGGTCAAAACAATCAGTTACCGCATGGAAGCTCATCAGGCGAACGCTTTGAGCATTGCCAAATTTTTAGAAGGCCACAGAAATGTTAAAAAAGTTTATTATCCCGGTTTGATTAGCCATCCTCAGCAGGATTTGATTCGCAAGCAGATGAAAGGGTTTGGCGGCATGCTCGCCTTTGAGCTGGACACCAAGAAAGTCGACCTCAACAAGTTTTTTAAGAAATTAAAACTTTTTTCTCTCGCCGAATCCTTAGGCGGGGTCGAGTCTTTGATTGAGCATCCTTGGTTGATGAGCCACTCTTCGATGGGAGAAGCGGGGCTAAAAGCTTCCGGGATCACACGCGAAACGATTCGCGTCTCGGTTGGGATCGAAGACTATAAAGACTTAATTGACGATCTTGCGGTGGCTCTAGTCGGCAAGGGATAATTTTTGCAGTAGTCTTTACAAAGTCGTTGTGGTGGGGTATATTTATTGTGTACGTATTATTTTTTAACGTATTTCCCCTCTTCTTTTAGGAGACTTCACCTTGATGAAATTCAACGAAAAAGCCCAGCAAGTCATTGAGTATTTACTTTTAATGGTTGCTGTTATCGGTGGGGTTATTGGGCTTGCCAATCCGCTGAAAGATGCTACAG
>CAYNSM010000043.1:0-15676 GCA_964400065.1 uncultured Planctomycetales bacterium
GAACTTTTCCAAAATCAATATCCGCAATATGCGTGCAAACCTGATCGAGAAAATGGCGGTCGTGCGAAACAACAATCGCTGTGTTTTGGAAGTTACACAAAAACTCTTCCAGCCACAGCGCGGTTTCGACGTCCAACTGATTAGTCGGTTCGTCCAAAAGTAAAATGTCGGGATTGCCAAACAGCGCCTGCGCTAAAAGGACACGGACCTTTTGGCCGCCTTCTAATTGTTTCATCTTTAAGCCGTGCAAATCTTCTTTAACGCCTAAATCGCTTAAAAGCCGTGCCGCCTCCGACTCTGCGTCCCAGCCGTTCATTTCGGCAAATTGACCTTCCAGCTCAGAAGCGCGAATACCGTCAGCGTCAGAAAAATCCGGTTTAGCATAAATTGCGTCTTTTTCGGACATGATTTCAAAAAGCTTCTTGTGTCCCATCACAACAGTCAAAAGGACTTGATGTTCATCAAAAGCGTATTGGTCTTGCTTGAGAATAGACAATCGCTCGCCTTTGGTGATGCTCACGGTTCCTGTAGTCGGTTCAATTTCGCCAGAGAGGATTTTCAAAAAAGTAGACTTGCCCGAACCGTTAGCCCCGATGAGGCCATAACAGTTGCCGGGTTTAAATGCGGCAGTCGCACCTTCAAAAAGCCGGCGCTTACCAAATTGTAAAGAAACATTTTCGACGGATAGCATAGTTCAATTAAAGTTATAAGTTTAGAAAGGTTGGATTATAGCACACATCAAAAAAGAGGGAATAATTTTCTTATTCCCTCTTTTTTAAATCGTGCCTCGCAAAAGTAGGGAACGGTCGCGACCGTTCCCTACCATCTTTTTATTTTTACTCTGTTATCGGCCTCGCTCGGAGAGCTCGGCACTCCCTCGTACATTACGTACTCGGTCGGCCTCCGCCTGATGGCATCGTCACTCCCTCGTACATTACGTACTCGGTCGCATCGACAATTCAGGGACTTTTTCGTTTTTATCGGCACTGATTAAAAACGGAAAGTTCTGTATCGTCGCCGGCTGCATATTGATAATAACCGGATACAATCCGTCGATATTGATGTTTTCTAAATTTTGCTCTGGCAAAGGAAGCGGCACGCCGCGGCCGTTTCGCTTGATCTGCAAATTAAGCAAGGTCGGATCAAAATCGATACCACCGACGGGAGAAGCAGCTACGCTTGCACCAACTTGAGCTTGGGCGGCATTGGCGCCTAAAGGCATGGAAGAAAAACCAACCCTCGCAGACTTCGCCGCCGCATTTATAAATAACTGATTACCAACGACAGAAAAACTCACATCTCCAACATTTAAATTTCCTCTTTTTTGACTACTGCTCTCAAGAACATACTCCCCCTTTTCATTCTTTGCAAAAGTCGTAGGTGCCGGCGACACACCCCTTTTCATATCACCTTCCCGAGAAAGACTCAAATCAAACTTACCCTGACCATGATAATCTATTTCACCGAGAATATTTTCCACTTCCCCGGGAACAATCACAGTAAATAGCTGCAACGTATTCCTCTCATAATCGCCTAATTGCAAAAAGGCAGTCGGGGTGTTAGCTTCCACTTTTTGGAAATACGCAGGGACTTTATTTTGAATCGCCCCAACTAAAGCATTCACGTCTGCCGAACTACGCTTAGCTTGCAGAATAACACCACGATTATCTTTTAACTCTTGGACACCCGGATCTAAAAGCGCTTCTGCCGACGCAAAAATAACGAATTTTGCTTTATTGCCATTGTCAATAAGCTGACGAATAACTGGCTGACTCTCCTGAGCGTTGCCGGCAATAATAACATCAAAATTATTTGATGCCAACGCTGCAGCCTTTTGAACATCAGGCTCGACAACAACACTATATCCTGCTGCTATTAATTGTCTGCTAAGCGCAGCTGAAGGTAGTCGTCCATCCACAACCAACACCGTTGCCTGACCGACCGCCGGCGCAGATTGTGCGGCCGCGTTTGCCACAACATTTGCACTACTGGCAACCTGTTCCTGACCAAGCGGCGAGCTAGCGGCGAAAGCGTCCGCCATTTCCTGAGCTTTCGCTCTTTTAGCTATGACATCTGCTGGGTTACCGTGGATGTCATTTAGCAACCCTATATATTGAGTTATTGACTGGAAGTTTTTTGGTTGAAAAATATTATCGCCCTTTGAAAAATATCCAGAAACAAATTTTAAAAATAATCCTGTTAATTGCACATCTTCTAAAAAAGCATCACTAATGGGATTAGCTTGCTGCGAGCGCAGAGAATAACCAAAAATACCATTCTCCCTTACATAACGTTCTACAGCTGGAGACATAAAATAATAACTTTTATTCTGCCGAATTGCCGTTGCAGACACATTATCAATCGGATACAGCTCAGGAGAATAAATTTCAAAACGATTACCCACCATTTTCCGTAAATTTGCTATTTTTCTATTAATGGTATCTATCTGCTCGTCTCTGGGGATGCCATTATCCTCTATACGTGGAATGATAAAAGCTTCCATTTCAAAAAGGTCAGGATCAAACCCAAAAAGACGAGCATCCATGTTATCTAACAACTTTTTGGCACTATCCGATTGCGCAATCTTTTGTTGCTTTAACTGATCTATCACTGCTTGGGCCGAGATCTCGGGGAATTGTTTAAACAATCTCTCCTTTAAAATTGCCTCATCACTTAATTCACCAGCTAAGAGCTGAGCCTTTAAACCATAAAGAAATTGAGCAATTTCCCTAGCCTCTTGAATATCCTTTAAAGCTTTCCCAACGCCAGCAATATCTTTGAGCATATCTGTCAATTCATTAACACTAGCTTGTCGTATAACCTTCAACCCTTCATGCATTTTAGAAGGAAGCGTCCAATCAACATGATCTGAACCAAAAACATACCTTAGTTTTATTTTTATCCCTGCATCTTTGAGTCTCTTAATGTTCTCTGGACCAAGCCTTGCCACCAATTCTGCTCCAAATAAAAACACATTATATTCTCCATCCCGGTCAGTTCTCTTATTTTCTCTAGCATATTCGGTTGCTTGATCGAGAACTCTTGTAGAAACATCAGACACACCTAAAATTCCCAATACTGTTTCTCCGCGAATTCCTTCACTAACCATTTTTTCTCTCTCTGAATAAGGCAATAATCCCTTTCTTCTAGGATCATCAGCTGCAAGAACAAAAAACATAGCTCCCCCAGATTCTACCGCCGCCAAAGCACCAGCATCGTGCGCAATAGTAAAAGGGTATCCTGTTATTGCATAATTTGCCAACCTATATCCTTTATTAGCTAGAAAAATACTCATTAACCTTTCGGTAGATTCTTGAGTCGCAGGTTTGGAAAGAATCGCTAATACCTCTGCGCGTTCGGGAGATTCTCCAATATTCTTTAATTTATTTAATGAATACGCTGATTGAAGTAATAAAACTTCCCTCTCCTTAGCTTCCTGGCTGACTAAGTCGTCCGTACTACTTGGCTCTTCCCAAGACATCCTTATCAGCTGGCTTGCAATGATTTCAGCCATAAACCTTGAAATTTTCTCAGCAGGATTTATTTTATCTAAACCTTTGACTACTGCTTTCTTGTTCAAAGGTACTTCCGCTGCCACACGACGATCAACACCTAAACGTCTCTCTACTGGCTCAACCTTTTGCTGCTCTACCAATAGTTTATTAATCTTCTTTAATTCACTAACAAAAGCGGCTGGGGCTTCCTCAACTGATGCGTTTAATAATGGTGTCCAAATGGCTGATATCAAAAGCCGAATTACAGATTTATTTTTATTTATTTCAGTGATGATTCTCCTTACGTTTAAATCTTTAATTTCAATCTCAGAAATCGTTTTGACAAACTCTATAAATATCCCAACAGTGTTTGTATCTACAAGTGTCTTTGCTATGTCCTGACGGATATTTTTTTGTTCTCCAATTTGAATATTTCTAACAGCCTGTTCTATTAATTTTACTGACTTCTTTTCAAAGTTTTCAACCGACGCGCTGGCCACCGCCGCCTGCACTGCCTGCTCTTCTTTTGGCTGTTCGGCTGTTATGACACCAGCTGACGCAAAACGATTATCCTCTATAGCTTTTTGAATGCTTCTTGAAATCTCAGTTTTCTTTGCAACTGATTCGGGAACCTTAAGAACTTTATTTGTTGCCTTCCAATCAAACCCCCCCGAAAAATATTTGCGCGGCAGGGTCTCTTTGCTGGCTAAATCGTAGTCTTCCTTAATGAGGTTATAGACACCTTTGCGAAAAGCGGCCAAATACTGTTCATACACCTTTTGCTTAAGGTCTTTTTCGCCGATATTGACACCAGCGATCTTGCTTTTGTCGACGTAAATTTTTCCCAAAAGGGAATTTTTTAAATTCTGTTTATACCACGTCGCCAAAATGACCGAGTGATAGATTTGGCGCACCGCGGCAAAGTTTTTGCCTTCATTGATTTCTTTTTCAAGTTCAGGAAGGATGATTTGACGGACAACTTCCGAAGACACAGAGCTTAACGCCTCAGCCTTGTCTTGCGAAACATTCTTGCCGCTCAACTTTTCGCTCTTTAAATTTTCTTTCAAAGACGTATAATCTTGATCCAACATCACTTTCAAATGGCTCTCGCCGATAAAAACATAGCCGTCTTCTTCTAAAATAAGCGCGCGATCTGGAACAATCCAAACCTTGTTAAAGGTATTGATCGGCACAGACGTCGAACCAAACTTTTCGTACGCTTTTTTGTAAACTGTGTCCCAAAACTTTTTGCCGATTTCTTCCTGTGGATTCGTTAAGGATGCGGAGAGTTGTTTTAAAAGATAATCCTGTTCAAGCATTTGCTTGCCCATGTCCGTTGAGCCGAGCATATCGGGGATAATACGGTCGCCTTCATAGGGGGAAAGATTGACCCACGAATCATTGTCGGGAATCGTCATTGCCGCCAAAAAATATTTCAAAAGCTTCTGCGTTTCGCCCTTAAGCGCATCACCGGAAAGCTTGTCCTGCCCGCGATCAACGATAAAATCAAATTGCAGAGGATTCTCAGGATGAAGCGTCATGCCTTTAAGAACAGGCGGCTGGAAAGCCGGGCTTAAAAGGACCATTTCCCCGGGCTTGGGAAGATTGCTAATGTACTGCGCGTTTACCCCTGTTGCAGGTCCGAATATCAAACTTAATAAAAAAGCCAGCGCAACAAAACTACTTGTGGTTTTTCTCATCCAGTTGGATTTTTTGGGGTAGAAGAAATCGGACATAGGGGAAGCTCCTTGCTAAAATTAATAAAACAATTATGGGAAATTTTTTCGAACACGAAATAAGACTTTTGAAACTATTAAAAGAGTATCATAAAATCAAAACCACTTCAATCACTTATATAAATACGAACAATAGAAATTGAATGTAAACAATATGATTGCAACACTTTACAATCAAAAAGTAAATAATGTACGTTGTATGTATTAATTGCGCTCAATATTCCATCTAGATAATCTTTTTACCAAGAATGTAAAGAGGGATGTCTTTTTGAAAATAATAATGCAGATAAGACCGATGCGTAGTAAACAACGTAACAAACCCACACTTTTGAAAAAAGCCCATCGCCAAATCAGACATCGTGCTGGCACGAAGACTTAACACGCCAATTTGCTTAAGATATTCACAATACGCGGCGACTAATTGATATCCAACCCCGCCGCCACGAAAATCCCGAGCAATGTTGATATGCAAAATTGCCGGGTATTCCTGCGAAAAATCCGGAGATTTAAACTCGCCCTTAAAGTAACTTGTCACCAATCCCACCAAAAAGCGAAAAGTTTTACGTTTTAAAAAAAGCCCTCGAATTAGAGCTGTCCAAAAAAGTCGTGGATAAATTTTAAACCACGAAACCTTAGCCATTGCGATTTCATTTTTGGTTCCTATCAAATACCCTATAACTTTGTCATCTATAACGGCTACAAAACACGACTGCGGCTCGCTGTCTGTAAAATACAACGTCAATGCATCAGCCAAAATTTCAGGCTCATCAAACAAATCATCCGCCTTCTCCAAAAAAGAAGTTTCATAACTGATACGCCGCAAATCTTTACGGTCACACGGCATATATTTACGAATGCGTATATTTTCGACAACAAAACTCATATTTACTCCAAAAGAAGCACTCTCCAGGCAGTACGATCCACCGGCGAATTGTTCAAATAGGAACGCGCAGAGCTTAAAATATAGTCTGGATTTTCGAGACTAGCCAAGGGGAATTTGATAACAATCGCCCCGCCTTCGCGGCTGATCTTCATATCCTTGACAAACACGCGCCGCCCTTTTTCAAAAACATCCACAAATTTTGTAAAACTTATCTTCAGGTGATATTTTGGCATATAAGAAAAAGGCAAGCCACGCCGATATCCCAAAAGATGCAAATTCATGCCTAACAATTTATCATTCCAGTTTCGCGGCACAATCCGGATATACAAATATCCATCCTGCCTAGCATAAGAAAGTGAATCAAACACCGGCTGAGCTTGGCTTTCTTCATCAACAAGCGCGACACGAATATGCTGAAAAGCTTCAATACTTTGCCAGTCAATGTGACCTTTGGGATTATCCTTAATGACAATAGGCGGATAGTCGCCAAACAATTCATTCTTTCGCGCAAAAGTAAACAGATACGGCGGATTATATTCAATTTGCGACCGATAAAACGCAATCGTCTGACGTTTTTTTTCAATCTGAGCGGGCGTCAAATCAAAATCAAACCAAAGCATATCTGAATTCTTAATCTGTTCCGACGGGGTTAACGGAAGCTGAGGATGATATCCTCTGGGCAGCGGCCAACGCGCCTCGTGGATTAAATAGGGATAAATTTCGGGATTTGGAATTTTTGATGCCAAATCCCAAAGTGCAACTTTTAAAAACAAATATAAAGCCCGATGATCTTGATTATTATCCATCGGATGAGATACGAAAATCCGCGTCGGCTTAAAATCCAAAAGGATCTTTTTTAAATCCCGCAAAATACTTTCCCCAACGTAAGGCGCACCAGCGGAAAAACTTTGATTATACGGAACTTCCCGCACTCTCGTAAAAAGACTCTTGTAAGCCGTTGCTGTTACTCCCCAATATTGGGTAAAAATGTTTAAAGTTCCCGCGTCAGGATAGCCTAAAAAGATAAGATTCTCAGCTGACAATCCCAACGCAGTCATCGCACTTACCGCCTCTTCACGGCGAAGTTTACCCATCGCAATCACACCCGATCGCTTAAAAACAAGCCGTTTTTCATAAACTATAAAAGCTAACTCATTGCTGTCCCCGTTAGTCAGGTACACAACTTTCGTCGGGAGCATTCGGCTAATCGCTTCCTGCAAAATACCCCCAGTGCCAATCGCTTCATCATCAGGATGCGGAGCAAGCACAAGAATACGATCATCATCCCTTAAAGAAGCCAACGGCTCAGTTGCGCCTGCACTATAAATAAAAATGAGGGAAACAACGATAAAAAAATAAACTAGCCTACAAGAATTTTTTATTATCGACACTTAGAACTCGTTTACTTAGTTTGCGTTACAGTGATAACGTCATTAATACCTTTAAGCGTAACGACATAAAGAACGACAATTTCATCACCTTTTTTAAGATCCGAAAAAGCTATCTGCGCGGAATTATTGGAGTATATCTGGCTTTTGGCAATCAATTCAAAATTCCTTTTTTTGCCTGAGGCATCTACAATGGTAAATTTTCCAAAATTTCCACTTGCCGGATCAACTTTTTGAAGACTCTGGATCTTACCTTGCGAGCGCTCAATAAGAGCCGCAACCGACTTTCGAGCAGAAGAACTGTCAACAGGTTTTACCTTAGGCGTTTGTGCATAAACCATTGTTGTCAATAACAACAGCCCTACCGCAGCCAAAAGAACTTTTTTCATTCTCTCCTCACTTTTTATTAATTAATGAACGGTTTCTTGCTGACTTTTGAGTTTTAATCTTATATAAAAGATGCTTAAAAGTAAATCCCTTAACCCAAATTCTCCTCCAAAACTCAAGATGAAGCTGCCTTAAAATTTTTCAAAATTTCTGTTTAAAAACGTCTGATCAACTAAACTTTTTACGACAAACATACGGCCGCGCAATTTTAAATGTTCATTCGGATAATATGGCCCCTCACCGTCTTCGGGCCAACTAAAATCACCCGTCGGCAAAGCCCGCGAAATATCCAACAAGTCCACACCTTGGGCGGCTAAAGCATTTTTGATGACATCATTTTGTTGCGCCATACGTTCCAAAGCATTTGCCCCTAAATACTTTTCAATCGTCTGCCAGTCAACCGGCGTAATATAAAATATGGTTTGAATTCCTTGTTCTTTAAGCCGTTGGGCTATGTGCACAAGAGACTTGATCTTGCGATGTTCTGCAGTCAAAGGGAACATATAACGGAAAATTAATTTCTTTTTCATGTTCTGGTCTGAAAATATTTTAAAATTGGCATTATCAAAATCTCTGACCTTCCCGACAAATTTATCGCCATCATAAACAGAAGTTTGTTCATATTCAAAGCGCGTTATCCGCGGCTCAAAATATTTAAACACCGCCAAAGGCTTATAAAATTTCATCCAAAATGTATCATTGATAGCCAAAGTCAGTTTTTCTTTTTCAAATTGCCACAAAGGCTGTTTATCCCATTCCGGCGAGAAACTGCGCAAATTAATCGGGATAATCACAACCTTCGGATGATAATTCTTGCGCACGATATACTCAGCGTAAGCTTCATAGACATCCATCTGATAAGAGGCGTGCGTGATTTTTGCAATCCGGCTCCCGGGCAAAAGCCGTTGCAAAAGTCCGGGCATACTTTCCTCATTAACATCGCTTTTTGCTGCCCAGTTGATCGTGCTATCGCCAAAATAAATGATATCCGCTTTAATTTTCATGAAAGCATCAAGCAGCTTGATCTCATTGGGAATATCTCTGGACACCGGCAGAAACATCTGCACCGATAAGATAAACAGCAAAAATAAGCCTAATTTAAACAAAAATTTTTTCATGTCAAAATTGAAAATAAATAAACGGAATCGGGGCATCAATGCCGAAATTCATAATAAATAAAACCATGAGCGCATACACCACCCAACGTATCGCCGGATGATTTCGCGCGAGCATAACACGTATATCTTCCTTTTGCTCGACAACATTGACCCAGAGAAGAAAAAAGATCAGCCCCAACGCAAAAATAAATTCACCTACCGTTAGCCCAATATCCTGTTGCCCTTGCATCCCTGCAGCTTGGACTTTCCCCCACCCTGTAAAAAGTTGCGAAATAATAAAAACCGCATCATTGAGATTACTTGCACGAAAAAAAATCCACGCAAAACAAACCAAAGCAAATGTGATGATAATCTGAAAAATTTTATGCAGCGCCGGAATTTGTCCAAATCCCAACGCAAGAACGCATCTTTTGCGCAAAGTTTGCGTTGCCTTCGAAAATAAGTAATAAAATCCATGCAAGCTACCCCAGACAACAAAAGTCCAGTTGGCTCCGTGCCAAAGTCCGCTGACTAAAAACGTAATAAAAATATTAAGACACCAGCGCCAAACGCTCGCATGATTTCCTCCCAAAGGAATATAAAGATAATCGCGAAACCACGTCGACAAGGAAATATGCCAACGATGCCAAAAATCAGCAACCGACGTTGCCAAATACGGACGCTCAAAGTTTTTTACAAGTTTAAAACCTAAAACCTCAGCTGCGCCAATAGCAATATTCGAGTATCCCGAAAAATCACAATAAATTTGAAAAGCAAAGAATACCGTCGCAATAATAAGGCTTGCCGGACCAAAATCCGAGGGATTTGCATACACGCGGTTAACAAGGATTGCCAAACGATCGGCAATCACAACTTTCTGAAACATTCCCCAGAGCATCAGCTTCAAACCATTACTGACCCGCGCAACATTAAATTCATGTTTTTCAAAAAATTGCTGTAAAAGATGGCCCGCGCGTTCGATAGGGCCGGCGACTAACTGCGGGAAAAACATCACATACAAAGCATAAATCCCCAGATGCCGCTGGGCCTTTTGCCGGCCGTGATAGACGTCCACGACATAACCTAAACTTTGAAAAGTATGAAACGATAATCCCAAAGGCAAAATCAGAGAAATATTTTTGATCGGATAATCCCAGCCTAACCTAGAGGCAATCCATGATCCAGAAGCATTAAAGAAATCAAAATACTTGAAAATAAAAAGCACGGCGCATGTCGAGAGGATGCTGATTAATAAAATAGCTTTACGCTCACGGCCTTGAGTCTTTTCAATAAAAATCGCAGCCGCGTAATCAACAAGAACAAGCAAAAATAGAATAAGGATATATGCGGGAATAAACGCCATATAAAAATAGCAACTGGCAAGCAAAAGCCACAGCCATCGCCATTTGAAAGGCATCAGAAAATAAAAAGTTACAACGACGGGAAAAAATAATAAAAAGAGATACGAATTAAACGTCATGAAATTTCAAAAAACACGCAGGTTATTCCTTAATTGTCCATTCAAACAAACCGCGGGCGCTGTCAAAGACTTCAATGGGCGTCCCGGCAAGAGCGTCCCGTTGCAAACGCTTAGCATATAATTTTTGAACCTCTTCAACAGAACTTCCATTTTTTTGGGCGACAGACTGGTAAATAATCATGCGATCATGATTTTCTTCCCTAACCAAATTAGTTGCCGAAACATCCGCTTTGTCCGACAAACGAATCACAAGCAAACCGGATTTATTCTCGCCGATAATACCCTTTGTTTCCCAGGCAATTAGCTCATCACGCCGATCTTTTCGGCGCAAAGCCGCCGCTTCAACTTCCGGGCTTAAATCTTCAGCCGCGTAAGCCGGCGAAACAAAAATATTTAAAAAACTCTGCGGCCCCTGCGCCTTAGGCTTCGGCGAGGAACCTGTGACCATATTTTCGATATCATCAATATCGTTTTTGATATGTTGATAAATGTCCAAGCGCATGGAAATATCGACTTTAATCGGATCTTTCGGTGCCTGGACACTCACACGCGCACATCCTAAAGCAAACGTCAACCCCAACAGAGCTATCATTGTTTTTTTCATAAGTTATCCTTTTAATAATTAATGGTGCAAAACAATATTAAAATCCCGTTTTCCCTGTTTTCCGTCTAAATGAATATCCGCCAACAAATCACCGTCGTGCAAAGACAATTTTACGCTGCCGGCATTATAGTAATAATCCTGCAAACTTTCCACCACAGTCTCTAGCGATGCACGATAAGCAATATGATCCAAAAAACTTACGTCTTTAATCATCAGCCGCCCGCCAAAAGCATCGGCAAAAAGATCTCCGCCTAGAACTTTTACGACAGCCCCCTGTCCTTGCAAAACAATGTTTCCACCAAGTTTTCCGGTTATCATAAATTTATTGGCCAGCTCAAACTCATCAACAAAACGGCTAAGGTCTAATCCGCTTAATTGCAACTTTGCTTGGTATTGCGGCAAAATATCCGGTTTTACAGCAATATTACCCCGGATATGCCCACCCAAAAATTTGGCCGATAAATCGTCAAAAAGTAAATCCTGATTTTCGAAACGAGCCAAACTTTGGACCTGCGTTACACTCGCTTTCCCATAAGCAACTTTATCAACCGTAAAATTACCGCGCTCATTGCCGCGAACCACCCACAAAAGGGCATTTTCAAAATGGAGTGCTTGATAATCAAATGAGCTAATATTCAGATAGAGCGTATATATTTTTTCTTGAAAAAGATCGACGTTAAATGAGAACAAGCCGGCGAGTTTTAAATCTTTATGCACTATATTCACATCAGCGTCGATGCACTCAACCTGCGGCAAAAAAACTTTTCGTGAAAAACCAGCCGAAATATTGCTCTTTAACCGCAACCGCACATTGACCTGCCGCAACTTTAAAGAAAACACCCCGTTTTTTTGAGCGGTAATATCAAACAAACAAACCTCATTAAAACGGGGAAATTCTACGGTCTGAATACTTATCGTGTCAGCAGCTAAATACTTTTTTACCGCGCGTTGCGCCAAGGCACGCACGAGGGGCTTAGCGGCCAAAGCAATCCCAGCCAACAAAAAAATCCCAATAATAAAAGAATACAGATGTCGCTTGTTCATCAGTGAATAATTATAAACACCCAAATGAACTTTAAAACAGAAATCTAATGTTTAAAAAACTTCAAGATAGGATTCGATGAAGGCGGATTGATGCCCGGGTAGCACTTCTTTAAGTACTTCTGACTTGCGGGGGGAATCCCTGACCACACTTTAACATCTTCGCAAAGAAACTGCTGGACGATTTTTGAGTCAATCTTAAGCCCATTGTTAATACTTTCCGGCGAAAATGACTCAGCAAAGAAAAAAGATTTAAGACAATTCGAAAAATTTTGTTCGGCTGAAAGAAGGTCTAAATGAAGCGGCAAAGCCGGATTGCCGCGTGCGCCAGGATAACTTTTTGCTGAACCCATGGCTTTAAACATCAGATATTTATACAACGTTTCATGCTTAGGATGCACGCCGATGATAAGATCCGTTACCCCTGCAACATGACGCGCATATTCATGCATAATTTTGAAAAGACGAAACAAACGGGCCTGCTTATCAAGATTTGTCAGTGAAAATAATTTTTTCTTTTTATCGCTTGGAACGACCGCCAGCAAACTAACCTCGGCAAGAACACGGCCACTGCCGCGCAAGTGATCCAGTTCGCGTGAAAACAAACTATCCATCGGCAAACCGCAGGGCGAATCAACAATGACAGAAATTGTTCCAATTATTTTGCCGTTTTCTTTTAATGAAAAAGTCCGAGATTGCGGTAAAAACGAATAATAATGATAATGCATTTTTGTTTCGTTTTGCGCGCAATAGCGACGAACCACATAACCATCATAAATAATACGATAGCATTCTTTAAGCTCGTCTAACGATTGGGCTGGAGCAGCTATAAGATTTTTGGTTAACTCCAAACCAATTTTGCAAAGCTTATTGGCAATCAGGTAAACCAGCTTTTCTTTATGCGCGACATTGCGCATCGTCTTAAAGGCAACGCCGCATTCAACTGTTGCAGGTGCAGGCAATTGAGCGGAGACTGGCTCAACCCAAACAACAACTCCCTTAATATCAATCGGAGTAGGCGCATCCGGTAATTTCATCCGCAAGCTGATTTCTGTCCCAGGAGTAACACCTGGCGGCAAGGCAAGCCGAATTCCGGTCGCTGAGTGATCGACACTTCTGCCAAGCAGCCATTTTGACCAACCGTTTTTGATCCGATACCAAACCGGCACACTGATCTCAACACGGGTCGATTGGCGTCTTTCCTCAACAACAGGCTGCGAAAAACCGCCGCGGAGAGTTTCGACATTATCCTCCAGGACACCAACGCCATAAGACCTCTTGGTGGAAAAAGAATTCAGAAATTTTTCGAAAATCTTCATCTTCATAATTGTTTTGCCTTAATAAAAAATCCTATCCTTTATTGATTCACTCATAAAGAATAGGACGTAAAGATCTCTCAATCTTCGGCAACTGGCTGCCCTTCGCATCGCGTTAGGGCCCTGTAGTTTTGTGTCCCATTCTTACGAATGGTTTACCTTGATCCGATTAAACACTACACATCGAGTATAGAATGTGTATCTACCCTACGCAAGAGAACAAATATTAAAATAATGATGCGCAAATCATTGTTATAAATATACTTATGAATAAATACTGAAATTTAATCATAAAAAGAAATTAAATATGTTAAATCAAGTTCTTTTGTAGTTAAAAAATCCTATACTTCACACGAATTTTCTAAATAGATTCGCTTAAAATACGCTTTCGCTTTTTCCGGCATCTTAGGCCATACCAACTGCTCTTCACACAAGAATTTTCGAACGACTTGGGCGTTAGGGACAAAGCCACTGCGCAAAAGTTCCCGGGGAGTCGAACGATCCATAAAGAAATCCCTTAAACAGCTTGTGTAGTTCTCATTAGCCGCGTGCAAATCCAAATGCAAAGGCAAAGCTGGATTGCCACGTGCTTGAGGATAACTTTTTGGAGACCCCAAATTTCTAAACAACAAATATTTATACAATGTTTCATGTTTAGGATGGACACCAATCACTAAGTCAGTTACACCTGCAATGTAATAGGCATATTCATACATAATTTTAAAAAGACGAAAAAGTTTCATCTGTTTATCAAAATTTGCCAGCGAAAAAATTTTTTTCTTTTTTTCATGATGCGCCATAGCTAATAAGCTGACTTCGGCTAATTTACGGCTCCCACCCCGGAGCTGATTGATCTCACGCGAAAAAAGATTATCCATCGGTAAACCACAGGGCGAGTCGACAATAAGCGAAATTGTCCCGAGGATATCGTCTTTATCTTTCAGAACAAACGTCCGGGATTCCGGCAAAAACGAATAATAGTGGTAGTACATCTGGCTAGGATTAGTAGCGCAATACCCTCGAGCCGTATAACCTTCATAAACAATCCGATAACAGGCCTTTAAATCTTCGAGCGTTTGAACAGGGGCAGCTGTCAAATGTTTCGTCGCTTTAATTCCCAAATGACAAAGCTTATTGGCAATCAGATAAATTAATTTTTCTTTATGTGTATTCTCCTGAACTTTATTAAAAACAACACCGCATTCAATAACACGCTTCTGGGCGTAACGATGCGACATCTGCGCAACCCAAACAACAACACCTTGCATATAAATCAAATGATTAACCTCAGGCAGGGATATTTTCAGCTCTATCTCGGTTCCAGGCTTAAGCGGAGAAAAGAGCACAATGCGAATACCGCTGCTTGAATAGTCCCGGCTTATAGTCGAATGCCAAACAGACATCGCAGATTTAATACGATAAGAAACTGGAGTACCAACAGAAAGTCGTGTCGCCTGGCGCATTTCAGAAAATCGGGGTGAACCATGGACAGCTTGATTCTCATAGTTTTGCTCAAGAACCTGAGCGCTTTCTATTGATTTACTACCGGTAAAAAGCTGAAAAATATTGCCGAAGAAATTTACCATAGTCTGCCTTTAAAAATAAAAAATCCTATTCCTCAAGAATTCGCAAGAATAGGACAAAGGGACCTTTAGCTCGGCAACTGGCTACCCTTCGCGTCGCGTTAGGGCCCTATAGCTTTGTGTCCCATTCTTACGAATGGTTTACCTTTTCATAGAGTATGCTGAGAGTATAAAACACGAACAGACCCTGTGCAAGGGTCTGTCTAGCAATAGAGAAGGCTTAAAATTTATAAATAAGTTCGCTATACCAGCGGCTTTTATTGCGCAATAGTCCAAAGCTTCCTGAAGAATTACCCGAAAAAATATCGGCACCGAGAGAAGCTTGCCAATTATCAGTCAAATTGTATTTCAATTTAGACTGATAAAGAAAATCCGGTGCATTAAGACCATAAATCACTAAGAACTCAGTTTGCACTTTACGATTTAAAAAATCACGGCTAAGCCGCAGCGAAAATGAATTATTGAATTTGTCAACATTGACCATGGTTTTTGCATGTTCGAAAACTATATTTTGAATAAACTGGGCATTAACGTCGATCTTGTCAAAAAAAGTATAGTCTGCTCCCAGAAGATATTCCAAATGCCCGCTGCGGGCAATACCATCCGAATCCCCAATGTCAGCGACGGGAAAAAAATCGTCCTTCGTATAAACAAAATCCCCTTTTAA
>CAYNSM010000044.1:0-15532 GCA_964400065.1 uncultured Planctomycetales bacterium
AACTCGTATCAATGTGGACTAACGGAAACGGAACGTGGCCAAAAAATGCTTTACGAGCCAGCCACAACAAAACCGTGCTGTCCTTACCGATTGACCAGAGCATAGCCAAATTTTTAAATTCGCGGTAAGCTTCGCGCAAAATATAAACACTTTGCGCTTCCAAATTATCGAGTTTTTGCATGACAAATTTGCTCATAAATTTTTTATTTCTTTAATGGTGGCCGTCGAGGATTATTGTGCAGGCCGCACTCTTTTTGTTCTGGCGCTTCCCACCACCAACGCCCAGCGCGAATATCTTCGCCAGGCTTGATCGCTCGCGTACAGGGTGCACAACCGATACTGACAAAACCTTGTTTGTGCAGCGGATTAACGTCCACGCTATTAGTCTCAATGTAGTCTCTAACTTGCTCCAAACTCCAGTCGATCAGCGGATTAATTTTGATTTTGTCATTTGCGTTGTCGAATTCAAAAACCTCGATATCGCTTCGCGTCACCGATTGAGTCCGGCGAAGACCCGAAATCCAAGCATCCACATTTTTTAGTGCTCTTTTAAGCGGTTCAACTTTACGGATACCACAGCACAATTTGCGGTTTTCGACGCTGTCATAAAAAAGATTAATGCCTTTATCATGAACCATCTTTTCAACTGCGTTTGCATCAGGGAAATAAATTTCAATCGGCCGGCCATAACGTTTTTCAACTTTTTCGATCAGCTCATAGGTTTGCGCAAAAAGCCGCCCCGTGTCGAGTGTAAAAATCCGAATTTCTGGTGCTTCCAAAGAAATCATATGCAGAATGACTTGATCTTCTTCTCCAAAACTTGACGCAAAGGTCAAACGTTTGCCAAATTCATTAAACGCAAAACGCAGTATCTGCGGCGGTGTTAACCCTTTAGCCTGATCATTTAAAACGCTAATTTTTTCTCTTAAAGTCATATGAAATGATAAGCAATCTTTTATAAAGAGTATTTATTTTGGCGGAAAACACAGTAAAGTCAACAAAATTTATTATGCGTAATTGTCTTCTAAATATTCAATAATCTTGGCTGTCCCCGAGGAGACAGGATATTTTTTAAGATCTTTTATCTTGAGCCATTTGTGGGTTTTATCAGTCTTAGGCATAGTCAAGGGCCGACAAAGCCAAACCGACAACGTCGCTTTAAACTGCGTGTAATACTGGATTACCTTGGGCAACTTTTTTTCAATTTCAATGCCAATCCTTAACTCTTCGTTAAGCTCGCGCACAAGCGCTTGTTGCGCTGTTTCACCTATCTCAATTTTTCCTCCCGGGAATTCCCACAAATCCGCAAAAAGTCCTTTTTTAACACGTTTTTGCATAAAAATTTCATCATCGTTTTTAAGGACGGCGATCGCTGCTGAAATATTTTTGATAACCATTTTTTTAGGTTCCGGAATAATATCAACAACACCATCTTTATACGCCAAACAAGATTCACGGACCGGACAAGCCAAACATGACGGATTTTTGCTTCGGCAAATCAGGGCGCCTAATTCCATCAAGGCCTGATTAAAAATACAGTTTTTGCTCGTTGGCATAACCGCGAGTAAAAATTCAAGAATTTTTTTATCATGCAGTGTCTCTGCTTTCCCCTTAATTTTTAACTGTCGCATCACCACTCGCCTGACATTAGCATCAATAATCGGCTCTCTCTGATCAAAAGCAATACTCAACACAGCTCCCGTTGTATACGGCCCTAATCCGGGCAAACGACGCAAATTATCTTTTTGATTTGGAAAAACTCCGGCAAATTCATTACAAACAATTTTTGCGGCCGCATGAATATTGCGCGCTCTCGAGTAATACCCGAGACCTTGCCAAAACTTAAGAATATTTTCTCCCGAGGCGCTGGCAACGCTTTGCAAATCGGGAAACTTTTCTATCCAGCGAACGTAATACGGGATTACCGCGTTAACGGTTGTTTGCTGGAGCATCACCTCAGAAATCCAAATTTTGTATGGATCGCTTGTCTTTCGCCACGGCAAGTCGCGCGCAGAAGCTTGATACCAACGCATAAGATCACGGGCGAAATTTTTAATTTTATTTGTCATTCGATTCAACTAAATAGGAGGAAAGCATCTGCGCAAAAAGTGCAGGAATTTGTGCGTGCTGGCCGATCGGTTCTGTCATATAAAACTTAACATGCGCAAATTCTTTACGCGCATCGTCAAGAATTTGCGGAATATCCTTATCGACATGACGGCCGGCGTTAAGAAAATTCAGGAGAATGATAATTTCATTTGCCCCCTTTTGGACACACGATTCAATTGCCTGAGGAATCGAGGGAGTTTCAATTTCCAAAAAACCGTATTCAATGAGCGGAATGCTTAAAAGTTTTTTTAACTTTTCAATAAGATCTTTGACTTCATCCTTTGTCTTTACCAAACGGCTTCCGTGCGAAATAAGAATGACCGCCTTCATGCCTTTACCAAGTTCAAAGGATATTTCGAATTTTTAAAACGCAGCTCTTCGCCAAATGGAAATGCAAAACTGTTGTGGGATCCATCAAAATAAACTATCCCCTCGGTCATAAGCGACGTCATTCGCAAAGACGATTTGTCATTAAAAACAGCCTTCCGATAAGTTATTTTACGGGTTTTTCCGCAGTAGGGCTCACGAACGACAAATTGCAAATCCTTACTTTTTTCATCCAAAACAACCCCGCCGGCAGAGCGAATAGCACCCGTTGAGCCAGCCGCCGTTGCGACCCAAACCCCCGAACTTCGCTGCTCTTCTGTTTTGCCGTTAAATTCAAAAAGATATCGACTCATGGCCGCAGGGTTACGATGACAGATCAAAATATCATTGAGCACGCAGACGGAATTCTTACTTTTTGCAAAAAAAACGTCCATTCTATTTAATGGGCAAACATTTGCATTCCCACCAATAATATCAAATATAATACGGGAAAAATTACTACTATTTGCTGAACAAAAACGTCCAACGCTCCACTTTGGGTCAGAGTTGATCCCAAGCATCAGCTGCTTTTTTGCTCCTGCGGCCGCTTCCAAAAAAGTACCATCTCCCCCAATCGTAAGAATAAGATCATACGCACTAAAATCCTTTGTATGACCGCGAAGCATTTTTTTATATTCTAAGCCTTCCTGCTTTAAGAATGCCTCAACCTTAGTCAATGTCCGATAATGCTCCAAGTGCGTGTTAATAAAGCGTTTTTCAATCGCTGCACTTTTTCTAACTTGCGTGGCTGTTGCCCCAGTATTTATAAAGTAATGTTTATACGTACTTTGCTTATAAAGGACAAGTATTCTTGGGTTTTTCATTTTTCGGCTAATATAAAGTTAATATTGTCCCGCAAGTCTTTGACGGATAAAAAGACTTCGTCGGCTTGATGCAAGTATTTGGGTGGCAGTGAAGTCGCTAGCGCTAAACAACGTAAATCAGCCGCTTTCGCGGAGGCAATGCCAAACGGCGCATTTTCAACGACAATTGCATCAGCTGGTTCAAGCGCCAACTTTTCAAGCGCTAAAAGATACGGCTCTGGCGATGGCTTGCCATTGATGACATCATTGCCGGTCACAACAACGGTGAACAAATCATAAATTTCTTTTGGCAAGATTCGCAGCATTTCATGGCGCGCCGTCCCCGTAACAAGCGCAAGAACAAAACCGCTTTTTTGCAGAGACTTTAAAAAGCTTCGCGTCCCGACGATAAAACGATTGCGCGTCGTCTTTTTGAAAAACTCTTCTTTTTCCAACAAAATTTCATTCGCAACTTTTAAATCAAAAGGATGGTTATAATCAAAAAAAATTTCTTTGACACTCTCAATTCCGCGCTGACCTTCACGCCGATAAATGTCAAAGTGCGTGACATTGATTCCACGCAATTTCAAAACACTCCTCCAAGCTTTGAAATGGTCTGGCATAGTGTCTGTAATTACGCCATCCATATCAAAGATAACGGCTTGCGTCTTAATTTCAATTTTTGAGGGGACTATACTCATATATATAAATAAGTTATAAAAGGTACCAGATTATAGACAAAATACCTTCCGCGGTCAACCGGAAGTCTCCTTAAACAAAAATCTTATCCAAAAAAGAAACCGCTTTTACTCCCCGTCGCTGACCCATAAAATTTACTTTTAGGCTGGCTGGTTTTTCACCTTTGGGCATGTTATACTCCAAATGACAATTAGCAAAGGCAAACTACCCGAAAGGGTAGGACATCCCTCCCAAGGGATCCTGGCACTTCTTAAAAGCGCCAGGGCAAAGCCGTGAACCTAACCTCCAAAATGAGCATGGTTGTCTGGCTGCCGTAAACCATTTATTAACCGGTTTTCGTTAACCACGAGCCCTTTGCAGTCGCTGCAATGGGCTTTTTTCGTGGAGAAAGGGGTGCAAAATGAAAAGATGGATACTCATCTTCTTCACCATTTTGGCCCAAAGCATTCTGGTAACAGCAATCTGCTATGCAGGGGGAACATTTACCCAAGAGTTTAGACTTTCGGTCTATATTCCACCGATTATCGGCCTAAACGTCGACAGTCAACTCAAGGCAAATAATGCGCTTTTGGGGACAAATCTAGGAGCAAATTCAACAGATGAAGTTTTTAGTAATTCGGAAACAAATTTTACTTCGATCAATACCGTACGCGAGCATCAACAAATCGTTTTAAGGACTTTAGTTGTCAAATAAACGATTTAGATTAAGGTTTTTTAAGTTTGACCGGAATGTTATAAACGTAGGTTATTCCTTCTACGACTTCAACCTCGTCCTCGACCTTAACGGCCGGCAGATATTCTTTTGGAATCGAGCCGATTGAAATTCGAATTTTGTGTTTCCCCGGGTCAATGTTTTCAAAAAAGTAAGAACCGCTGGCGTCTGTTTTGGTTATCTCTCCGGTATCGACTAAACGGACAACAACATTACCCAAAAATTTATCCCCTAGATTTGGCATACCATCCCCGTTCACATCAAAATAGGCAACTCCATAAATTCCAGATCTAGCCGTCAGACCAAAATTTACGACTTTAGCTTTATTGTTTTGAATTTCAACGTCCCGCGAAAGCGCTGTTGAAAAAACAAAACCCTGAGGTACTGTTCGCAAATCCAAACTCACGGCAACTTTCTTGGCCCGTACGGTCAGCAAATACTCGCCATTATCATTCGTATATGTTTCCCAATGACCGGCCAAAACCTTTATCCCATAAATTCCAGGCTCTCCTTCATCCTGAGTTGCATTACCGTTATAATCTTTATAGACAATTCCGCGGATTTCCCCCAAAGGATTCCATTTGAAAGGCAAATCCCACGAACCTTTCATTCCTGCTGTTAAATATAACTCATCAAATGATCGTTTACTTTGCGGCATGACATGCCGCAATTGACTATCTAAATAAATTTCAATTCCAGGTTGAGGACGATAAGTCAAACTTAAACTATTCGAAACATTGTCTTGCCCCGACAAAAATCCAAACGGGCTCGATGTATATTTCTCTCGGTGATAAGAAATATCCGATGTTAAATAAAGTGCGTCTGTTAGTTTAAAATGATAATAAAAACCGGTATCAAGCGTTGCGGGGTTCGAAAATTGATCACGCGCAACATCACGAACAAAAATATAATCATAAGTAAAAAAGTAAGACAAACTCTGAATTAAGTTCGCACGAAATCCGCTACGCAAATTATAGCGATCAAAATCTGCCGTAGGAGAGTCTTTATAACGGCTCCACTGTATCGTAGGCCCAGTAAAAAGCGTAATTGTTCTAAAACGACCCACCTCGAAGGTCTTTGAATAGCTAGCGCCTAGCTGTGCATTTTGTCGCGGCGAAATAATTTGTGAATTATTTGTGTAGGCAACGCTTATCCCCATTTGCGACAAAGAATCAAATTGTTTGCTATAAGAATTTGACCAATCAAAATTTAGGCCATGAGGGTTATCTGGATTTACCAAACTGCGATCTCGGTAAATATCTAAATAACCAGAAATATCCATTCCGGAGGGATTCCAAAAATAATTTAACAGTGTCCCAACTTGTCCTGTTCCATTGGCTGGCCCATAAATGGTCTGATATCCTTTTTCAATATCACGCAAATTCAAATTCATTCTAAAATTCGAGCGCTCAAAAGAGGATGCGATGGTACTTGCATAACGCTCGTCATCCGTGGCTAATTCTCCGACAAGCCGGATTTCTTTTCTTTTGTGTGCAACCTGTCCTGAAATAACCCTCTTAACAAAATCCTCAGGCCTTGCTTCTCCCCACCCACGAACATAATTTAGCGAATAACTCGTTTGTTCATGCGGGTTTAATGTCAATTTCCCACCCTCAATATAGGATTGCTTTGTCTGTGTCGCCCCAGAGCTCAAAAAGATCACTGCCGACTGATCCTGACCATAAAAATATGAATAAGACAACCGATGTTTAAAAGCATACGCGTCTAAAAGTACCCCTCTAAAATATCGGCCCGGCAATGTCAAACTCGTGAGCCCTGTATAGGCGTCATAGGCACGCAGCGAAAAGTCATTAAAAGGTCCAATATGCCCATTGCTTAATCCAATAGTTTGCCCGACAATCTCGGTAGAATTAGGATACATATAAGTATTTACAGCTGCGTCAAACTTACCGTAAGGCGTGTCGCCAAAAACCCCAAGCCAGTTTGTAAAGTTTAAATATCGGCGGGTCATATTTCCTAAATTTTGCCCACTATGAAGAGTGCTCCAATTATTGCTATACTGGAGCTTAAATGGCTGAGCGTCGGATTCATTAAGCTTTTGTAATTTTGCAAGTTCCGATGCCGAGGTATAGATACAATGAACATTAAAAATCCATCGGCCCTTTTGATCCCAAACGTAAAAAATTGTATTGCCTCGTTTTAAACCTTTGAGTTTAATACGGTCCGGGTTGATGCGGGATACTTCTAATATTCCTTCTGTGACAGAAAGATATTTTTGAATATTGTTACCAACTAAAATAACGCTCTCATCAACTTTCAACTCTAAAATCAAGTTTGTATGTTTATTCCAAAGCACATCGTCGAGTTTCAACTCCTGTGCATCACGAAACTCGAGCAAGTTACTCTGCGTTCCTGATGGAATAATAGCGCTTGGAAGTTGTTTTTGCTTAACGAGAGGGGCTTTGGGATCATATTTAACTATTGGCCGAACAACACTACCTTTTGGAATTTTAGCGCGCAACACTTGTTGCGCAACCGCATCTGTAGGTTGTTCGCCAAATTTTTGTAACGCATCAGGCTGCTCGAGCGAAGTCGAAGAACTATCGGCCAGTGGCTTTGCAACAACACCACTTAATTGTTCATCTTTGAGACGTTGTGAGAGGGTAATATATTCTAAAGGTTTATCACGGGAAGGATCAATGGCATGGGCCGTTTTAAAATAAAAAATCGCATCCTCAAACTTTTTTTCATATAGAGCGTCCAAGCCAAGTTCAATATAATAATTATAGATGCTTTCATACTCGGCATGAACCTTCGTGGGGCACAAGACAATCTGAAGAAAAAGAAGCAGGACTAAAATAAACTTTTTTAACATAACAAAAGTGCTGCCCCCTTTAAGCCTCATTGTCTTAACAGACACTCAATAATAAAACTGTTTAGACAAGCAAAATTTCCTCAATACAGCGATACAAAAAACCAGTTATGATCAACAATCAAACTAGCGAGCTTTTGGCGCAAGCGAAATCGTTGTGTCAGGATTTTTTACAAATTCCAGCTCATCGGTTAAACTTTCGCCATCACCAAAATCAAATGTTGAAATAAGCGTATATGCACCGGCAGATAAATCTTTGCTTAACTCAATTTTATATGAAACTTTTTTTTCAGGGGGTAAATAAAATTTTTTAATGTCGCCTCGGTCAGCTACCATCCCGTCCTTATCTAAAACATAATATGTCGAATCGGGAATCATGGTCACATTTCCGGTGTTTGTAAAATCCGCCGTAATTTGATTACCGTTAACTTGATGATTATCCATTACTGCAGTCTTTTTACTATCTGTTGATTCAATAAAGAATAACGATCCAATACGCGTTACAATACTAACGCCGATTTTAGTCGAGGCTTTTGCGCCTGCTTCCTCAAAAAACAAAGTCCCATAATAACCGCCCTTGGCATCAGCTGGCATTTGAATCGCATAACTAATTTTTTGTGTGCCACCGGGTTTTATTGTAAATTCTTGCGGTGAAAAATTTACAAAACGGCTAGCCGAATAAGGTCCTGTGCCAGCGGCTGTAAAATCCTTTTTCCCTTCATCAAAAGGCGCGATATACACAAAATCTTCCCAGTACGCCCGCAAATGAATTGCAGCTTCTTTAGAAGTATTATGGACCGTAATGGTATTAACAACAGCTTCGGCTGGATTAGCTTTGATAACAATTTTGCCCTGCTCGATCATGACCTGCGCATAACTATTCGATACACATAAGCCAAGCAGAAAAAAACTAGCCACAGATAAAATTTTTGCCCGCATAAACCCCTTTCTAAAATAAGAGGGCGAGGAGTTTCCCCCTGCCCTCATATTTTATCATTTACGCTTCCCTACACTTATACTAACGTTGCGGTAATTTTCAAGGTCCCGCCGTAGCTACCAACTTTATCTGTAGCTACAAATGGTACAGATCCAGGGATTTTGGGATCATTTCTATCAGCACCTGTTCCACCGATTAATTCACCGGTCGCTAAACCAACATAAACGCGCAAAAAACCACCCGTAACTTGAGCGTTAGTAATCGTCGGCAAAGTACCTCCTAGCGGAACACCATAACCCGCTAAAGCGGTTTCAGCACTCCCAACAACTTTAACTGGGGTCATGGTCGCTTTTACACCTAATCCATCAGATTGACCAACTGGTTTCGATTCACCCGAATAGCCAAACGTGATCGATGAATATGATGCTGCACCATTGGGCGCCAAGTCGATAGCAAAATACTCATTGGCTAAATAAGCATTTGCAGTCGTATTATAGGTAACGTCAAAGTCCAAATTAGTTCCATTTTCTGTAAACTCGGTACCAACAACTTTTGATACTTTAAACGTAACTGATGTTGCTGCAGGAATAATCACACTAATCGGAAAAGTTCCGACGGATGCGGCTAAAGCCACTGACGAAAACGCCAGAACTCCTACGACAGACAATATAATTTTTTTCATTTTTTTACCCTCTCTTAATTTTGAATTAAAATACTTAACCTTAAACATTTTTTTCTCCCCGATCCACCTCCTCTCATGAGAATTTTATAATTATAGTTCTCCCAAAGAATATTTTATCGCTGAACGATAATCACCGGCATGCATGCCTTCAAAAGGGCTCAACTGATAAAACACTTTAAACTCTTCGGAACTTCCTTTCAAATCTGAAATAAATATTTCCTTATCCCCCTTTTGGACCGGAACAAAATCAACTGCTGAATTAACAGCTTTTGAATCACTCGCTATTTGAACTTTATACATAAAGTACTTACCGGGAACACTTTCGCCTTTCTCATTGGTCAGTAAATCCGGCAAATGCTGGATGACTGAATAGGGTCGTCCCAAGTTTGTCTTAACTATTACATTAACTTCTTTAAGAGCAGGTTTTTGAGCAGGCAAGACATTCGCAAAATTCATCGGCCCTTGCGGGAAATCCATAATAATTTCAAAAATCGGTGCAATCGAAATATCAAGATCAATGTCGAAATCTTTTTGCATCGTTTCTGTTTCGACAGTGTAATGCACTAAGCCATGATAAGAGCCAGCTTTTTGCAATAACAGTTTTTCGGGAGTCAAAAAGAACTTGACCGAGAACGAGTCTGACTGTTGATTAGATTTGTAAATGAGCTCCCGGTTACGGGGTATTTCAGCCGGGCTCTGAAAACTCAACTGACCTTGCTGACCACCACTACTGACAGTACTGAGTATACCAGAAGCCAATTCTAAATTCAAGTCATCTACCGGATACCTGACAACCTCCTGATAAACTTTAACACTGCCTCCGAGATTTCCAGAGAAACTCACATTAACAAACGATGGACTACTACTTTCACGACTTGTATCGATTCGCACCAAATTATGCCCGCTAGAAGCTTCCAAATCAACTGTTAATTCGGAATTAGATTCTATAAATACAGTCGTTTGAACACTTTGGCGCTGACCCCCACCTATTGGACGAACTGTGTATAAAATCTGGCCGTTAAAACTGCCGGAATCAGACAAGAGAGCCGTATTAACACGATAAATCGTTGTAAAAGAATCGCTTTGACCACTGGGCGAAGATGTAAACAAAAGTTGTTCAGCGGTATTGACCGGCTCAAAACTTGGTAAATAAGTTGTTCCGGCTGTATTTGATCCCTGCGATACATTCGCTTCAAGAACAGGACGGTTAAGCGTTACGCCACGTTCATTGGTAAAGGGACTAATGATTTGCTGATAAACTTGATATTGAACGTTATCACTGGAGGTTACGCGGATTCGAATTTCCTTGCCGATATTAGAACTTAAATCCCCACGCGTAAATCGGACATCCGTTCCCCCATTGACAGGGACAACGGAAAAATCTAAAGTGGCATTTGCTCTCGTCGTAAAACTAAAAAAAATCATCGTTGCGACAGCTACAAAAACAAAATGACGAAAAATATTTTTTTGCATACACGTATTATACATATCCGAAAGATTTTGACAAGTAAAACAAATTACCACAAAAATTTTATTCCGAAGAAGTTAACCATTTTGCAACATCCGCAGAATATTGAGCTGGAATATTATTGCGACCTAAAATTTCCTTAGTAATTGAGTTGATTTTTTTTGTATTTAAAATAATCTCCTCTTTCTGTTCCGTCTGAAAAACGCAGTATGGAGAAGCGTTTTTCTCGACGATCTTGACAAATTCTTCAAAAGACCCAAACTCCTGCCCATTGACTTTAGAAATCACTTCATTGCCAAAGTCGAGATATCCGACATTGATGTCATCGGGAAGAACATCGAGCAAAACAACAATTTCCCGACTTCCCTTTTCATTAAGGACCCCTGTCCCAACAATGTAATTCAAAAACGGGACAGGTGCTTTTTCCCACCAATTCTGACCCCACGCTTTTAAAAGGTCTGCACTCAAGACACTAAAAATCAAACCGCCATAAATGTAATAGGGCGGTTTTTCAAAATACTCCGGCGGTGGCACAAGGCCCGTAAACTCATTTAATTTTATACTAACTGATACGGGTGTGCTCTCTCGAATAATTTTTAGTCCCAACGACTCGCCAATATGCTTGCTGTTGACTAAGTGCGTGAAAAAAAGCCTCTCACCTTTTCGAAATTCATACGTTCCATCAACGGCAAGCGAAACATTTTCAACTTCGATAATCGTGTCCCCCTCTTTTAAAATATTTTTTGCCGGAGCATGCTGCGCAACACGGGTGACGAGTACCCCGCCTTTAAAATTTTCAATATGATAAAACTCCCGTAAAGATTTATTTTCGGTATTGCGCACATCAATGCCAAGCTGCGGAAACCCATCGACCCGCGTATCCTTAATATCGTCGAGAAAATGATTTATAATCGGCGTTGGAATAATATACCCGATATTTTGCGAATTATTCATCACCTGCATCGCAATGCCAATCACCTTGCCGTTTTGATAAACCGGCCCGCCGCTGTTGCCGGGATTGATCGCCGCGTCAATTTGGACAGCAAGAAGTTTTTTACCGCTTTTAGAATACGGGACAAGCTCGATGCGCGAAACAACTCCGCCGGTAATTGAAATTTTATCGCCACCTTCCGGAAACCCCATCACGACAACAGAATCTTGTAAAAAAGGCAAATCACCTAATACCGCAGGTGTTGTATCCTTAAAAAATTCCGGATCACTGACAGAAAGCAACGCTAAATCAGAGTCATGGCCAATAGCTTCAATCTTGGCTGTATATTTGCGCGGGTCTGCTTCTTTGCGCACTTGAATAAACGTTGCGGAATCAACGACGTGGGCATTTGTTAAAATACGATTGCCGGAAATGATGCAACCCGAACCACTTGCTGCGGAACTTCCAACCGACTGCCAAGGGCGAAAATAATCCATGCGATTGGAAGTCACAAAAACCTTTACAACATTATCACGAACATTTTGCGCAGAGGCAAGCGACGAAATTCCTAAAAACACGAAAAAAAAGAAACCAGCTAAAACAACTTGGCGAGACCTTACGACCATGGGCATTTTGATTGCCTTTCTGCAAGATTAGCGGTCAGTTTGTTTTAATAAAGTCAAATCATGGCTGTTCGAAAGAATCTTCAACGAACTTGGGTTCCCTGCATCTTCGTTTAATGGGGTAGGTTTAGTTGATGCATTTTTAAAGTGAGTCAGCTCCTGCTCTTTTGTTAACAAGGCTTGTTTTGTTTCAGCCAATTTGCTGCGATAAATATCGAGAATACCGATCAATTCATTAGCTTTTTCGTTTGTCGTCAGAAAAGCACTCCGATATTGAGAAATCGAAACATCTTTTTTGCGAGAATCATCCTTTAGTAACCCAATTTGTAAATCCTTAGCCTGAATTTCATTGACCATAAGCTGATATTTTTGCGTTAAATCCGCAAATTGAACCTCTAAACCAATGATTCGCTCACGACTTTTTCCCATTTGGGATTTAAATTGTTCCTCAAAATTCTTAAAATCCGTTTTAAGTTGCACAACCTGTGGATCCGACGAAGAAAGCCCAGAGTTAACCGCAAGATGCAGCGCAGACATTTCCTTTTCGAGTGATGCAATCCGGTCGTCCTTCTCCTGAATAATACGCTGGACTAAATTCATTTTTTCATTCGCTTCGCTAATTTCACGCTGAAGCTTGGACGCATAATCATCTTTTTGAGCGATTGTTTTGTTCTTTTCAAAAATCTCCATCGACATTTCGGCTAACTTTTTATTTAATTCGCCAATTTTCAAATCTGTTGTTTTAAACCGTTCCTGCAACTGGTTAAAATTATCACGAACACTCGAAAGTTCGGATTGGAAATATTCGATATTCTGATGTTGCGTCGCAAGCAAATCATCTTTTTGTACTGTGCGGGTTTCGACTTCGGTAAGCTGAGATTTAAGTTTAGTGGCAAGAGCTAATGGGTTTTCGCCAGATCCTTGAGCAAGAATTGAACGCCGCACAAGCCGCAAATCATTATTTTGCGCTTCCCAAAAACTAATTTGTTCAAGCAAAAGTTGACGTTGTCGGCTAAGATTCGAAATAACCTCGGGAAGGTTTGTTTTTTTATTGTCGTCGCTGGCGAAGCCCAGCTCCCCGACACTCGGCAGAACAACACTGCGGTCAGCCTGACGGGATTCAATTGTTTGAACTTTTTGAGCTAAGGCTGAATCTTTAGGGAAATTATTTCGAACAAATTCAAAAAGCCTTGAATTTTCGGTTGTTAAACTTCGATAACGCAAATCCAAAAAATTGAAATATTCAATCTGGTCAATAAAACGCGCTATTTCAAGAACACGCGAGTTTGAAGACGGGACAATTTCGTCACTTATTTTGCGCAGCGAATCTTTCGCCGTTTTATTTTCGGGGTCAAGAAGCAGTGCCTTGACAAAACGCTCAATGGCAAAATCAACTTTCCCATCATGATAAAGTTTTAATCCGTATTCACTATGGTAGGCAGATAAAAAATGCGGATCCTGCGCCCAAAGAGCCCGGCAAAAAGTTAACGAAATTGCGCAAAGGACAATTAATGTCCTAACAGTAATTTTTAAATTCATATGATTTCAAAGTTATTCGGTGACGGTAAGTTTTTTAATTGGCAGCATTATAACAATGCGAAAAAATAAATCAACTTTTTAAATTACACAGGTGCCGGGTCAGCTCATTGTGTCACCGGAATTGTGCCCATTAAACCCGGGTCAGCTCATTGTGTCGGAATTATTCAGGATATTGCGACAACTGAATATTGATACCTGGACAATTCCGGTGACACAAGACTTAATTATTTGCTTTCGGCCCAGGTTTTTGTTTTGTTAGCACCCGATCGGTCAAAGTTTCTAACTTCTTTATAAAATCGACACTTCCTGTTGGACGACCTGTGCGACTATGTACCCGAATTTTTTCAATATCTTCGACCGTCTCAGACAAATCTAAATATCTTCTCCAGTCGCTAATTTCATCTAATAAATAGAAATGATCCAAAACCTCATCCCGTTGATACTTGTTGACATGTGCTCGAGCACTAGACCAGAGATACTGCTCTGCCTTTTCGACTAGCCCTGCTCGCACAGGATTTCTCTCAACATATCTGACTGCGCAATAAAGATACTGTTCGTCTAATGGACAACTTTCGAATCTCCCTTGCCACAAGTAACCCTTCCATCCTTCTCGAAAGTTAATCATTCGAGAATAAAGGCGATTGGTTTCGCCAATACCTCTTGCCAGACTTTCTTTTTCACGGGGGACGACCACAAGGTGAATGTGGTTATCCATTAAACAATAGGCCCAAATTGAAAGTTTAAAATGCCGGCATTGCTCTTTTAATATTTTTAAATATTCTATTTTATCTTCTTCTTTAAAAAATACATTCTGCCTACGATTACCTCTTTGGGTTACATGATGAGGCACATCGAGCACCGAAACTCGCGCTATTCGAACCATAAAAACTACCCCTCCTTTTTAATGAGCAGGGGTAGTTGATTAATTTAACAATAAATTTCATCTTGAATTAAGTCTTGTGTCACCGGAATTATTGCTTTTATTTCTTTCTTTAAGTTTTATTTTTGTATAAGTGTATTTCACAATTAAGCTGACTATAAATAAAGTCGTCAATACCAACCCCATTTTGAATTTGCTAAAACCGAATTGATAATACAATCCTATTGCAAGACAATAAAATCCACAAACATCTTGCCACCAACAATTAACTAAGTCAAATTTACCATTATTAAAATAAAAATCATGAAAGAAAGTAAAACCAAGAATAAAGAATCCAAGTCCTAAAAGATTGATAAATCCTAGGTTGATAAAAAATGCCGCTAATATGGATCCCCACCCTGCAATGCACCCAATCTTATAAACATTTTTCTTCATTACGTATCCTTTTTATGCTCTGTCTGAATATGGGGACAATGGTTTTGCTCCTAGACACGGACTTACTGGTGGCGTGATTGGAACATCATTAGATTTGTCGGGGTTTAATTGTTTACACAAACCAACATCTGGATAATATTCACAAAACATTTCTAAAGTGTCTGGAAGCAAAGGTAATGGTATTAACCATGGGGGTAATTTCGGATTTCGATTAGTTGGGTCAGGTTCTAAAGGATCCTGATTAACAGGCCCTTGGTATGGTATGTCATTCGCTGGCCTGAGTGGTGGATATAGAGCATCTTTATTAAGCCCATTTTTCTTATATAAGTACCATAAATACACACCACCACCAACATTTACGATGGCTTCTATTGTTGGAATAACCCAAGGAACAACAATTAGTACGCCTAGATTACCTTCGGGATCGACAAAATTCACCGGATCGCTTTCGACGTAACCGTAAAGATCGACGTCTCCGCCAGCAAAGCCGATTGGATCTTTCGCCGTCCAGCGAC